>NZ_CP079822.1:326154-652308 GCF_019334805.1 Rothia mucilaginosa
CTGCCGATTGACGCGAACCTGCGCACGAGCATCACCAAGGCTCGCCGTATTCAGCCCGCCCGCGGTCTGGGCGCTAAGGGCACCTACGGTCCGCGCGATATTCAGACCCGTTTCCGTCAGGGTGCCTCCGTTGAGGAAATCGCTGAAGAGTCCGGTTGGGAGCCGGAGCGCGTGCGCCGCTACGAGTGGCCGATCGTTGCTGAGCGTGCCCACATTATTCGTGCCGCTCAGAGCGTGAAGATTGGTCGCCGCAGCTCTGCTTCGGGTACCGCACAGATTCCCGTGACCCTGAGCGCCCGCATTGAGGAAGTCTCCGAGCGTTACGGTTTTGAGGACGCAACCCAGGACTGGACCACCCGCCAGCAGGAGAACGGCCAGTGGCGCGTTGAGGTTGATATTGCACTGAAGGATTCGGTGCGTCAGAACCTGCCCGCGCAGGTCGTCTTCCCCGCACGTTGGGTGTACAACCCGGCGAACCAGGGCCTGTACGCGTCGAATGAGGCAGCGTACTTCCTGATGGGCAATAGTGAGGACGCTGTTGCCGCCGCCGCGAAGAAGGCTCCCGTGGAGGTTCCTCCCGCCCGTCTGCCGAAGGCACCCGAGCCCGCACCGGCACCCCTTACTTCCTCTGAGAGCGCTGACGAGCGTAAGCTCAAGGAGCTTCTGGAGCGTGCCCGCTCGGTGCGCCCGGCACAGGTTGAGGAGCCCGAGGTGTTCGTGCACCGCGAGCCCGCCCAGCCCGCTGCGCCTGTAGCTCCTGCTGCTCCCGAGCCCACCGCAGAGACCACCGACCCGCTGGCTGTGGATTCGGAAGCACCCGCTGAATCCGTTCCGGTCGAGTCCTTCACCCTGCCGGCACCCATCGAGGACGCACCCGCGGCTGAGGTTGCCGAGGCGCCCGTTGCCGAGGCGCCGGCCACTGAAGCACAGCCTGAGCCCGCACCCGCAGCTGAGCCCGCCTCCGAGGAGAAGCCCAAGCCTTCCTCGAAGAAGCAGCGCGTGAGCGTTCCGGCTTGGGATGACATCATCTTCGGTAGCCGCAAGTAAGCGGCCGCCCTCGCGCCGCTCAATAAAGGGCATCTAGGCAGTAGCTTCTAGGCAGGGGCTTTAGGCCGGGCTTTAGGCAAGGGCATCTAGACATACGAAAACCGCTGGTTATTCACCCGAATAACCAGCGGTTTTCTATGCCCTCTGATGCTTTAGAAGACTAGTACTTTAGAAAGT
Organism: Rothia mucilaginosa; assembly: GCF_019334805.1. NCBI lineage: Bacteria > Bacillati > Actinomycetota > Actinomycetes > Micrococcales > Micrococcaceae > Rothia > Rothia mucilaginosa. The sequence continues at coordinate 327,379 of NZ_CP079822.1, forward strand.
CTTGAGCATGCGCAACGGCACCAGACGCTCAGCGTCCGTCAGCGAACCGTGCTGACCAACCATGTGCAGGGCACGCTCCTGATAGTGGCGCATATCGTACAGCGCCCAGTCGTCGCGAGCGCACACCATCAAATCACCAATGCGGCCGCGCGCCGCATCCGTAATGACCGGACCAAAGTAGCCGGCACGCATCAGTTCACGAGAGTCAATCACCCAGGCGCGCTCGCCCCAGTACTGCGCCCAACGCTGAGCGGTGGCGGTGCGTGCCGCCTCCGAAGTGTCTTCGAGGTACAGGTGCACGGCACGAGGTTCACCGGCGGTCATTGCGATGTTGCGGGTCAGCTCCTCCACGCCCGAGTAGTCGATGCGCTGATGCTCGGGCACGTTCACCATGCCGTGATCGGCGGTCACGAAGAGTGCCGCCCACGCCGGGGCGCGCTCCGCCAGACGCTTCAGCGCCGAGTTCAGCTCCTCCAGCTGCTGCAGCCATTCGTCACTGCCCACGCCGTAGCGGTGGCCCGCCGCGTCAATCTCGCCCCAGTACAGGTACACGGTGGTCGGGGTGCGGCTGGATAGCGCCTCCAGGGCGTAGGTGACGCGGGCGTTATAGCCGACGGCGTCCACGAAGTCACCGCCGCGCAACGCCGCCTCCGTCAGGCCCGTACCGCGGTACTTACCCAGCGAAATGGTGAGCACGCGGCGGTTTTCGTGGTGGCGTTCCAGCACGGTCGGCAGCGGTTGCCAGGCGTGCGGGTCCACCGACTGGTCCCAACCGGACAGGTGGTTCATGACCGAGCCCGCTCCCCCATTGCCAGCCGGGTTGCGCACCTCGTAACCGGCGATGCCGTGCGCGCCCGGTGCCGTGCCGGTACCCAGCGAGGTCAGGGAGGCGGCGGTCGTGGTGGGGAACGCGGCGTCCAGCGGACCCAGGTTCAGGGTCTTACGCAGGGCGGGCGCGTAGCCGCCGTAGCTATTGATGAGCTGCTCGCCCAGACCGTCCACCATGACCACGCAGGCGTGACGGAAAGACGCCGGGTCAACGTCCTGCTCCGCGAGGCGACCGGCAAGGTTCAGCGGGTCGGCTACGGAGTTGAACGCCGGGTCGTCGTCCAGGGCGTGCGCGGGGCGCGCCAGGCTTCGCTGAGCCACCAGAGAGGAGGCGGACTCCAGCACATCGGCGATGCTATTGCTGCCGTAGGCGGGCGCGGGGGGCAACGGCGCGCCCAGAACATCGTGCAGAGTGGGCTGTTCGGTGCGGGACGGGGCCGTCATAGGTTCCTCTCGGGGTGTTTATCGGCGGTGCTTATCGGTGCTATTTATCGGCGGGTTGCGTACATGCGGGCACGGTGCAGTGCACGCGCAAAATGCTGCGCACGCTGAACCGACTCCGGGCCGTCAGCGGTTGCAGAAACACGCACTGCAATGTCCTCGCGGCGCGCATCGCCGGTGAAGCCGTGGTCGGCATTGCACTGCGGATCCTGGCAACCGGCAGGAGCCAGCTCCATGTGCAGCGAACCGGTCCAGGCAATCTGGAAGGAAATCTCAGTCGGGGCGGTGCTACCGGCGTTGTACGCCTGCGGCTGGCTGAAACCGTAGCTGATGGTGACCGCGTTCAGGGCGCTCAGGTGCACCGCCTCCACGCTCACATGCGCCACGGTACCCTGCGCGTCACCCTCAAGGTGCTGGTCGTCCAGGTGCGCAAAGATGACGTGCTCACCGCAGAGCACCATCACGGTGATGTGGCGGTGAAAATCATCGCGTGAGAAGTGGGTTTCATGCTGTACGAAGTGCGCGTCCGGGTTCATGCCCGCCAGCGCGTCATCCACCACTTCCAGCACGAGGTCGGGGTAGAAACCGGCATGCTTAATGTCTGCGACCAGTTGCTCGCGTTCGGGGGTGGTGGCGTACATCGTACCTCTTTCGTGCGGTGCCTTCATGAGGCGACGTCGGTCGGCGCACACGATGAAGGCGGTTAGGTATTACTCCCCTCTACCTTAGAGGGTTCCAGCCGGGCTATGCTACTTGACCACGCTAATACATGCGCATATGACGGCATGCACTCCCCCGGTACGCTTCGGTTACTGCCCCGCAACCGGCTTGGTGTACCCCACAGATGACGCTGACCCGCCAGCCCGTCTGACCCGCTCCCACCCGCTAAAATAGGAGGAGCGAAAACACACCGACACGAGGAGATATATGGCTCGCCGATCCAAATCCGCCGTCAGCGACTACCCGGTGGATGTGGTAGAGAATATCGTCGACATCGACGTATCCGCCGAGATGGAAACCAGCTTCCTGGAATACTCCTACTCGGTGATTTATTCGCGTGCCCTCCCCGACGCCCGCGACGGCCTCAAGCCCGTGCAGCGCCGCATCCTCTACATGATGCAGCAGATGGGTCTGCGCCCCGATAAGGGCCACGTCAAGAGCGCCCGCGTGACCGGTGAGGTCATGGGTAAGCTCCACCCGCACGGCGACGCCGCAATCTACGACGCCATGGTGCGCCTCGCCCAGCCCTTCGCGCTGCGTCTGCCCCTCGTTGACGGTCACGGTAACTTCGGCTCCCTCGACGATGGCCCGGCAGCCGCCCGATACACCGAAGCACGCATGGCACCCGCCGCGCAGGCGCTCACCGCGGACCTCGAAGAAGACGTGGTTGACTTCGTACCGAACTACGATAACCAGTTCATGCAGCCCTCCGTGCTGCCCGCAGCGTTCCCGAACCTGCTCGTCAACGGCACCACCGGCATCGCGGTCGGCATGGCAACCAACATGGCACCGCACAACCTGCGCGAGGTCATCGCAGGTACCCGCCACCTCATCGCCCACCCCGAGGCGACCCTCAAAGACATCATGAAGTTCATCCCCGGCCCCGACCTGCCCACCGGCGGCACCATCGTGGGTCTGGGAGGCATCCGTGACGCCTACGAAACCGGCCGCGGCACCTTCAAGACCCGCGCGAAGGTCTCCATCGAGCAGGTCAGCCCCCGCAAGCAGGGCATTGTCGTCACCGAACTGCCGTACATGGTCGGCCCCGAAAAGGTCATCGAAAAGATCAAGGACGGCGTCAACTCCAAGAAGCTCACCGGCATCTCCGACGTGGTCGACCTGACCGACCGCACCAACGGCCTGCGCCTCGTCATCGAAATCAAGAACGGATTCAACCCGGAGGCGGTGCTTGCCGCCCTCTACAAGCACACTCCACTCGAGGATTCCTTCGGCATTAACAACGTGGCGCTCGTGGACGGTCAGCCGCAGACCCTCGGCCTGCTCGACCTGATGCGCGTGTACATTGACCACCGCCTGAACGTGGTCCGCCGCCGCACCGAATTCCGCCTGGGCAAGCGCACCGACCGCCTGCACCTGGTGGAAGGCCTGCTCGTGGCGATCCTCGACATTGACGAGGTCATCCAGATCATTCGTGAATCTGATGAGACCGCCCAGGCACGCGAAAAGCTGAAGGCTGTCTTCGACCTGACCGACACCCAGGCGAACCACATTCTGGAGCTGCGTCTGCGCCAGCTCACCAAGTACTCCCGCCTGGAACTCGAAGCAGAACGCGACACCCTGCAGCAGGAAATCGCGGAATTGCAGCGTATCCTCGGCTCCGATGCGGCGCTGCGCGAACTGGTCTCCGAAGAGCTCGCAGAGGTAGCCGAACGCTACGGCACCGACCGCCGCACCCAGCTCAAATCCAAGGACGACATGCAGGTCGCCATTGAGGCGGTCACCGCGCAGTCCAAGGCGAAGAAGAGCCTGGGCCTCGCCCTCGAAATCGCGGATGAGCCCTGCTGGGTGCTGCTTTCGGCCTCCGGCATGATGGGACGAACCCCCGGCAAGCCCATCCGCGAGGCGCTCGTGGATCCCGGCAAGCGTTTCAAGCACGACGTGTTCACCTCGATTGTGCCGACCACCGCGCGCGGTGAGATCGGTGCCGTGACCTCTGCAGGACGCATGGTGCGCCTGTCCGTTATGGACATTGCGGTGCTGGACGAGAACGGTGGCACCCCTTCCATGGCGTCGGCGGTGAAGGCAGCCGAGCTGGTTCAGCTCGCCAAGGGTGAGAAGCTGGTCGCCCTCGTACCGCTGAACACGGTGCTGGCGCTGGCAACCGCGGGCGGCGTGATCAAGCGCCTGAACCCGGATTACCCGCTGAACCAGACCGAGTGGGACATCATGAAGCTCAAGGACGGCGACGAAATCGTAGCCGCCGCCCCCTGCCCCACCGACGATGCGGTACTCACCTTCGTCACCCGCGACGCGAAGCTACTGACCTTCGACGCGGCAAAGGTCCGCCCGCAGGGACGCACCGGCGGCGGTATCGCAGGCATCAAGCTTGCCGATGGCGACCGCCTCATCGCCCTGGGCGTGACCGCGCCCGGCGACGCGGCGGAGGTCGTAACCGTCACCAACGGCAAGGACGGCCTGGCAAGCGCCAAGGTCACCGCCCTGAGCGAGTACCCGCAGAAGGGCCGCGCGACCGGTGGTGTGCGTGCGCACCGATTCCTCACCGGTGAGAGCCAGCTGGCTCTGGCGTGGGTGGGCGTGGGCCCGGCGAAGGCGGCGTCCTCCGGCGGTGTGGCTCGTTCCCTGCCGACCGAGCACGGTGCCCGTGATGGTTCCGGTGTGATGCTTACTCAGAGCATCGGCATTGTGGGCCCGAACTATGCGGCTGTTTCTGCTGCGCTGGCGGTTAGCCCGGAGGGTGAAAAGCTCTTCTAGGCGCGCCGTTCACGGACTTTCGACCTTAGGTTGCTAACGAAGCCGGGGAGGACGAAGCAGGGAGCGACGAAGCCGCGAGGAACCTGCGCGCATATAACGCGCAGAGATATGAACGCACAGAAAGGCCCCGGTACTGATGTACCGGGGCCTTTCTTCATGTGCAATCCCGCATGTCGTGCCTGCCAACAGGCACGTTTAGAGGCGAACCACCTCATCGCAGCGGGCAATATCCTCAGGACGGTGCGACACCAGAACCGTAGCCACGGAGCTGGAGCGGGTCGCCGCATCCAGGTCAGCCATCAGCGCGCGAGCAGACTCAGCGTCCAGGTGCGCGGTCGGCTCATCCAGCAGCAGCACCGGCGAGTTCACCAGCAGGGCACGAGCAACCGCCAGACGCTGACGCTGACCGCCGGAAAGGAAGGAACCGCCAGCACCCACCGGGGTGCGCAGGCCCTGAGGCAGAGTGTCAAACCACTCGCCCAGACCCACACGGCGCAGAACCTCAATCAGCTCTTCCTCGCTCGGGCGATCCGAACGGTCACGAGCCAGCATCAGGTTACCCTCAAGGGTCGACTCAAAAATGTGAGCCGCCTGCGGGCACCACGCCGCGTAGCCGCGCAGCTGCTCACCTTCCAGAACCTCACCGGAAGCCAGCACGCGGCCGGACTCCAGCGGCAAGAAGCCCAGAACGGTTGCAAGCACGGTAGACTTACCGGAACCGGAGGGGCCGGTCACCGCAGTCCAGGAGCCCGCGCGGGCGTTCATGTTCAGGTCGGTGAAGACCGGGTGGTCCATGCCGGGCCAGCGGGCGGCTGCGTCCTGCAGGCTCAGTGCCGGGGCGGGGTCGGTGACCTTCACGCCGAGTTCCTGCGGGGTGCCGCAGCTGACCAGGGTGGGTTCGCCGGGCTTCGGCGGGCGCACAGCCTTAGAATCCGACTGAGCGCCAGCCTTAGAATCAGTTGCAGATTCGGGGCGGTCAAAGCGGTGAGCACGCTGACGGTCAGCTTCCAGCAGCTCCTCCATCTCAGCCTCCGCGCGGGCACGCAGACGCTCAACACGACGCGGCAGAACGTGGGTGTCCACCTCAGCCTCGGTCGGCACGGAACGCTTCAGGGTCGAGACGGCAACAATACCCTCCAGGGATACGTTACGCACGCTCGGGGCAATCGTCGCGAGCAGGCGGCTGAACGCGGGCCAGGAGCGGACCGCCTCAACATGACCCAGGGAGCTTTCCAGCATGCCGGTGCACAGCAACACCACAATCGCCGCTTCCGGGGCACGCACGGTGCCGTCAACAGCCAGCGGGTACGCAATAATTGCGCTCGCCAGAGCCGCACCGAACCAGCTGAGGGTCACGAGGGTACGACCCACGCCCTGAGCGGTCGAGCCCTTCTGCAGGGCGGACAGGTTCTCGGCGTCCAGGGCGCCGTTAGCCTTCTCAGCGGTGGTTGCCACGCCGTTAGCGCGCAGGTCCTCAGCAGCCGAAAGCATGCCGGTACCCAGGCGCAGCATCTGCGCGGTGGAGCGGCGAGCCAGCGCCTCCGCACGGGCATCGGCGCGCAGCACAATCCACGGAGCCACAAAAGTGCTGACCAGCACGGCAAGTAGGACCGGAATCAGAGCCTGCGGCAGGATGCACGCGGTCGTAATCAGCGCCGCAGTCATGACCAGCAGGTGCGCAGCCGGCGGAATAATAACGCGAGGCACGCCGTCACGCAGCTCATCAATACCACCCACAAGGCGTTCGAGCAGCGCGTCACCACGCAGCAGGGCACGCACGCTGCTCACGCTCTGCCATGCGCCAACCCAGGCGCGCAGACGCAGAATATTTGCGGCGGCAAGAACCTTCGAGTGGGTCATCAGACGCTCAGCGTAGCGGGCGCAGGCACGACCCAGACCGAAGAAACGCACGCCCACAATGGCGACCATCAGGTACATCATTGCCGGACCCTCGGCGGCGCGAACAATCAGCCAGCCGGACAGCGCGGTCAGTGCCGCAGCCATCAGGGAAGTAATCGCAGCCATAATCACCGGACCGGTTGCGGCGCGAACACCGATACCGGTCAGTTCCTTCAGGGTGCGCAGGCTTGCGAACAGGCCGGCAGGCTCGGCTTCCTCGACCTCGGCAGCTGCGGAGGCGCCCGCCGGGGCGGTGCTTTCTGCCTCGTATTCTGCCCGATCCTTGAGCAGGTGCGCGGGGGTTTCGGCAGGCACGGGCACGCGGGCGGTGTTCGCCTCAGCGGCCCAGGTGTAACCCTGAGCGGTCTGCACGGCACGAACGAGGGTGTCGCAGCCGGCGGCAAGCTCCTGCTCGTGGGTCACAATCAGCACGGTTGCGCCAAGTTCCGCTAGGCGGTGCAGGGCGCGGGTCACCAGGTATGCCGAGTAGGCGTCCAGGTGTGCGGTCGGCTCATCCACCAGGACGGTCAGCACGGTCTGCTCACCGCCGGCGCGGTAGATAGCCTCGGCACGAGCCAGGGTGCGTGCCACGGCGAGGCGGCGCGCCTGACCTGCACTGAGGGCACCGGGTTCAAGGGCAGTGAGCTTCTCCATGCCCAGCTGAGCCAGCGGGCCAACCAGCAACGCGGACTCAGCATCGGTGACGGACAACTTCTTGGAGTCCATCGCTTCACCGAGCAGAGTGGCTGCACGCTCACGCTCCGCCTCGGTGGCGCTCAGCGCATAGAGAGCCATTTCGGTCTGCACGGTGGGTGCGGTGAAGACCGGCGACTGCGGAATGACCAGGGTGGTTCCCAGACCGGTCACGCTACCGGTCAGGTGCACGGGCTCCTCCGAGCCGGTGGGCACCAGACCTTCACGCACGGCACCGGAGAACACGTTCAGCAGGGTGGACTTACCGCAGCCGGACTCACCCATCACGCCAATGACCGCGCCGCGTTCACCGTTGGCAGTGGCAACGCGACGGTTCAGGTTCAGCGACAGGTTAGTCAGCACGGCAGGACGCGCCGGGTAGCTCACCGACAGGTCCTCAACCGCGATGGTGGAAGGCTGAGCCTTCTGCGATGCTGCGCTTTGCTCTGCCGAGTCCGCAGCGGCGGCGGGCAGGGGCGCATCAATAATCTTCTGGGCGCTACGCAGGGCGGCAACGCCGTCCTCCGATTGGTGGTAGGCGGCACCCACATCACGCAGCGGCTGGTAGCATTCGGGAGCCAACAGCAGCACAAGAATTGCGGTGTCCAGGCCCAGGGTGCCGTTGACCAGGCGCACACCAATCAGCACAGCAATCAGCGCCACCGAAATGGTGGTGATGAGCTCCAGCGCAAGCGAAGACATGAAGGCGCTACGCAAAGTCTGCATGGTGCGTTCACGGTAACGCTGGCCGAGGGCGTTCATGGCGCGAGTCTGTGCACGTTCACGGCCCAGACCGATAATGACGGGCAGGCCGCGTACCAGCTCCAGAATATGGTCGGAGAGGCGGTGCAGTTCAGCCTGAGCTTCTGCGGTCTCGTCGCGGGTGTTCTTACCAATCAGAATCATGAACACCGGAATAAGCGGCAGGGTGCACGCCAGCACCATGGCGCTCATCCAGTCCAGGGACGCCACAACGACCCAGAGGATGAACGGCACAACCGCAGTGGAAACGAACGCGGTCAGGGTCTTGGTGTAGTAGTCGTCCAGGGCGTTCAGGCCGCGGGAAAGCAACACAGCGGTCGCGCCGGTACCTTCGGGGGTGTCTGCGCCACCGGTGGCGAGCACGCGCTTGAGCAGCGAGGAACGAATCTGAGACTTCGCCCCGGAGGCGGCACGCTGCGCGCTCACAGCCAGCAGGTAGTCGGTACCCGAGCGGACAAGCAGGGCAGCCACGGCGACCGCAATCAGGCCGGGGGTAATGGCGTCGCCGTCACCGAAGATGCCGCCGAGTCCGAGCAGCCAGCCGCCGTGCGCTTCCAGGTGTGCCTGGGCGGAGCCGGCGAACTCAACGTAGGCGCGGTACACGTCCGGCGCGCTCGTCTCCTTGAGGCGCGCGTGCTCGGCGGCAACAGCGGCGAAACCGGCGTGTGCTGCGCGGGCAATAATCACAGCCAAGGCGGCACTGAAAAGCACCGTCGCGATGGTGTGCACGGCGGTGATGACACCGAACGTGCTGAGGGTTTTACGGGCGTCAGGGCCCAGAGGTGGGCGGCGGTCAGTGCGGTCATTGCGCTTTCCTTCGGTCACCTCTGGTGCCTCAGTGTTCTGATGTTTGTCAGCGTGACGCGGTGTGTGCGTTCGACTCACGTGTTGTCCTTAGTCTTCTGCTGTTTTTACCTCCCATCAGTTTAAGGGTTGGGCTATCTAATACCTATTTGACCAGTCAGGTTTCAGGTAATTGGTTGGTCCTCACCCGGCGCTCACTCTAGCCGCGCATAGCGTCGGCGGGGCTCTTGCGGGATGCCACCCACGCCGGGTATGCCGAAGACACCAGACCGGTAAGGGCGCCAACGCCCACGCCGAGCACCACGAATCCGGGTGAGAGAACCGCCTGCCAGCCTTGCACGAGCGAAAGAATGATGGTCGCAATCATGCCGGAGCAGGCGCCGATGGAGCCGCCGAGCACGCCGAGCATGACGCCCTCCATGAGGAAGATGCGGGCAATCAGCCATTTACTCGATCCGATGGCGCGGCGCAGCGCAATCTCTGCGGTGCGCGATTGCACGGACAGATACATGGCGGTTGCCGCCGAGAGGGAGGCGAGCACCAGCAGAATACCGGAGAGCACACCCACGTACAGGCCCAGATCCGAGGCGATAGACGCGCGTAGGCTCTGCAGGTCGGAGGGGGTTTCCACGTTGATCTGGCTGGGTTCAGCGGGCTTGAGGGTCAGCGGAATTGCCTTGGCGACCGCTTTGCCGTAGCCCCGTTCGGTTTCGGCAATGTATGTGACCTGGCCGCGTCCGGTGCGCTGAAGTGTGCCCGGCGAGACAATGACCGTGTTCCTAAATTCGTAGCCGCTATTGCCGGGGTCGAAGAGGCCAATGACCGGCATCAGCTGACCTTCCACCCAGATGCTCACACCGGGTGCCACCTGCGGCAACCCACCGAGCTTAATGCCGTAGTCGACGGCGGGTAGCTCGCCGGGCCTGGGCTCGGTTGTGGCGTTATCTGCAGCCTTATCTTCGGGAATAATGCCGAGGGCGCGGGCAGCGGAGACCGACACAATAGCGCCGGAGAGCTGCTCGGAGCGTTCACGGTCGGCAACGTTCTGCTGGGTGAGGGTCGCGTTCATCTGTTCGAGCGCACGCAGGGTTTCGGGGTTCATGCGGGCACCGATTTGCTCGAGCCTGGTCTTCGAGGTGGAAGTGAGTCCAATCGCCGTTTTGGGTTCGTCCTCGTAGGGGCTGAACCGGGTGATTCGCACGTCGGCGGGTGCCACACTGCTGACGAATCCGGTGTTCTTCACGTAGTCCAGCGCGCTAATACGGTCGGCTACATTCTGCGCGGATTCGCCCTGCCGGTAGGTTCCGAGCATGTTCTGGTCATTGTCCCTGTCGCTGATGTAGAGCGTGGACTGTTCGGATCCGAGCAGGCGCTGGTTCACCTGGTAGCTGGCGGATTCGCTCATGCCGGAGGCGCTGATGAGTCCGCCCACGCCCAGTGCGAAGGACAGGCCCAGCAGCAGGGTGCGTAGCGGTCGGGAGGTGAGCGCAGAGATCGCCTCGATGCTGTCGTCGGTGAGGAAGCTTCCGCGGCGATGCGTAGCGGGCTTCTCCCCCGGTGCAAGGCTCGCGGAGGCGTCTACCGGGGCACCTACCGTAGCTTCTGCAGGGGTATCCGTTGCAGCCGACACAGCCTCGGCAACCGGCACCTCAGCAACCGGCACCGTAGCCGAATCGGTGCGGCTCTGCTCGTGCAGCCGCCCATCCTCAATGCGGATCACGCGGCGGGCGGCGGCGGCAACCTCCGGGTCGTGGGTAATCACCAGCACGGTACAGCCGGTCGCGTTAATGCGCTGAAGAATCTCAATGACCTTGGCGCTATTGTGGCTGTCCAGGTTGCCGGTGGGCTCGTCGGCAAGAATCAGCGGCGGGCGCGTGGCGAGGGCACGAGCAATGGCGCAGCGCTGCTTCTCGCCGCCGGAGAGGTAGCGGGTGCGGATGCTGGCGCGGTCGCTCAACCCCAGAAATTCTAGGGTTTCTTCGGTGCGTTGCAGGCGCTCGCCGTAGGGTACGCCCTGCACGCGCAGGCCCATGGAGGCATTGGTTGTGCTGGTTTCATCCAGCAGCATGTTTGAGGACTGGAAGATGAAGCCGAGGTGGTCTCGGCGCATTTCGTCGCGTTCTCTGTCGCTGAGTCCTTCCGTGTTTTTGCCGAAGAGGCTGTAGGTTCCGCTGGTGGGAGTGTCGAGCAGGCCAATGGCGTTGAGCAGGGTGGATTTACCGGAGCCCGACGGACCAATAATGGCGAGGAATTCGCCGCGTTCGACCACCAGGTCGAGGTGGTCGAGGACTGCTCGTTCGCTCCCCTCGAAAACACGGGTAATGCCGTGCATTTCGATAGCGGGCGCGGTACCGAGCCCGGCAGCAGGTGTAGCGGCGGACGCTACGTTGGGCGCAATTGTAGGCGCACGTCCTGGGCTTGTGTCTGGGGTTATCTTACGGCGGCTCATGAGACAAGCACCTTCTGTCCCGCGCTGAGGTTTGCGTTGATTGCGGCGTATCCGCCGGCGGTGCGCAGAACCTCAACGTTAACTCGTTCGGTGGCGGGCGCATCCTTGCTGGTCGAGGTGGAGCTTCCGCCCTTTTCAACGAGCACGTAGGTGCCCTGGGAGTCCTGGCGTACCGCGGTAGTCGGCACGGCGAGGGTGGTTGAGGTGTTGCCCTTACTGGTGATGGATGCGCTCTGCCCCGGAGTGAGCTTGCTCGGGTCGTCGGCGCTGAATCGCACGCTCTTTGCCGCACCCTTGGAGGGGTCGTTCTGCAGCTCACCAATGCTGGTGATGGTGCCCTCCACACTGCCGGTGGAAGTGCGCAGGCTAACGCGGTCGCCGGCCTTGAGCTTATTGGCAACGGAGAGCTCAACGCTGGATTCCACGTAGGGTTCGCTAGTTTCTACACTCGCGATGGGGTTGCCGTCGCTGATGAGCTGACCGACCGCGGCAACGGCGGTGACGGTGTGGCTGCCGCCGGGCAGAATCGCGTAGTTGCTGCGGGCAATGCTGGTGACCCCCTCGCTGGGCACGCCGGTCAGGTGCGCGCGGTGCAGGCGCGTGACGGCGTCGAGGGTGTCTTCGGTGACGGTGCCGCTTTGAGCGGTGGCATACCCGGCGGAGTTCAGTGCCTTCTGGAAGGCGAGCACGTCGTCGCCGTTATCGCCCAGGTTCAGGTCGCGGTATAGCGGTAGCGGCCCGTCCAGCACGAAGACGGGGTCGGCACCGATAATGCCGATGAAGTCACCAGCTTTGAGTACGTTACCGGGCTTCTGGTTCTGGTAGACGAGCACCGGCTCACCGTTGGTGCGTGCGCTAATCGGGGCGGTCTCTCCAGCCTTGGTGGTTCCTGCAATGGCGAGTCCCTCGCTGACGGTGCGTTCTTCGACCTTCGCCCAGACCGGGATCACGGTTTTCGCTTGCACGGTCGGGTCGGGGCCTGTTGCGGCGTAGCGGGTGCCAAGGTAGAAGGACAGCATGAGCGAGCCGATGGCGAGGATTGCCAGCAGCAGGAGCACGCGGGGTCGGGCGATGCGCTCGCTAAAGCGGTGACCGCTGTTTTGGTTCTGTGAGTGAGTGGTCATGGCGGTGTCTTTCTGAGCTGTTTTTGCGCTGTCTTTTGTGGTGCTGTCTTTCAGCGTCCCGGTTTACTGGTGCTCCATAACGTACTGCTTGAACTTCTCGTCACGCTCACGTTCTGCCTTGCGGTCCTGCTCAAGCTGTGACTGGTACTTGCGGATGAGCGGCATCTGGTACTGAGCTTCCAGGTCGTAGAGCTGCTTGCTCATGCCGACCTGCTGGTTACATTCGGCCTGGATGGTGGCGATGCGAATCTCTTCTTCGGAGGCGGGCTCGTTGAATCCGTTGTTCTTGCTCAGCTGCTCAGCCAGCGGGGTTTCCTCGGCGACGGAGCCTGCCGAGCGAGGGGTGAGGCCGCGGTCTGAGACGCACTGCTTCCACTTCTCTTCGAGCTCGCGGTGCAGTTTGCTACCGTAAACGGCGTTACCCGCCTCAGTAGAGATACGACTGGATGTGGACTGCCCTTCATTCTCGGGCCTCTTGCCTTCGGGCACCGCGGCCTCCAGGGTCTCGCGGGCCTTGGGGTAGCATTCGGTGCGAAGCTTGTCCTCGGGGCTCATGCTCTCCCCCGAGTTATAGGAGATGGGGGCGGCTGCGTTGTTGGGGTCTCGCTTCTGAAAACCGTACTTCTGGGCGTACTCGACGTTCCAGGGACCGTACTTTCGTCCCAAATCACCGCGGGGTGCGCTTTCAGAATAGGGAGCCTGGATGGTGTAGTTCTGCCCGTGTTCGGCAAAGCACTGCTTCATGGCAATCTGAAAGGCCGTGTATTCGTAGTTGGTGCGCTCGTAGTAGAGGTAATCGTCCAGGGGCATCTTCACGATGTCCTGTTCCGCGTCGAAGATGGCGTGGACGCTTTCGTCGCGTTCCAGCGGCGGGTTGAAGAGCGAGCAGGCGCTCAGGGGCATGATGCCGATACAGAACAGGGCACCCGTGGCGAGCAGGCGGCGGCGCGTGCCGGTGCGAGGGGTAGTTCCGGTGCGAGGAGCGGATGCAGTGGAGCTACGGTTGAGGGACTTCATCGTTGAACACCTTTCATAAGAGTGAGTTGCTCACCACATTACACTTTTTGCTCCTTGCCGCGCTCGAATTTCGGGGGGGGTGTGCACCAAAAATTTTTGCGCGCCCACTCATCTGCCGAGAGCTGCAGCCTCTGCGGGAATATCCTCTGTAGGAATAGTCCTCTGGGGGCATAGAAAAATCCCCCGAACTTCTCAGAAGAGAAATTCGGGGGATCCTTCAATCAGCTACATGCTACTTGGTCGGCAGTTCAGCCAGTTCGGTAGCGTCGTGAGCCTCGGGGATGTGATCCACGTGCAGACGCTTACGGAAGACCCAGTAGGTCCATGCCTGGTAGACGAACACGACCGGCAGACCAAGGCAGGTCACGAAGGTCATAACGCCCAGGGTGTACTCGGAGCTGGATGCGTTCGCAATGGTAAGCGAGTATGCCGGGTCCAGGGTGGAGGGCAGAACGTTCGGGTACATTGCGGTGAAGATTGCCAGAGCGCCGAATGCGAGGAACACGGACAGACCAGCGAAAGCGCGACCCTCACGGCCACCCTTTGCGGAGATCCAAGCAATCAGAACAGCAACCACAGCCAGGATGGTGCACAGCCAGGAGATGCCGTTACCGGTGGTGAAGTCCAGAGTCAGAACCCATGCAACAATCGGCAGCAGCAGGACGGGAGACCAGCGTACCAGGGTGTTGCGGGCACGGTGGCGGATGTCACCGTCGGTCTTCAGAGCGATGAAGGCAAGACCCTGAACCAGGGAGAAGCCAACGAAGCCCAGACCGCCGAGCAGAACCGGCAGGGAGATCCATGCGAAGGCGCCGCCGACGCGGTCGCCGTTCTCGTTGATGGGCAGACCCATGGAGGTCAGACCGAGCAGAGCGCCGACGAGCAACGCGATGAAGAAGGAAGAAACAGACAGAGCGATGTTCCAGTTACGGATCCACTTCTCATCGTTCTTCTTGCCGCGGTATTCAATGGCGACCACGCGCAGAATCAGGAAGACCAGCGCGAGGGTCAGGGGGATGTACAGAGCCGAGAAGAGGGCTGCGTACCAGATGGGGAATGCAGCAAACAGAGCTGCACCACCGGTCACAAGCCACACCTCGTTACCGTCCCAGACGGGGCCGATGATGTTCAGCAGCAGACGACGTTCCTTCTCGTTCTTGGTGAACTTGGAACCCATCAGCATACCGACACCCAGATCGAAACCGTCGAGAATCATGTACATGATGAGGAAGACGCCAATGGCGACGAACCAGAGGGTGGGCAGGCCAGGCTGACCGGCAAAGATATTGAAATCAAAGTTCATGGTGAATCAATCCTTACCCGCCTAGTAGGCGAACTCCAGCACATCGCGCTTGGACTTGTCGTTGGACTCGTCCTCGTGGTGCGACTGAACCAGCTCGGGCATTGCTGCCACCACACCGGCCTTGACGTACTTGATGAGCAGGTAAACCTCAACCACCATCAGCACGCCGTAGAGCAGACCCAGGGTGAGCAGGGAGAAGAGGATTTCTTCACCGGAAACACCCGGGGAGATAGCTGCTGCAGTGAACAGGTGAATCGAGGGGTCACCCTGAAGGTTCGGAGCCACAACGAAGGGCTGGCGGCCCATTTCGGTGAAGATCCAGCCGAGGGAGATAGCGAAGAAGGGAGCCAGGATGGACCAGACTGCAACGTTCTTGAGCAACTTGGACTCGGGGACGGTGCCCACGCCCTTCTTACGGGTTACCCACAGCGCGTAGAGATAGAAGGGCAGTACGACTGCACCCAGGCCAATCATGCCGCGGAAGCCCCAGTAGGAGACCTCGAGGGAGGGCAGGTAGTCAATCTTCTGACCTGCACGCTCACCGTAGAGCGGGTTGTTGGGCAGGTTGGTGCCGAACTTAGCTTCGTACTCGGGCAGCAGGGTCTGAATACCCTTCACCGGGGTGTCAAAGTTGTCGTATGCCAGGAAGGACAGCACGCCGGGGACCTCGATGACGGTGTGGATCTTATCGCAGCTCTGAGCGCCGAGCTCGCCGACGGTCAGAACGGAGAAGGCGGTGCCATCGTGGCACGCGGCTTCTGCAGCAGCCATCTTCATGGGCTGCTCGTGGATCATCATCTGTGCCTGCAGGTGACCGGATGCGCCGATACCTGCGAAGGCGAGGAGACCCACAACAGCGCCCAGGCGCAGGGACTTGAACCAGACCTGGTAGTCAGTCTTGTCACGTGCGCCCTTGTCGGACTCACCAACAACAACCTTGCCGTCAACGACCTTGTCGATACCATCCTTGCGGCGACGCCACAGCTTGTACCATGCGATACCAACCAGGAAGCCACCTGCAACCTGAATTGCGGAGGTGATGACGTGAGAGAAGGTCACCCATGCGAGGGGGTTCATCAGCACTGCGCCAATGTCGGTCATGCGGGGACGACCGTCAATCATTTCTGCGCCAACGGGGTGCTGCATCCAGGAGTTTGCAACCAGAATGAAAAATGCAGAAATCCAGGAGCCGAGAACAGCCATGAACAGGCAGAAGGCGTGGACTGCAGGCTTGAGGCGGTCCCAGCCGAAGATCCACAGGCCGAGGAAGGTCGACTCAACGAAGAAGGCGAAGAGGCCTTCCATTGCCAGCGGAGCGCCGAAGACGTCGCCGACGAAGCGGGAGTATTCACTCCACGCCATGCCGAACTGGAATTCCTGAACCAGACCGGTGGCCACACCCATAGCGAAGTTAATGAGGTACAGCTTGCCCCAGAACTTCGTCATGCGCTTGTATTCGTCCTTCTTGGTACGAACGTAGCGAATGTACAGGTAGGTCACCACAAGGCCCAGACCCAGAGTCAGCGGAACCATGAAGAAGTGGTAGACGGTGGTAATACCGAACTGCCACCTACCAAAATCAAGGGGATCCATTGATAGGTCCTTACTATGTGTGTACTTAATGTGTGCTTGTGCCAGATTTCGGGTAGTCCCCCGCCAATGGGGGGCGTACGAGAGTTACTGACACAGTGTCTCTCATGCTTCTAAGGTACAGGGTTTTCCTGAGGAGCTGTGAGTATGCTGTGCATAGTATGGACGTTTATTGTTTGACGTTTCGCTAAAGGTACCTTGGACGTTATCCCTCAGCATGCGGGTGGATTGAGGGACGAAACACGATGGTGCCTTGCGGGGTTGGGAGGTACTTTCGGAACCAGGGTGAAACTTTGCGGTTTTATATTATTTCTGCAAAGTTTTGGTGACAGATTCCTGAATTATGACAGGTGGTTCAAGCAGTACTCAAAGCTTAAATTTGCCTAAATCATACCAATTTTACTGAAACTTCCAAGAAATAGTGTGACTATTATCATGGAAAAATCATTAAATGTGACACGCCAGTCACCACTACCCCGCAAGGTACACCGCAAGCTACATATCGATGCTCTCAGCATCCAGCTGATGAGCACCCGCAATAATGAACTCCTTACGCGGAGCCACCTCAGAACCCATCAACAGAGAGAACGCACGCTCGGCAGCCTCCGCATCCTCAATGCGAATACGGCGCAGCATGCGATGACGCGGATCCATCGTCGTCTCAGCCAGCTGATCGGCGTCCATCTCACCCAGACCCTTATAACGCTGAATGGGTTCCTTATAGGACACCCCCTGCTCCCGCAGAGAATCCAGAAGCTCGTGCAGCTGCTTCTCCGAGTAGGTGTACACCATCTCGTTCGGCTTGCCGCGGCGCACCACCTCCACGCGATGCAGAGGCGGAACCGCAGCGTACACGCGACCGGCCTCAATCAGCGGACGCATGTAACGGTAGAACAGAGTCAGCAGCAGGGTACGAATGTGGGCGCCGTCCACGTCCGCATCGGTCATCATAATGACCTTGCCGTAGCGGGCAGAGTCCAGATCAAAAGTACGGCCCGAACCGGCACCGATCACCTGAATCAGCGCCGCGCACTCGGCGTTCGCGAGCACATCGGTCACCGAGGCACGCTGAGTGTTCAGGATCTTACCGCGAATCGGCAGCAGAGCCTGATACGAAGAAGAACGCGCCAGACGCGCAGTACCCAGCGCCGAGTCGCCCTCCACAATGAACAGCTCGGAGTGCTCAACATTGGTCGAACGGCAATCCACCAGCTTAGTGGGCATGGACGAAGACTCCAGCGCGGTCTTACGGCGCTGAGTTTCCTTATGGATGCGCGCCGAGACGCGGGTCTTCATCTCAGAGACGACCTTCTCGCACAGGGCGGTCGCCTGAGCCTTCTCGGCGCGGGCGGTCGACTCCAGGCGAGCCTTCAGCGCATCACCCACGACCTTCGACACAATCTGGCGAACCGCCGGGGTACCCAGAATCTCCTTGGTCTGCCCCTCAAACTGCGGCTCGGCAAGACGCACGGTCAGCACGGCGGTCAAGCCGGCGAGCACGTCGTCCTTCTCAATCTTGTCGTTACCCACCTTGTACTTGCGGGCATTATCGGCAAGGTGCTTGCGCATCACGCGCAGCAGGCCCTGCTCAAAACCGGTCGTGTGAGTACCGCCCTTGGGGGTGGCAATAATGTTCACGAAGCTGCGGACCGTCGTCTCGTAACCAATGCCCCAGCGCAGCGCAACGTCCACTTCGCAATCGCGCTCCACGTCGGTCAGCTGCGAGCGGCCGTCCTCACCCAGCACCGGCACGGTCTCGGTGAAAGATCCGCTGCCGCTAAAACGCCAGGTGTCGGTAATACGCTCATCGTGCGCCAGAAACTCGACGAACTCGCTAATGCCGCCGTCGTACTGGAAGACTTCCTCGTGGGGCTCCAACTCGCCGGGGGTGCCGGGCAGTCGGCGCTCATCGCGGATGCAAATACGCAGACCCGGAATGAGGAACGCGGTCTGGCGCGCACGAGCAGCCAAGTCCTCGTAGCTGAACTTAGCGTCGGGGGTGAAAATCTGCGGGTCAGCCCAATAGCGCACACGGGTGCCGGTCACGCCGCGCTTAGCGCGACCCACAATCTGCAGAGCATCAGTGCCCTCGGTTGCGGGAGTGAACGGATCTTCGGGCTTGGGGGTGCGGCCGGACTCAAAGAAGCCGGGAATGCCGTGGCGGAAGGACATCTGGTAGGTCTTCGAGCCACGGTCCACCTGCACGTCCAGGCGGGAAGACAGTGCGTTCACCACGGAAGCACCCACACCGTGCAAACCACCGGACGCGTTATAGGAGCCGCCGCCAAACTTACCGCCGGCGTGCAGCTTGGTGAACACGACCTCGACACCGGACAGGCCGGTGCGCGGCTCAATGTCGGTGGGGATACCGCGGCCATCATCGCGTACCTCAACCGAACCGTCACGGTACAGAATGACCTGAATGGACTGGCCGAAACCGGCGAGCGCCTCATCCACCGAGTTGTCGATAATCTCCCAGAGGCAGTGCATCAGGCCGCGGGAGTCGGTGGAGCCAATGTACATGCCCGGGCGTTTGCGTACAGCTTCCAGACCTTCCAGCACGGAGAGGTGACGGGCGGTGTAGTTCGAAGACGCCACGGGAATCCTTTCGGGTGAATATGTCTGCGGTGGTGAACGCGTGCCACCGGGCGGAGTGCGAGTCCGGCTCAAGTGCTACGGGGGCAGAACGACAGCGGGGCACGACGCGTGTCGTGCCCCGCAGAGCGTTCAACGTTCGGAACTCTATTCTAGCGTGGCTTGGGGAAAAGGGTGGTCAGGACGGTCACCGATGGTGCTGTGCCTGGTTCCCACGTTCACCCCGCTAGTGTGCCTCACCCGTGGCACGCGAGGAGCTCTCGTGACGGTTCGTGACCATGATATTGGACTTGAAGTAGAACTCTTCGGGAAGCTCATTCGTGACCGGACCGTGCGGGAACTCGCTGAGCTTCGGCACGAAGTACCAGTCCATCAGCTCGCCGCTACTCTGCTTGAGCACGCGGCGTTCCCTCATGGCGTGGTGTACCTTGCGGCGCAGTCGCGGGCTGTCTTTCAGGGTGCTAGTGAAGACCCACGGAGTCTCGTAGCCCTCGACAATCGTGCCGAAGGTGATGCGCAGGTTGCCGTTCTCGTCAGCGTCCATCGTGAAGTCGCCGTCTGCGATGTCGGTGAAGGCGAGCATCCAGCTGTGTCGGCGTTCGTAGCTTTCGCGGGTGGTCTGCAGCGCCGCAATGATGCGGTGGTCGACCAGCAGCTCCACCTTGCGTTCGGTGATTTCACCCAGACGAGCGTAGGAGCCGAAGGCTCGGTTTGCGCCGCTGCGGCGAGGCCACTTCGTCACCGCACCGTGCGGCACCTCCCCCGCAAAGGTGAAGGGGCCCGTCATGGTGCCGGGCAGACGCAGACGCTCAAACGGAGCCGTCGGCAGGAACGTTGTCAGCAGCTGGTCAGAGCTCACCGACTTACCCCAGCGTGCCATCTCAAAAACAGTCGGTTCGGGGCCCACCGGGTAGATGCGCGGCATCTTGCGCCCGAATTCGTCAAAACCGTCAATAAACTCACCGTTGGAGCTGTACCCGGGCATGGTCGCACCGAGCGGGCGAGTCCACGACCCCGAATACGGCTTGGTCAGGTGCGGGTTCTCCACCGGCAGGATGCAGGTGCGAGCGCCCAGGTAGGCGGGCATACGCGAGAGGTTACGCCAGGCGAACTTCGCGGCAACTGCTTCACGCCACCATATCGGGCGTTTGCCCGGGGTCTGCCCGCCCAGGCAGTGCATGAGCAACCAGAATCCAGCCCAGCCGAGGCAACCGGCGGCAACCACGCAGAAAATAATCGTCAGCACAGTGTGCAGGGTTCCGGTCGCCCAGATATTCGTGGCGATTAGAGCCATGAACGCCACCCACGCCGCCATGACGTACGGGCCGAGCGTAATCATCGGGTCGACCACCTTCACGGCGGCAATGACGCGGCGGTTCAGTCCGCGCCACACGTAGGAGTACGCCCAGCATCCGGCGGCAAGGGCGAGTGCCATCAGCAGAAGAAGGATGAGCATCAGTGTGTCTCTTTCGCTGCAGGTTTTTCTACCGCGGTCGGTGACAGCAAGCATCGGGCAGATGCAGCGTTGAAAGGCTCTTCAATAGCAAAACTCGCCTGCCGAAGGTACCTTCAACAGACGAGTTTCTTTGGTGTCACTAACCTTGAGGTAAAGCTTCTCACACTATTGTGCCTTTAATTGGTATCCCTGTGGGGGATTTTAGAGGGATGCGTGAAAAAATCGCACCCAACCCCGCATTTTCACCCAACAGAGAGGCACAGTCAGAGCGGCACAGCGAGTACGCTCTGGCGCCTCAGCGACGGTTTTAGACAGCGGTTTTAGGAGACCAGCGCGGCAGCAATCTGAGGAATCAGCGCCTCAAAAGCACGCGCACGGTGGCTAATCGAGTTCTTAATTTCGGAGGGAATCTCAGCGCAAGACTTGCCAGCGTACTGCCCCTCGTACAGGGCGTTCTCACCGTTCAGCTCCACGGGGCGCAGGATCGGGTCGTAGCCGAAGCCGCCCTCCCCCGCCGGTGCGGTCAGCAGCTCGCCGGGCAGCTCGCCGTACTCGACCGCCTCAAAACCGTTCGGGGAGGCAACCGACGCCGCGCAGCAGAACTTCGCGCCGCGGTGCTCGGCAGAAATATCGCTCAGCTGAGCCAGCAGCAGGTTCAGGTTCGCGGTGTCATCACCGTGGCTACCCGCCCAGCGTGCCGAGAAAATACCGGGAGCGCCATTGAGCACATCCACCGACAGGCCGGAATCGTCAGCAATAGCGACCAGACCGGTTGCCTCGGCAACAGCGCGCGCCTTCAGCAGGGAGTTCTCAGCGAAGGTCACGCCGGTTTCGGGAACGTCGGGGGCGTTCACGCTGGAGGCGTCAACCACCTGGGTGTCAACGTCCAGGCCGTCAATGCGTCCGCGCAGAATTTCGCGCAGTTCCTTGAGCTTGCCCTTATTGTGGCTTGCCAGAACAATCTTTGCGTCTGCCATAGTTTCTCCTTGTCGACGGAACTAATTACTGGGACGGGTTAGTGTGCCAGTGCTTCACGCTGAATCTGAGCCAGTTCAGCGGTGCCTTCCAGCGCCAGGTCGAGCAGGCTGTTGAGCTCGTCGCGGTCGAAAGGCGCGCCCTCGGCGGTGCCCTGAACCTCAACGAACTTGCCGCTGCCGGTGACGACCACGTTCATGTCGGTCTCGGCGCGAACGTCTTCGGTGTAGGGCAGGTCCAGCATGGGGGTGCCGTCAATAATGCCCACCGAAATTGCGGACACCGAATCGATCAGCGGGTTCGCCTTAGCGGGCAGAATCTTCTGCTCCTTCGCCCAAGAAATAGCATCAGCCAGCGCCACGTACGCGCCGGTGATGGAGGCGGTGCGGGTGCCGCCGTCAGCCTGCAGAACGTCACAGTCGAGCACGATGGTGTTCTCGCCCAGCTCATCCATGTTGATGACCGCACGCAGGGAGCGACCAATCAGGCGAGAAATCTCGTGGGTGCGGCCACCCACGCGGCCCTTCAGCGACTCGCGAGAAGAACGGGTGTTGGTGGCGCGCGGCAGCATCGCGTACTCGGCGGTCACCCAGCCCTTACCCTCGCCCTTGAGCCAGCGCGGCACGCCCTCGGTGAAGGATGCGGTGCACAGCACGCGGGTGTTGCCGAACTCGATGAGGGCGGAACCCTCAGCGTTGCGGGACCAGCCGCGGGTAATGGTGATGGGGCGCAGTTCGTTGAGGGCGCGGCCGTCTTCGCGGGTTGCAGTCATGGGTTCTCCTTGGGTCTGTCTGCGGGGTCTGTGTCTGTCTGTTGAATCTGTGTTAGCTGGCGCGAAAGGCGTGTACCGGGGTTGTTATACCTAGCCCAGCTCAGATTTAGCCTAGTCCAGCTCAGGCTTCGCCTAATCTAGCTCGGGCTTAGGGAGCGCAATCGCGGTGTTCAGCGGCGGGTCGAGCACCTCCACCACATTCAGGGTGGACGTGACCGGGTTAGCCTCCGTCGGGCGCGGGTAGATGCGGTAGCTTGCCGCCATTTCGGCAATGCCGACCGGACCGGAGAAGGCACTACGCGCCTCCGCGTAGGCGATGTCCGGGTCGTTCCACACGGGCAGGTGGGTCAGCAGCAGGTTACGCACGCCCGCCTCCGTGGCGGCCTCGCCGGCGCGCTTGCCGGTCAGGTGAATACCGCGCAGAGCGTCGTCACGGCCCTCCTGGTAGGCCGCCTCGCAGAGGAACAGGTCAGCACCGCGCGCAGCCTTGACCAGGCCCTCGCACAGGTCGGTATCGCCCGAGTACGAGAACACGGTGTGACCCTCGCGGTCGTTGCAGGTGATGCGCAGCGCGTACGGGTCCTTCGAGGGGTGAACCACACGGAACGGCTCCACGCGGAAGGGACCAATCTGTACGGGCTCACCCTCAGTCCAGGTGTGGTACTCGAACTCGGTGCTCATGCCCGGCTCCGGGTCCAGGCCGTGAGTCGCCGAAAGGTACTCGTTAATCGCGGCGGGGCCGTATAGCGGAATGCGGCCCTTGGGCCAGCCGCGCGGATCCCACTTGACCGCCACGTGCAGACCGGACAGGTCGATGCAGTGGTCCGGGTGCAGGTGCGAAATCAGAATCGCGTCGATATCGCTCAGGTCGATATGGCGCTGGAGCATGCCGAGGGAGCCGTTGCCCATGTCCATGATGATGCGCCAGGTTCGACCCGCGAAGTCCGTGGCGGTGAGCATGTAGCAACTAGCCGGTGAGACGGGGCCGGGAAAGGAGCCCGTGCAACCGATAACGGTTAGACGCATGAGGTGTCGTCCTTAGGGGTGGTGCCGGAAAATTCGGTGCCCGCGACAGTGTGTGCTGCCTCTGCAGGATCTGCCGATTCGTCGAGGGTGATGCTGCGGTGTGCCGCAAGCATTTCGGGGGTGAGTGCCGCAAGCGAGCCGGTCGGGTAGCGTTCAGCCACGGAGCTGGTGTGGCGAACGTTGGTGACCTCGGGGCCGAGGAAGCGGCGCGCCAGCTGCGAGAACGTCTCAGATTCGCCGGTGGCGAGGAATTCGTGGTGCGGGTTTTCCTCGGGGACCGGGCTTTCAATGGCGTGGTTGAGCAGTTCGCGGTACACGTCCTTCGCGGTCTCATCCGCGGAGGAAACCAGGGTGACATCCTCACCCATAATGTAGGAAATCACGCCGGCCAGCAGCGGGTAGTGGGTACAGCCGAGCACGAGGGTGTCCACGCCGGCATCCTTGAGCGGCTGCAGGTACTCGCGGGCGGTCTCCAGCAGCTCGGGGCCGGAGGTAATGCCCTTCTCCACGAACTCCACGAAGCGCGGGCACGCCACCGAGTGCACCTCAAGGTTCGGGGTGATCGCGAAAGTGTCCTCGTAGGCGCGGGAGGTGACGGTCGCCTCGGTTGCAATCACGCCGATCTTGCGGTTGCGGGTTGCGGCGAGCGCACGGCGGGCGGCGGGCTGAATCACCTCAATGACGGGGATGCCGTACTGGCGGGTGTAGCGTTCGCGGGCGTCGCGGAGCACCGCTGCGGAGGCGGTGTTGCAGGCGATGACGAGCATTTTCACGCCGGAGTCGACGAGTTCGTCCATGATGCGCAGGGCATTGGCGCGTACTTCTGCGATTTTGAGGGGGCCGTAGGGGCCGTGGGCGGTGTCGCCGACGTAAATGATGCGTTCGTGAGGCAGCTGGTCCATGATGGCGCGTGCCACGGTGAGTCCGCCAACGCCGGAGTCGAAGACGCCGATGGGTGCCGCGGCGGTGGGGCCTACGGGCGCGGGGCTTCCCCAGGGGGTGCGGGCACGGTAGGGATTGGTTGCATCAATGCTGTCACTCATGTGTCACCTACACTTCGTTATCGGTCGGGTACCACGTTCTATGCTAACTCGCTAAGGTTACCCTTTTAGTCCGTTGAGCGGTTAGATGAGTCGAGAACCACCATTATGTGGTTGTATATGACGATAGTTTGAAGGGGAATTTGAAAAATTCGTTCTATTCTTGCTCGTTTGCCCCGCCATTTGCCCCGCCAAATACTCCGCCGGACTTTTCCTCTTCTTCATCGTCCAGCCCGTCGAGCATGGCGAGCATGAGCGAGTCCTGAACCCAGGAGACGAAGTTGTACACCACGGCCATGTACTCTTCTTGGGTCTCGATCTCGGAAGGGTCGGTGAACGCCGCAATATCTTCTGCGGTGTCTTCGTCCACGATGTAGAGGCGGTCGGCGAGCACCAAGCGGATATCGCCGAGCGCAGCAGCCCAAGCGCGGGCGTGTTCTTCGTTCAGGCGCAGGTCGCTGGACTCAATGTCGAAGGCGAGCATTGCGAGGTTCGCGCGTTTAGTTTCGCGCAGGTCGCGTTCGGTATAGCGGCGGTATTCGGTGGCGGCCTCGTCGTCACTGCTTGCGGCGGGTAGCAGGCGTGCTACGGCACTGTCGGCGGGGATAGTGGGGTTTTCGGTGATGCCGACCAGCGCCTCCAACGGGTCGACGGTGCCGCCGTCGGCGGTGGTATCTGCCGGGCGCAGTAGCGCGCGCACGTCTTCGGCGAGTTCGCGAATCAGGTCACGTTCGGCGGGTTCGAAGGAGGCGGTGTAGCCTCCGGGGGTGCGGCGGAAGGGTCGCGCCATTAGTTTTCTACTTTCTCGAAGGTTGCCAGCAGGCCCCAGGCGTGCATTGCCTGGGTGTGTTTTTCGGCGTCTTCGCGGGAGCCGGTGAAGACGATTGCCTTGCCGTTGTTGTGCACCTGCAGCATGAGTTCTTCGGCGCGGGCACGGGAGTAGCCAAAGTGGCTACGGAAAACGTAGGACACGTAGGTCATGAGGTTGACGGGGTCGTTCCAGACGATGACGTTCCAGGGGATGTCTGCGGCGAGGATGTTCTCCAGGGCGGTGTCGAGGTCGGTGTCCTCGAGGGTTCCGGTGGAGAGGGTCACGGCGGTAGTGTTCATTGGTTTCCTTTGCGGCCGGTTCCCTTTGATTATACGGGCGGGTATGTGTTGCCCCTGTGTGGCCCCTGTGTTCGTCCTGCGCTACTGCGGTGTTCGTCCTGTACTGCTCCCGCACAGAGTGCTGGTAATTTGTCATACTACAGTACTTAGAGTCAAGAATACTTTATGTAGTGATTGACACGCCGACTCAAGAGGAAAAATACCCTAATCCCCCACTACAATAAACACATGGCTACTACTTCCCTTCTCACCGACCACTACGAACTGACCATGCTCCAGGCGGCACTCGCCTCCGGCGCAGCCAACCGTAAGTGCACCTTCGAAGTCTTCACCCGCCGCCTGCCCGCGGGCCGCCGCTACGGCGTCCTCGCAGGCACCGGCCGATTCCTCGAAGGCCTCGCTAACTTCCGCTTCAACGACGAAGAACTCTCCTTCCTCTCCTCCCGCAATATCGTCAACAAAGAGACCCTCTCCTACCTCGAATCCTTCACCTTCAGCGGCAACATCCGCGGCTACGCAGAAGGCGAAGCGTTCTTCCCCCACTCCCCCGTCCTGCAGGTCGAAGGCACCTTCGCCGAAGCGTGCGTCCTCGAAACCTACCTGCTGTCCATCCTGAACTTTGACTCCGCCGTGGCGAGCGCCGCCTCCCGCATGAGCGCAGCCGCTGGCAACCGCCCCTGCCTCGAAATGGGTTCGCGCCGCGCCCACGAACGCGCCGCCGTCTCCGCCGCACGCGCCGCCGTGATTGCCGGCTTCGCGGGCACCTCCAACCTGGAGGCTGGCCTGCGCTACGGCCTGCACACCATCGGCACCAGCGCCCACGCGTTCACCCTGCTGCACGACAGCGAACGTGAAGCGTTCGAGGCGCAGTTGCGTTCCCTCGGCGCCCGCACCACCCTGCTCGTCGACACCTACAACGTGGACGAGGCGGTCCGCCTCGGCGTGGAACTCGCGGGCGAAGAGCTTGGCGGCGTGCGCCTGGACTCCGGCGACCTGGTCGCCACCGCGGCACGTGTGCGTGAACTGCTCGACTCGCTTGGCAACACCCACACCAAGATCACCGTCACCAGCGACCTGGACGAGTACGCCATCGCATCCCTGGCGGCAGCACCCGTGGACTCCTACGGCGTGGGCACCAAGCTGGTCACCGGTTCCGGCGCGCCGACCTCCTCCATGGTGTACAAGGTCGTTGAGCGTGAGAACTCCGCCGGTGAAATGCAGCCGGTCGCTAAGGCGTCGGCTGGCAAGGCGTCCATCGGTGGCGCCAAGCGTGCGGCCCGCCGCCTCAACAGCATGGGCATTGCGACCGCCGAGGTTCTGGGCACCCACGAGGACCCGAACCTGCTCGAGGGCACCCGCCCGCTCATGGTGGACTTCGTCCGCAACGGCGAGCTGCTGCCCGGCTTCACCGGTGAGGAAGGCGTGCGCCGCGCAACCGCCCGCCACGTAGCATCCCTGGCTGAGCTTCCCGAAGCTGCCCGCCGCCTCTCGGAGGGTGAGCCGATCATTCCGACCGAGTTCATCTAAACCACCCTTCTGAGATACTGTTTTTCACCTGGCGAATCAGAGTGAAAACTCATTCCTACTTGTAAAGGACAGACATGTCTAAGGCACTGATTATTGTTGACGTGCAGAACGATTTCTGCGCCGGCGGCACCCTCGCCACCGAGCGCGGTGCGGACGTTGCCGCACTGATTAGCGAATACGTGGAGAACAACCACCACCGCTACGACGCGATTATTGCCACCCAGGACTGGCATATCGATCCGGGCTCGCACTTCTCTGACACCCCCGACTACGTTGACTCCTGGCCGGTGCACTGCGTCGCCAAGAGCGAAGGCTCGCAGATTCACGAGAACCTGGACACCGACTACATTGAGGCGTACTTCCGCAAGGGCCGCTTCGAGGCAGCCTACTCGGGTTTTGAGGGTCTTCTCGCCCCTGAGGATGAGGTCGCAACCGGCGAGCACGAGCCTGGTGCGGATGCGTCCGAGGACGGTCCGCAGACTCCCCTGTCGGAGTGGCTGGATGAGCGCGGTATCGAGTTCGTCGATGTTGTCGGTATCGCCACCGATTATTGCGTGTCGGCAACCGCTCGCGATGCGGTCGATGCAGGCTACGAGACTCGCGTGCTGCTTGACCTGACCGCGCCCGTGCACGAGGACAAGCTCGACGACGTGGTTGCCGAGCTTGAAGATGAGGGCGTCGAGGTGGTTGAGGTTCTCTAACCTCGACCTTGAATAGACAGAGGCGGGGAGCCTGGGATGTACTATCGGATGTACTATCCCGGACTCCTCGCCTCTTGCTGTACCGATAACTTAGCGCACCGATAACTTACTGCGCCGATGACTTAGCGTGCCTACGACTCATCGTGTAATACCCCCGAATAGCCGAGGCCACTTAGTCAGCCGAGCCGCTTACTTGAAGCACACCTCTGCCATGCCGTTCACGCGCACGTTCGGGCCAGCCGGCGCCTCCGGTGAGGATGGTGCGGCGGGTGGGGTGTGCATTGTGTGGCATGAGGTTTTCTTTCATGAGGGTTGAGATGGATGAACAATTTACACATTTATGCACTGTGTGCAATATTCATTTTCTAGAGTATAGACACCGAAAAACATTCTCAACTCACCACGCCATGACCTCGCTCAACCCAGCATTTTCGGGCGCAAAAAAGCCCGCGAGCGCATACACGCCCGCGGGGCTTTCTCCCTTATCCAAAGGTATTTACGTGCTTATCTTGGTCAGGAAAGGTTGGTTATACCGCACAAAGATACACCGTCGCGGTGCCACCTTCACCATACTGCGAGCCTTTGTGTGCATTATTTGCCCGAGAAATTTCACCTTCAAGAACGCTCGGCGCCAGGTAAGACCCACCCGCACCACCTGCACCGGCAAGCTGCGCGGAGCTGATACTCTGGCGAACACCCGTCGGGTTATTATTCCATTTCTGAGCGATTGTAATCGCTGACTGCGAGAGTGCCGCGCCCGAACCGCCACCGCCGTAACCGCCGCCGCCGCCACCGGACACAATGACCTGCGCGCCGTTGAAGTAAGGGGCGAGATGATAGTAGGACAGATATTTATGGGTTCCATCGGGGCGTTGGAGAGTTTCATAGCTTTCCGCATTGAACCCATCGTGGTTATCCAACTGGTAGCTTACAGACATCACGCCGTCGCCACCATTTCCTTGCAGACCATTAGTACCGGGATTACCTGCGGTCGAGGAGCTATAAAGCACCTGCTTATTCTGACTATCAAAGCTAAAAATACTGTTGGGAGTACCGGTCAACACTGTCGGCTTAGCACCACCGGCACCACCGATACCATTACCGCCGCCCTTGCCACCTTCAACAGTTAGCTGAATGTTCGGGTCCTGAGCATAATATTCACGTCCAATTGTGGCGTCACCACCGCGTGCTCGTTCCCCCGACCCTCCAACACTGCGTACGGGCGGGTGGGTCTGGTTTTCCGGCCCAATCATACGAGCGTCGACAATTCCAGGGAAATGGTCCGGGTCAGGTTCCGTCGTGAACATTGTTGCCCGGGTGACTCCACCGCCACCGCCGCCAGCAACAGCGATGACCTCACCGTTGATGAGCAGAGCCGAGGAACCGCCGCCCGAGCATCCATATATCTCTTCCATAGGTTGTTTAGGATGCGGACCGTGATCCCAATCAGTAGCCCACACCCAGCGCTTGGTTAGCTTCTTCATCACGTCATCGGGAATCCTGGTGCGAGGAACCCCACCACCGTTACCGAAACCTTGGCCACCTTGGGAGCCTTCAGTCCGGTACTCATCTAAATTGTCAGCTCCGTACCCTCGGACTTCGAGCATACCGCCGCCACCTGCAATGAGCTCGATATTTGCCGGACCCTGCACCCCGATAACTCCGGTTACTTTCGCTCCTGAGCCGCCGAGAGAGCTGTCGTCAAAGCCTCCGCCACCTGCACCACCGGTCAGTTCAAAACGGATCTTATAGAAGGTAAGGCGGCTATGAAGATATTCCGTTTCTTCCCTGCGGTTATACATGTCAGCGTGGGCATACATGTAAGGTTCTTCTGACACGGTGCAATCCGGTTTTGATGCAGCGTAAGCTGGCACTACTGCTGAAGCCGCAATCACGGGCGTTGCCCAGGCGGCACCCTTCACGACCTTACGGCGAGAAATATGAGACATCACTGTCCTTCAATGGTTGGTGCAACCGTTCTTCTAACCCATTTCTCGCACTCGGCTCGGCAGAATAACGGCTACATGGTGTTTCTGATGGAGACCCTCCCGTAATGGCAACCCCGCCAGGTTCGAGAGGGATCTTCCACCAATAGAGTACATGAATCAGGTTTTATGGACACCCCAAAAGGTCATAAAACAGCACGTCGAACCAATTTTATACCCGTCTTGTAGCTGTCCGGCAATCTATTTCATAAGTTCAGGGCACGCAAAAACCCCGCGAGCGCACTGAACTGCGCCCCGAAACTTGGACGCTTTAAATAGTAACCCTTATGCGGCTTCCAGCAGGGCCTGATCCCGGTACTCTACCGGAGTCAGGCCCTTAAGCTTTACCTGACGCCTTACTGTATTCCAGTGCATGATATAGGCATCAAGGTCGGCCTTGAAACTCTCAAAGGTCTGCCAGTCTTGGCCGCGGAAGAACTCGTCCTTCAGATGTCCAAAAACCTGCTCAGTGGCGCCATTATCAATACAGTTGCCCTTGCGTGACATACTCTGGATAAAACCATTCTCAGCAAGCGTGCTGATATAGAACTCGTGCTGATACTGCCACCCCATATCCGAGTGCAAAATCGGTTCAACCCCTGCGGGTTTGGCCTCCATGAGTACCTGGAGCATCTCTTGTTGCTGGAGGAGGTTAGGGCACATCGAGATCGAGTGGGCAACAATCTCTTTGCTAGCAAAGTCGTAAACCGGAGCGAGATACGCCTTACCAAAGGAGAGCTTAAACTCGGTAACATCGGTACCCAACTTCTGCCAGGGACCGGTCGCCGTGAAGTTGCGACCAATGACGTTCTCAAAACTTTGCCCCACGTCCCCCTTATAGGAGTTGTACCTACGGTAGGGCCTCTGGCGGCGTATACCGCAACGCAACCCCATCTGACGCATCATCTTCAAAACCGTCTTATCGGCAATGCGCACCCCTTCCTCAGCGCGCAGGCACATAGCCACCTGCCTGTGACCACACCCGTTGGGGGTTCGCGAAAAGATCTGTGTGACCTTGGGACGTAGCTGCACTCTGGTTGGCTGCCGGGGATGAGCCAACGCGTAGTAGTAGCTCGACCTGGCAAGACCAGCAGCTTCGAGCAGATCACGCACCGCGTGTCCGCGCCCTGAAAGCTCAGCGACCACTAGGGCTTTGTCCCGGTTTGGGAGCGCCTGTGCGCCTTCAGGGCAATCGATTTTTTTAGGTACGCCACCTGCGCCTCAAGCTTGCGCACACGCTCGGCAAGTTCCTCCTCACGCGTTGGTGGTACCGCCCCCGCACCTAATCCCTTTGGCCTGCCCTTGGGCTTAGGCTTAAGCGCCTGCGCGCCGCCTTCACGGTACAGCCTGCACCATTGCTTCAACGGTGTCGCGCTTGCAATGCCGAAACGCACCATTGCCTCGGGCTTACTCATTCCACCGTCAACCACGGCCTTGGCTGCGGCGACTTTGGTCTCGTAGTCGTATTTGGTGTGTTTTATTCCCATGGTAAGAAGCCCGTCCTTCCCGATGACGTGGTACGTTTTCTGCCACTCTCTCACAGTTGCGGCGGACACACCAAGCTTCCTGGCGGTTAGACCATAGCCGAATCCTCTCTCAAACATCAGTGCTGCTTGCTCCCGGAGCAAACGATCGTGTCTCATTCCTAGATTTATAGGCATGAAAAGCCTCCCGTTTCTTGGACTTTATTTTTGGTGTCCAAGAAACGGGAGGCAGTTCACACACACCCGCGGGGCTTTACTGGCAACCGAATCAATTCATCTCCGGCACCCTTCAAATATTGGTTATTTACTTGCCAACCTGGCAGAGGAATACCCTCACTACGCCATCATGAGAGTACGTTGCTGAGCTGAACACCTCATCGGAAGTGGCGTTATTGGAGTTAGACATCTCCCCCTCCATCACCCGCGGCGCCAGGTAGGAACCACCCGCACCACCAGAGCCAGCCAGCTGCACATAGCTAATGCTCTGACGAATACCCTTCGGATTGTTATTCCACTTCTGAGCAATCGTGATAGATGACTGCGAGAGCGCCGCGCCGGACCCACCGCCGCCGTAGCCGCCGCCGCCACCGCCGGAGACGATAATCTGCGCACCATTAAAGTAGGGCGCTACACCGTAGTAGTGGATTTCTTCTCGAGTTCCATCAGGGAATTCAAGGACCTCTACGTCTTCCTGACGCCACCACGCCTCGTTATCATCCAGCTGGTAGCTCACCGACATCACGCCGTCGCCGCCCTTACCGTTCAAGCCATTAGTGCCGGGGTTGCCTGCCGTCGAGGAGCTATAAAGCACCTGCTTATTCTGACTATCAAAGCTAAAGATATCATTGGGGGTACCGGTCATCACGGTCGGCTTAGCGCCGCCGGCACCACCAATGCCTCCGCCGCCACCTTTACCGCCTTCAACAGTCAGTTCAAGGTTCAAATCCTGAACATAGTATTCGTGGCCTTCGGTGGCGTCACCGCCACGAGCCCCGCCAGCAACGCCAGCTGCACTGTATACGGGCGCGTGGGTCGGGTGCTCGGGCCCAGTCATGCGAACGTCCACAATGCCGGGGAAATGGCGATGATTAGGTTCTGCGGTGTATGGTTTTCCGCCAATTGATACGCCACCGCCACCACCGGCAACGGCAATGACTTCACCATCAATCAGTAGTGCCGATGAGCCACCACCCGAGCATCCGTAGACTTCTTCCATAGGCAAAGGAATGGGTCCGTAAGACCATTGGTGAGCCCAGACCCAGCGCTCATATACTTTATCCATAACATCGTTAGGGATTCTTACCTTAGGGGTCGAGCCTCCGTCGCCGAACCCGTATCCACCCTTCACCGGAGCGGTTCGGTATCCTTCACCGCTGGGGTAGAACTCAGGAGCAAAACTGCCGCCACCCCCAGCAATAATTTTGACGGTCTGGTAGGGTTTCACTTCAACGATTCCGCTGACCTTGGCACCGGATCCTCCGTCCAGGCCCCTCTCGTATCTTCCGCCGGCGCCGCCGGTCAGCTCAAAACGTAGCTTATGGGTGCCCGCTGGGATTGTAAATTCTTCTTCAACGCGTTCATAATTGCTCATACCCCGAGCAGAGACAAATGCGTTCTCAGCAAACGTACAGTCCACAGAAGAGGCGAAGGTCGGAACGACCGAAGAAGCCGCAATAACGGGCGTAGCCCAGGCGGCACCCTTCACGACCTTACGGCGAGAAATATGAGACATCACTGTCCTTCGATGGTTGGTGCAATCACTCCCCTGGCACGCTATCGGGGTGCGCGCTATTGCGAGGTTGGTTGCATGGTGTTTCTTAAAGTTTTGATGGCTCAGCATAGACCTATATGCTGCGCATCATTGGAAAGTCCCCTGAACTCGGCGACCATGCCGTGTGTTCTAAAGACCTTTCCCACACTAGGCTACACGTTCCGTCTCTGCGCTGCCATGATTATGGCGCCTCATACCCAACATTCTGCATTTTATGCACACGAGAAGCCCCGCGAGCGCACACCCGCGGGGCTTTCCCCTATGTTCTATCCACGTTCTAGCGTCGGCCCACGAACCAGTCCGATAGCTTATCGATACGCGCCTGAATCTGCTCCGCAGAAGCCTGCGCGACCGCCGGGCCGCCGCAAATCTTACGCAGCTCGTTGTGAATCACGCCGTGCGGCTGACCCGAACGAATCGACCACGCCGCCACGTTCTTCGCTAGCTTATTGCGCAGCGCCTTCAGCTGGCGGTGATCCACCACCGAAGGTGCCGCAGTCGCCGGGCGGCGTGCCGCGTGTTCACGCTGATGCGCACGCAGCAGCGTACCCACCTGCTCGGCGTCCAGCAGACCCGGAATACCCAGGAAGTCCTGTTCCTCCTCACTACCCACGGCAAGGTTGCCGGAGGCGAACTCGGCACCGTCGAACAGCACACCGTGGAAGGACGCCTCGGAGCCGAGCGCCTCAAACTTACCGCGTGCCAGCTGCTCGGAGGCGCGCTCCTCCCGGTTTGCTTCCTCGAGCAGGTGATCGTCCAGGCCCTCAACCATGGGGTCGATTTCCTGGGGCGCGCCGCGGTCGAGGGCGTGGTCGCGCTCGACCTCCATGTCGTTGGCGAGCATCATCAGCTGCGGCACCGAGGGCAGGAACACGGATGCGGTTTCGCCGCGCTTGCGGGCACGCACGAAACGTCCGATAGCCTGCGCGAAGAACAGCGGGGTGCTGGTGCTGGTGGCGTACACGCCCACGGCGAGGCGGGGCACGTCCACACCTTCGGACACCATGCGCACGGCAACCATCCAGCGTTGCATGCCTTCACGGAATTCGTCGATTTTCGCGGAGGCTTCACGGTCGTCAGAGAGGATCACGGCGGGGTATTCGCCGGTGATTTTCTGGATCTGTTCGGCGTAGGCTTTGGCGTCCGCGTGGTCGGTTGCGATGACGAGCGCACCGGCGTCGGGCACGGTGCGGCGCACCTCGGTCAGGCGCTTGTCGGCTGCCGCGAGCACGGTCGGAATCCATTCGCCGTTGGGGTCGAGGGCGGTTCGCCACGCCTGGGAGGTGATGTCCTTGGTGAAGCCTTCGCCGAGGTTTGCCGCCATTTCCTCACCGGCGGAGGTGCGCCAACGCATCTGGCCCGAGTAGGCCATGAAGATGACCGGACGCACCACGTGGTCCTTCAGCGCGGGGCCGTAACCGTAGGAGTAATCTGCCTTGGAGCGGCGGATACCGTCATTGTCGACCTCGTAGGTGACGAACGGAATCGGGGAGGTGTCCGAACGGAACGGGGTACCGGTCAGCGCCACGCGGCGGGTCGCATCGTCGAATGCCTCGCGCAGGCCGTCACCCCAGGAGAGGGAGTCGCCGGCGTGGTGAATCTCGTCAAAAATCACGAGGGTCTTCGTCGCCTCGGTGTTGCGGGCGTGCAGCTGCGGCTTATTCGCCACCTGCGCGTAGGTCAGCGCCACACCCTTGTAGTGGCGGCTGATGGTCACATCCGCGTTCTTGAAGTTCGGGTCAATGGGAATACCGACCTTCGCTGCGGCGTCTGCCCACTGCTTTTTTAGGTGGTCGGTGGGCGCCACAACGATGAGCTGGCGGACCGTGCCGCGGTTGAATAGTTCCTTGGCGAGGGTCAGCGCAAACGTGGTTTTACCCGCGCCGGGGGTTGCCACGGCCATGAAGTCGCGGGGGTTCTTTTCGAAGTACTTCTGCATGGCCTCGGCCTGCCAGGCGCGCAGGCTGACGGAAGTACCCCAGGGGGCGCGGTCGGGGTATGCCGGGGAGAGCTTCGGCTTCACCATACTGTCGAATAGGGTGGGTTCCTCTGCGGGTGCGCTCATTCTCTCCTTCTTCCTCGTCTGCATCTGCTGTTGCGGCGGGTTAGGCTCTGGACGGCTGATGCCCGCCGGGCACAGCGAGGTTAAATTCTAGCACCACATCCGCGGGTTATTGCCGGGCTGTGGTGCAAGAATTTGGTGCTCGTCAGCAAAGTCTCATGAGCAGTGTTGGGGCCGTTGAGTCTTGCTACTGTTGCGTGTTATTTATTCGTATTTATTCAGGCGTATTGTCTGAGGTGTGTTGCCTGATGCGTATTTGTCTCAGGCGTGTCGCCTGGCGCGTATTACTCGCCGGAGCCGTTGTCACCGTCGTTGCCCGGTGCCAGGCCTTCGTAGATTTCCTTGCACTGGGGGCAGACGGGGAACTTCTGCGGGTCGCGGCCGGGTACCCACATTTTGCCGCAGAGGGCACGTACAGGTTCACCGGTCAGCGCCGATTCGAGGATCTTTTCCTTGCGTACATAGTGGGAGAAGCGCTCGTGGTCGCCGGGTTCAGAAAGCTGGGTTTCTTCGCGTTCGAGCAGGGCGGTGCCGCCTGCGGTTCCGGGGCCAAAGGGGTCTTCGATGCCTTCGATCGAGCTCATGTTTCTCCTTGATGATGAGGTGGGATACATAGGGTGAGGGGTGCCGCTGCACGGTTGGGTGATTGGCGCCTTCTCTATTTTAGTAGCAGTTGGGAGGTGCCGAGCCCCCGGGCGGTCAATATGGAGGCAGGCCACAGCTCAACCATAGACTCTTAGGTATTGCGGTGAGCTTCTTTCCGCTAGAAGTTCGGGGCTAGAATTTCGGGCGGCATAGAAGCATAGAAAAGGGGTTCCGCGCCAGGCTTAGTACCTAACACGGAACCCTTCTCTTTTATTCCTGATGTGCTGGAGCTTCGACTCTTGTTAGTTCGCCTGGAAACGTGCCACGCGTTCCAGCATCTTGGAGCTGACCTTGTCGTAGCGGTGACCGCCCCACGCCACGCCACCCACGAGCAGTGCGGCACCAATCAGGAGCTGAATCAAGCCACCGAAGACGAGGGTTAGTAGATCTTGGGTCACGAAAATGTACACAACAACCGAGATACCGCCGGGTAGCGCGCTGAGCATCACCAGAATTACGGTGAGCATGAGCAGCAACTGATTAGCGAAGCCCTCATTGTTCTTCGGGTTCTTGAACGGGTTAGCACCCGGAGGCGCCACGGGCGGGCTAATGAAGGTGTCCATCACGCTGCCCATACCAGCCGCTGCGGCGAGCACGCCCAGCTGGTGCATCAGCACGATGGGGAAAAGCTCCAGGTGTCCATTTGCCGCTGAGGCGACGAACACCATCACCACCACGATCGGAACCATCAGGATGCTGTAACCCCAAAGACGGCCGAGACGATCGTCAATACCGCGTAGCGGGGAGAGCACGTGCAGGCTGAATGCGGTGTTGTCGTAGGAGACGAGGTAGCACATGTAGTAGCCGGTGAAGACGGTGCAGAAGTACATCCAGAATCCGAAGAGCTGCATCACGCCGCTATTGATGATCTGGTTAGCTTCAGCCGCGTTGACGCCGTTAAAACTGGCCCGACTTTCGAAGGAGCCTACAGAGCTCAGGAACAGGGGCATAGCCACCGTCAGTATCAGGTAAAGCATGGCGGTGCTTGCGGTCAGCAGCTGCAGACGGTTGTCTTTCAGAAATGAGTGCAGGGTTCGTGCCGCCACGGCACCACGCGGGGTTGCGGGGAACCGTGCCAACAGACCCAAATCACCCGCGGCGACTTCAGCTGCGCTCGCGTGGTGGGCGCTACCGCCCACATTCGCCATGGAGCGTGCCAGGTTCTTACCCCACAGCCACCATCCGCCAGCCAGGTAGACGAGGGTCAGAGCCAGGCAGCCAAGGGCAACACCCATATTGCCGGTCGCCATAAAGTAGGGCACAGCAAACGCGGAACCGAAGGGCGTCACGCCCAGCCACGGCAGGTAGGGCAGCACCTCTTCCCAGTGCTTGGTCAGGTAGGTTATCGTTCCACCGAAGATAAAGCCGGCGCTCATCATCAGTAGCATGGCAACGATCATCAGGGTGTTGGCGATGCGCGGGTTATCATTCAGCGCCATGCCCAGGCGGTTGGCGAGACGAGCCCACACCATGAGGTTCGCAAGGCCGAGCACGCAGCAGATGAGGTACACGACCAGCGCGAGCGGTTGCGATATAAACGCGATCGCACCCAGCAGCACGGCAATGATGCTGGCAATGCCGGGGATACCCACGAACCCGCCGAGGAACTGGCCCTTCTGCAGGGTGGAGGGCTTGATGGGGAAGAGCACGAATCGGCTCTCGTCCAGGGTGCCGTCCAGTCCGCTAAAGAAAATGGGGACAATAGCCCAGGCGAGCGCCACAACGGTGCCTACAAGGAGGGCGCCGAGCTGACCGTATTCGGGTACCTCCGAGTTAGCGATAACGTATGCGGAGCCGAGGCCGAAGAGCATACCACCCGCATAAAGCGCCGCAAAAATTAGGCCAATGAGCGCCCAGATGCTTCGGCGGAAGGAAGCGAGCACATACTGCCACTTTAGTGAGACGAGGTGCCCAACCATGACAATCCTTCCGAGGAGGTGCGGCCACCGACCAGCTGCACAAATCGTTCTTCAAGGCTCACGCCGGCGCGTACTTCGTCGACGGTTCCGGCGGCGAGAATACGGCCAGAGTCCATGACGGCTACGTGGTCACACAGGCGCTGGACAAGGTCCATCACGTGCGAGGAGATAATGACGGTACCGCCGGAGGCAACGAAGCCACGCAGAATGTCCTGAATATTAGCGGCAGAAACCGGGTCGACCGCCTCGAAGGGCTCGTCCAGAATCAGCACGGAGGGCGCGTGAACGAGAGCGGCGGCGAGCGCAATCTTCTTGGTCATACCGGCTGAGTAGTCGGCGACGGCACGACCCGCAGCGTCGGTCAGGTCCATGGCCGCGAGCAGGTCCTTGACGCGGGAGGCAACGGTTTCCTTATCGATCCCGTGCAGGTAGCCGGAGTAGGTGATGAGCTGTTCACCGGTGAGCTTGTCGAAGAGGTGCACGCCGTCGGGCAGCACACCCAGGTGCGCTTTGGCTTTGAGCGGGTCGGCCCACATGTCGATGCCGCGCACGTAGGCGGTGCCTTCATTGGGCTTGAGCATGCCGGTGACCATGGAGATGGTGGTGGTTTTACCGGCGCCGTTGCGGCCGACCAACCCGTAGAAGGATCCGGAGGGGATATCCAGGTTAATGCGGTCGACGGCGACCTTCTGACCGAATGCCTTGGTGAGGCCGCGGATTTCGATAGCGGGGCGGGCGCCAGCAGTCGGTGCGGCCTGCGGGGTGACGGGTAGCTGCGGTGCTACCGACGCGGGAACGACAGCTTCCGGAGCTGCAGGCTCGCGGTTTGCGGCTTCTGGGGTTACAGCCTGGGGTGTTGCCGCGGCGGGTACTGCCTCTATTGCGGTCTCTTGTACCGGGTTCTGCGGTGAACCTGGTTCTTGCGGGTTCGGGTCCTGGGGAAAGTGACTAGTGTTCATATTTTCACCCTACCACCCCCCCCATGAGGTCTAGCAGGTTTGGTGATGAAACCTGCATTATTAAGTACTCACAACGCATAATATGGACATTCCCGGGTGCTATGCGTAGCGTCCTGGCGCGCTATCAGACAGGTTAGGGTTTCTGCTCTCCCCCACCTCAAAACCACAAACACAGAACGGGCTACCGCCTACCCCACAGCACGAGTGCGTGGGTAGACGATAGCCCGTCCGTATTCAACGTTTCAGCCGCCTAGATTAGCCAGAGCTAGCTAGACCGGCTCATGATGTTTCCCGGGTGACAGCTATTTTTAGAACAGCGCCATGGTCAGTGCCGCACGCGCCTTGACGGTGCGCGGGTCAGATGCACCCACCACGTCGAAGAGCTGCACGAGGCGCTCGCGCACGCGCGCCTTATCGTCGGGACCTACCGCGCTGAACAGGCGCAGCAGACGGTTGTATGCATCCTCCACGTGGCCACCGACCAGGTCCAGGTCGGCTACGTTGAATGCGGCATCAATGTTCATGGGGTCTGCCGCGGCCGCCGCGCGTTCGGTTGCCATGTCCAGGTCCTTCACGCGGGCGAGCAGTTCGACCTGTTCCAGGCCGAGCTTCGCTTCCTTATCGCCGGGGTTCTCGGCAATTGCCTTGCGGTATGCGGCGCGGGCACCCTCCAGGTCGCCGCGGTCGAGGGCGGCGACAGCTTCTGCGTGCAGGGGCGGCAGGGGCTTTTCATTTTCGGGAACGACCGGGTCGAAGCCGCCGGGCAGCTGGTACTGTGCCGCGAGCTGCAGAACCTGGGAGAGCACATCGCCGAGGTCTTCTGCGCTGACCGGGCCGGTGTAAATCGGTGCCGGGCGACCCGCCAGAACGGCAACGCCCGCGGGCACGCCGCTCACGCCGAATGCCTGGGCTGCTTCGGGGAGCTTGGTGACATCCACGGCGGCGCAAATCATGGTGCCTGCTGCGGAGTCGACGAGCTTCTGCACGCCTTCGAGCATCTGCAGGGAGGAAGGCGAGTGCGGTGCGTAGAGCGCAAAAATCACGGCACCCTGGCTAGAGAGCTGCACGAACTTCTGAAACTCTTCGGGGGTGTTGACCTCGTAGCGCCAGGTGGGAGCAGAGGGGGTCTGCACGCCGCCCTGTGCGCCAGCAGACTGTGTCGCTGCGTTCTGTGCCGCGTTGGGGTTCAGTTCCATGGCGTTGCGTACGGAGGCGGGAATCTCCTGCGTTGCCCCGTTCTGTGCTGCACCACCCTGGGCAACGTTACCCTGTGCCGCGTTCTGGGATGCGCCGCGGTCTGCCGGATCAAAAATAATGCTCATCCTGGGCTCCTTTACGTTCTGTACCTATTCTTGCGTGCGGGCTAGATCCTTCACGCGTTCCTTCCTCTATTATCCCCACAACGCGCCGTTGCGAGCGCGCGTTCCCTGCCGCCTACGCTCTGAGCTCATGCCGGGACTAGCGCTTAGGCTAATCCTTGAACAGCGCGCAGATACCTCTCCCACTTGCGCTCCCCTGCCCTGGGATTCGCCCTTGGGCTTCACTGCTGACGCCGTAACAAAGTAAACCAGCCGGTAGAATGGCACAGTAGAGAAAAAATACCCGGAAATGTTCCGGAAAGGAAGAGCATGAGCGAGAAGAAACCCTCAGCAGCTCCCGAAGAGACGACATCGTCCTCCGAGACACGCAAGAAGGAATC
This sequence comes from Rothia mucilaginosa, assembly GCF_019334805.1. Taxonomy (NCBI): domain Bacteria; kingdom Bacillati; phylum Actinomycetota; class Actinomycetes; order Micrococcales; family Micrococcaceae; genus Rothia; species Rothia mucilaginosa. The sequence continues at coordinate 367,468 of NZ_CP079822.1, forward strand.
CCTCACCGATCAGCTAACGGAGACCTTCAGCGAGATAACCGAGAGCATTAGCCAGGTGCGTTCCAAGCGCCGCCGCGCGTCCATGCCTCCTACAGATACCATTCCGGTGGTCCCCTCCGCTTCTGAGGATGCGCCTCCCGCACCGAAGGTGGTCGGCAACGGCAAGACCTCGATGATGCATAACCCGGTCGCTTTTGGTTTCCTCATGACCGTGGGCGTGGGTCTGGCGCTCTTCGCCTACTACATTTTCAATAATGTAGGTGCCCTGGTGGGTTGGGTGACCGGCGCTATTTTCATTGCTCTGGGTCTGGACCCGATTGTGCGCCGCCTGGAGTCTTGGGGCATTAAGCGCGGTATCGGCGTGATTGCTGTGCTTGCTGGTTTTGCTGGCGCTGTGACCGGCCTGGTCATGACGATTGGCCCGGTCATTAGCGAGCAGGCGTCTAAGTTTGTTCAGTACGCGCCGGGTATTTATCAGAACACGATTGATTCTGATTGGTACCACGAGCTTGATCAGCGTTTTGACATCAGCACCTGGGTGAATGAGAACGTCCCGAAGTTCTTGGAGTCGACGTTCTCTTCGTCGCAGGTCAATAGCTTCATGTCGAGCCTGGTTTCTGCGGGTTCTACCCTGGCGCAGAGCGTGACCGGCGTGATTATTGTGCTGTTCCTGTCCCTGTACTTCCTCACATCGATGGACACGATTAAGGCGTGGGGTGTGCGTCTGGCGCCGGCGTCTAAGCGTGTGCGCGTCAAGTACATTACCGACAAGATTACTGAGTCGGTGGGTAACTACGTGATGGGTCAGGCGATGGTAGCCATTCTGAACGCCCTCTTCGCATTCTTCATAATGTTGTTCTTGGGCTTTAGCTTCCCGCAGTTGATGGCTTTGGTCGTTATGATTCTGGCGTTCATTCCGCTGGTTGGTGGCGTGATTGCGCTGATTTTGACCTCGCTGATTCTGCTGACTCAGGACTGGAGTCTGGCGCTGTGGTTTGCGGTGGCGTACTTCCTGTACTTGCAGGTGGAGGCGTACCTGATTTCTCCACGTATTATGGCTCGCGCTGTCTCGGTTCCTGCCGGTGTTGCGATTATTTCGGTGGCTGCCGGTGGCGCGCTCTGGGGCGTGCTGGGTGCGCTGATTGCTATTCCGGTGGCAGCTTCCATGCTGATTCTGGTGCGTGAGGTGTTCATTCCTCGCCAAGATCAGCTGTAGTCACCTCCCAGCTGTAGTCACCTCCCAGCTGTAGTCACCTCCCAACTGCAGTCATTTCTAGGTTCTCTACGCGTTCCCTGTTTCTTCCACCGAGCAGGCATTTAAGACAAAAGGCGGCGGCTTTGGATGTTCTATCCAAAGCCGCCGCCTTAATATTTTTACGCAGTATTTTTATGCCGAACCTTTAGAGCTCAGTGATTTCTTCTGCCACCGGGCCGCTGTACTCGGTGGGTAGCTCGGTGGGTACACCGGTCACGATGCTGACCACAGTGTTCAAAACCTGCTGTACGGACTTCTCACCCACCCACAGGTGCTTGCATCCCTCAAAGGGAATCACCTGAGTGCGCGGTACAGCCGCGAAACGCTCACGCGCCGCCGGAGGCTGCAGGTAGTCGTCGTGCTCAGGCACCAGCGCGTACAGCGGGTTCGAGATCTTGTTCCACTCGTCCAGCTCAGCCGGGTGCACGCGGTGCAACGGCGGGGAGAGCAGAATAGCGCCGGTGAACTCATTCGCGTATTCGGGCGCGTACTTGAGCACCAGCTCGGTGCCGAAGGACCAGCCGACCAGCCAGGGGTTCGGCAGGGCGCGCTCGCGCACGAACTTCAGGATTGCGTCGAAGTCCTTCTTCTCGGCAAAGCCGCCGTCAAAGACGCCTTCGCTGGTGCCGCGAATCGAGGAGGTACCGCGAGTGTTGAAACGCAACACCGCAATGTTCGACAGCGCCGGCAGGCGGAAGGACGCCTTCTTGTACACGTGCGAGTCCATGTAGCCGCCGTGGGTGGGCAGCGGGTGGAAGGTCACCAAGGTTGCCTTGACTTCACCTTCGGGCAGGGCAAGTTCACCGACGAGGCGCTTGCCGTCCGCGGTGGTGACGGTGAAGTTCTCGCGGCGTGCAGGCAGGACGGTACGTGCCTTAATGGGGGTGGGTTCAGCGGCGGTGCTGAAGACGTAGCGGGCGGGATCGAATTCCTGCTCGCGGGTGATATCGGCGGTGTTGCTCATTGCGTTCCTTCAAGAATTGGATTCGAGAATGTGGACTAGGGTCTAGGGTCTTGGGTCTTGGGCTGCACTTTAAGTGCAGTGTTCAGCCTATTTACGGCGGGTGCGCCAGCAATGCTGATGCCAGTGCCTGCGCTCATCAATGGCGCGGCTACGGCCCATCGTGTGGCTTTCTTGCCACACCACCAGATGCGCTGTTCTGGGCGGAATCGGGCGGTAGCATTCGGGGCAGGTGTAGGTTTTTTGGGCGTTGACGGCTGCAATGTATTGCACCAGCCAGTCACCGTATCGGTCACGTTCCAGTCGGGGCGCTGGGTCGAGAATCCTGCTGATATCACGCCCTGCGGGTGCTTGACGGTGCCACTTATCGCTGGTGGTGCCGGATGCTCGCCTGCCGGGATGATTCTTACGTGCCATGAGCCCTATTCTACCGCGCCACTCAGCTATCTCTACCTACCGGCTCTGCCGCTGTTCGCTCTGCGCTCTTCCTCATTCTGAGGCGGTACTCCCCCGCTCTGTAACCCAACCTGTACCAAGCACGGGTTCCCTAGCTCATACCCTCACCTGCTAGAGCCAAACACTCGTACCTGCTAGAGTAGACGGATGCGTATTGTCATTGCTGAATGCTCCGTAGATTATGAGGGCCGCCTCCGCGCCCACCTGCCCCGCGCTACCCGCCTGCTGATGGTCAAGAATGACGGCTCCGTCCTCATTCACTCCGACGGCGGTTCTTACAAGCCTCTGAACTGGATGAGCCCTCCCTGCTCCCTGCTGGTGGCTGAGCGTGAGGACGTTCCGCAGAGCATCCGTGAGGACCTGGAGTCTGATGTTCAGCAGCTGTGGACCGTTCAGGCGGCTAAGAGCGATGACCGCCTCATGATTCGTATCTACAAGATTGAGCACGAGTACACCACCGACCTGGGTGTTGACCCCGGCCTCATTAAGGACGGTGTGGAGGCTGATCTGCAGCGTCTGCTTGCCGAACAGATCCACACTCTCGGTGAGGGCTATTCGCTGGTGCGCCGCGAGTACCCGACCGCTATCGGTCCGGTAGACATCATGGCGAAGGATGCGCACGGCGTCTCCGTGGCGGTCGAGCTCAAGCGTGTGGGCGATATTGACGGTGTGGAGCAGCTGACCCGTTACCTGGAGCTGCTCAACCGTGACCCGCTGCTGGCACCGGTGCGCGGCGTGTTTGCGGCACAGACGATTAAGCCGCAGGCTCGTACCCTGGCTGAGGACCGCGGTATCCGCTGCGTGAGCCTGGACTACGACGCGATGCGCGGCGTGGACGATTCGGCTGACCGCCTGTTCTAGCTGACCGGCCTGTTCTAAACGGCTCTAGCTAAGCGGCTACACATAGCTTGAGGGGCGCCTCCCGATACATGGGAGGCGCCCCTTTTCTGCGTATACCGATCTTTCTGCGCATCATCTTTCTATGCACGCTGTCGTTCTGCACGCGCGCTCTTTCTGGGCACACGCTCTACCCCAGATACACCAAACGCCGGTGCCTCTCCCCTTTCAGGGTGGAACACCGGCGAGGTGTACACAGCGGTCAATTCCCCTTACGGAGAACCGACTTTAGATCTGTGCGTGCTTTGCAGCGATGGTCACGTGATCGTTCGAGACAGTCAAGAAACCTGCGTTGAGGATGGTCTTAATGGTCTCACCCTCAACAGGTTCAATGAGCAGCTCGCCGTCCTGTGCCAGCAGCGTGCAGGTGGGGATCATACCCGGCAGGATGCCGAGGTCACCGCTGACGGAGCGTGCACGAACGTAGTTCGCTTCGCCAGTCCACACGACGCGTTCGCGGGAAACAACTTCAACTTTCAGAGCCATGATTACTTAGCTCCAGTCTGTGCCTTGATTTCCTCGTAGCGGCGCATAACGTCGTCCATACCACCAATGTTGTAGAACGCCTGCTCGGGGATGTGGTCCACATCACCGTTGCAGATCATCTGGAAGGACTCGATGGTGTCCTTCAGCGGAACGGTCGAACCCTCGACACCGGTGAACTGCTTTGCAGTGTAGGTGTTCTGGGAGAGGAACTGCTCGATACGACGTGCACGTGCCACGACGATCTTCTGCTCCTCGGAGAGCTCGTCCACACCCAGAATCGCGATGATGTCCTGCAGTTCCTTGTTTTCCTGCAGAATAGCCTTCACGCGAATTGCGGTGTCGTAGTGCTCCTGACCGATGTACTGTGCGTCCAGAATTCGGGAGGTGGAGGACAGCGGGTCAATTGCCGGGTACAGACCGCGCGATGCGATTTCACGAGAGAGCTCGGTGGTCGCATCCAGGTGCGCGAAGGTGGTTGCCGGCGCCGGGTCGGTGTAGTCATCCGCAGGCACGTAAATTGCCTGCATGGAGGTGATGGAGTGACCGCGGGTGGAGGTAATACGCTCCTGCAGCAGACCCATTTCGTCCGCCAGGTTCGGCTGGTAACCCACTGCGGAGGGCATGCGGCCCAGCAGGGTGGAAACCTCAGAACCTGCCTGAGTGAAACGGAAGATGTTGTCGATGAACAGCAGCACGTCCTGGTTCTGAACATCGCGGAAGTACTCCGCCATGGTCAGACCGGTCAGTGCCACGCGCAGACGGGTTCCCGGGGGCTCATCCATCTGGCCGAACACAAGAGCGGTGTCCTTCAGAACGCCTGCTTCTTCCATTTCGACCCACAGGTCGTTACCCTCACGGGTACGCTCGCCAACACCGGTGAACACGGAGGTACCACCGAAGTTACGAGCCACACGGGTAATCATTTCCTGGATCAGCACGGTCTTACCCACGCCTGCACCACCGAACAGACCAATCTTACCGCCCTTGATGTAGGGGGTCAGAAGGTCGATGGACTTAATACCGGTCTCCAGCATTTCGGTGGAGCCTTCCAGCTCTGCGAAGCCGGGAGCGGCACGGTGGATCGGCCAGTAGGTGTCAGCCTTGATCTCGGAGTTCGGCACGTCGAGTGCGTCACCGAGAACGTTGAAAATGTGGCCCTTCACGCCGTCACCAACGGGGACGGAGATCGGTGCGCCGGTGTCGACTACAGCCTGACCGCGGACCAGGCCGTCAGTCTGCTGCAGGGAGATAGCGCGAACGATCGAGTCGCCCAGGTGCTGTGCGGTCTCGAAGGTGATGGTGCGGGTGCGACCGTCGAGGGTCAGCTCGGTGGTCAGAGCGTTGTAAATCTCGGGGACCTGACCGGCGGGGAACTCGACGTCGACCACGGGGCCGATGACGCGGGCAATACGACCCGTTGCGCCCTGAGTCGGTGCGGAGACCGATTCGTTGTAGGTGGCAGTCATATTTCTCACTTACTTAGAAAGTTTGGACAGTTGATGGCTTCGTTGGCGTACAAGTACTAGGAGCCGAGGGCGTCTGCGCCGCCCACGATTTCGGAGAGCTCCTGAGTAATTTCCGCCTGACGTGCGTTGTTCATCAAACGGGTGTACTTGGTAATCAGCGTCTCAGCGTTGTCACCTGCGGTCTTCATTGCGCGCTGGCGGGATGCCAGCTCACTTGCTGCTGCCTGCAGGAGGCAGGAGAAGATACGCGATGCAATGTAGCGCGGCAACAGCGCGTTGAGCACTTCCTCGGCGGAGGGCTCGAACTCGAAGGATGCCGCCTGCTCGTACTCAGCCTTGGTCAGTTCCTGATCGGGAACGATTTCCTCGCCCATTTCCTTTGCATCGCCCACATGAATGGGCAGCAGACGCAGGATCTTGGGTTCCTGAACAACCATCGACTTGAACTCGGTGTACACGATGTGCAGTTCGTCCACGCCGCCCTCTTCGAAGGGCAGTTCGTAGGCTTCGAGCAGCGCGTCACGAATCTCGACGGCAGTTTCGACGCGAGGTGCATCGGTGTGGCCTTCCCACGCACGGGCGTAGGGGCGCTCACGGAACTCGAAGTAAGCCTTTGCCTTACGGCCAACCAGGTACAGCTGTACCTCCTGGCCGTTAGAGCGCAGCCTCTCAATCAGAGATTCGGTACGACGCAGGATAGCGGAGGAGTACGAACCTGCCAGGCCGCGGTCGCTGGTGACAACCAGGATTGCGGAGCGGCGGTGTTCGTAGGTTCCGAACTCGTGCGGCTTGTGAATCAGCGGGTGCTTGATGCCATGCTGAGTCGCAACCGCAGTCACCATGCGGGTCAGAGCGTTCGCGTAGGGGCCGGCTGCCTGAGCAGCGTTACGAGCCTTGTTAATGCGGGAGGTCGCGATCATCTCCATCGCCTTGAAGATCTTCTTCATAGACGACGTCGAAGCAATCTTCTGTCGGTAAACCCTAATCTGGGCTCCCATAGAGCTTCCTTTCTCCTTGCTTTCTGCCCCGCCCCAGCCTCATAGCTGAGGCGGGGAGAAGGCGAGGACTAATCGCTAACCGATGGTTTCCTGAGTGATGTCGCTATCGCGAGCTGCCTTGTGCTCCTCGTGACCTGCGTCGACGAGGTGGCTGCTGCCCTCAGACTTGAAACCCTGCTTGAAGTCAGCAACTGCGGTCTTCAGCGCGGCAACGGTGTCATCCTCAAGCTTGCCGGAGGAAGCGATATCGGTCAGTACCGAGGTCTTGTGACGCAGGTACTCGATGAAGCCTTCCTCGAAGCGCAGCACGTCGGAAACCTCAATGTCGTCGAGGTGACCGGAGGTACCAGCCCAAATGGAGACAACCTGCTCTTCAACTGCGTACGGGGTGTACTGCGGCTGACGCAGCAGCTCGGTCAGGCGAGAACCGCGGGTCAGCTGTGCCTTGGTTGCGTCGTCCAGGTCGGATGCGAACATTGCGAACGCTTCCATAGCACGGTACTGTGCCAGCTCCAGCTTCAGGGTACCGGAGACCTTCTTCATAGCCTTGGTCTGTGCGGCACCACCAACACGGGAGACGGAGATACCGACGTCGACTGCCGGACGCTGGTTAGCGTTGAACAGGTCGGACTGCAGGAAGATCTGGCCGTCAGTAATGGAGATGACGTTGGTCGGAATGAAGGCGGAAACGTCGTTTGCCTTGGTCTCAATGATCGGGAAGCCGGTCATCGAGCCTGCGCCCAGGTCGTCGGAGAGCTTAGCGCAACGCTCCAGCAGGCGGGAGTGCAGGTAGAAGACGTCACCGGGGTATGCTTCACGTCCCGGCGGGCGGCGCAGCAGCAGGGACACAGCGCGGTATGCTTCTGCCTGCTTCGACAGGTCGTCGAAGATGATGAGGACGTGCTTGCCACCGTACATCCAGTGCTGGCCGATAGCCGAACCGGTGTAGGGTGCCAGGTACTTGAAGCCTGCTGCGTCGGATGCGGGAGATGCCACGATGGTGGTGTACTCCAGCGCGCCGCGAGTCTCAAGGGTGTGGCGGACAGCTGCAATGGTGGATGCCTTCTGGCCAACAGCCACGTAGATGCATCGAACCTGCTTCTCGGGGTCGCCCGAAGCCCAGTTGTCCTTCTGGTTCAGAATGGTGTCGATCGCAATAGCGGTCTTACCGGTCTGGCGGTCACCAATAATCAGCTGACGCTGACCGCGACCAATCGGAATCATCGAGTCGATTGCCTTCAGACCGGTCTGCAGCGGCTCGTGAACCGACTTACGCTGGGTCACGCCGGGAGCCTGCAGCTCCAGTGCGCGGCGACCTTCAGCCTCAATGGGGCCCAGGTCATCGATCGGGTTACCGAGGGGGTCAACAACGCGACCGAGGTACGCGTCGCCAACGGGCACCGAGAGGACCTCACCGGTGCGGTGTACGACCTGGCCCTCTTCAATACCGGTGAAGTCGCCCAGGACGATCACACCAATATTGCGGGTATCCAGGTTCTGTGCGAGGCCGAGGGTGCCGTCTTCGAAACGAAGCAGCTCATTCGCCATAACCGAGGGAAGGCCCTCGACACGAGCGATACCGTCGGAGGCCGATACAACTCGACCCACCTCAACACGTTCTGCATTGCCGGGTTCGTAAGACGCTGCAAACTCGTTCAGCGCATTACGGACATCTTCGGCATTGATGGTCAGTTCGGCCATCTTGTGTCCCTGCTCTCTCATTGTGGTTGCGTTCCGTCAACGGAACCAACCGAAACTTGCAATTCGGGTTGAACGGGCGGGCAATGCCACTGCTTCTGCGAAGGAGGCATCTGCCACGCACCCGCTACCCGAGGTATCTTCTAAATCACCGTTGCGACGAACGGTTCAGCGTCGCTAGCTTGAGCCGCTAGCCGATGGAACGAGCCAGGTCGGACATGCGGGTCTCGACGGTACCGTCGATCACCTCGTCGCCCACCTGAACACGCAGACCGCCCAGAACGGCGGGGTCCACCGAAACGTCGAGCTTCAGCTCACGGCCGTACACGGCGTTGAGCGCGCGACCGAGACGTTCAAGCTGTGCCTGCGACAGCGCAATCGCGCTAGTTACTCGCGCAATGTAACGGTTCTGTCGCGTGACGATGATTTCTGCGAACTCATCGGCTACCCGTGCAGCGTGACGGCCGCGGGGGTTGGAGCCAACTCGTTCGAGCAGAAGCACACCTTCGGCGGTGGTGGCGGGGCCACCGAGCGCCACGGCGAGCTTCTTCTTTGCTTCTTTGCTTGCCTGATGGTCGGACAGCGCTTCCTGCGCCTGAGCGTTGGAATCAACGGTACGCACAAAGGTGAGTAGTTCGTTGAGTACCTCGTCCAGGGCGTCCACGCCACCGCGAGACTGAGCCGATGCGGTCACGGCGAGCACTGCTGCACGCTCCAGGGCATTCGCCAGATCAGCATCATCAGACCAGCGCTGAGCCACCGCATTGGTGAACACAGCCATAGCCTGAGAAGAGATCTTGCCGCCGAAGACGGTGTTAGCGATACCCTGACGTGCTGCTGCATCACGCGAAGAATCGGTGACAGCACGGCGCAGGGTGCCGTTGTGGTCGAGAACATCAACCACAGCGAAAAGCTCGCTCGCCAGGTTCAGGGGCTGCAGGGAAGCGTGAGCTTCCAGCACCTCTTCCACCTTGCTCAGTGATTCAGTAGATACTCCTGCCATTACCGAGCCGCACCTGCGTTCTGCTTCTCGGTTTCAAGGTCAGCAAGAAAACGATCTACCACACGGGCCGATCGCTCATCATCGTTGAGGGCTTCGCCCACAATCTTGCCGGCAAGGGTGGTAGCAAGAGTGCCAACCTCGGAACGGAGGGACACTGCTGCTGCCGCACGCTCTGCCTCGATAGCCTTTGCCGCATTATCGCTAATGCGCTGAGCCTCAGCGGTTGCACGCTCGCGAGCATCGGCAATGATTGCCTCGCCCTCTGCGCGTGCCTCTTCACGAATCTTCTGAGCCTCCAGTCGAGCGCTTTCGAGCTGCTGGGTGTACTCATCGCGAGCCGCTGCAGCCTCTGCCTGTGCCTTCTCGGCCTTGGCAAGGCCACCTTCGATTGCTTCCTTACGGTCCTGGTAGATCTTCTCGAACGCCGGGACAACGTACTTAGCAACGATGTAGTAGAGGATCAGGAATCCGATGAGGGTAATGACAATTTCCCCGACGTCGGGAATCAGGGGGTTCGAAGTTGCCTCCGCTCCCCCTTCGCTTGCCAGATAAATCATGGAGGGAATCCTGTTCTATGGGATGGGTCGTTTAGGATGTGGCAGAGCCGGTTACTTGATGAAGACGAGAACCAGGCCCAGAATTGCCAGTGCCTCGACCAGTGCGAAGCCCATGAACAGCATGGGCTGCAGGGTCTTCTGGGACTCGGGCTGACGAGCAACGCTGGTCATGTATGCCGCGAAGATCAGACCCACGCCGATGCCGCCGCCAATAGCTGCCAGACCGTAGCCAACCGCAGTGATGGAACCAACCATTATTTTTCCTTTCAACAGTGTTCGACCGGGAACATACCCGGACCGAACAGAGTTTGATTTGAGTTAATAGCCCGCACAGTGAACGTGTGGGTTGCTTTATTCACGCCCAATGACGAACGCGAAAACCTAAAAAACTAGAGAGTTTAGTGTCCCTCGGAAACCGAGCCCTGCAGGTACACAGCCAGCAGCAGAGCGAACACATAAGCCTGGATGCACTGAATCATGAATTCCAGGAAGTACAGGAATATGCCCAGAGCACCGGGAGCAATAGCAGCCAGGTAGCCGATGCCACCCAGAGTCTCAACCATGTAGGTCACCATGCTGGATGCAACCATCAGCGCCAGGTGACCACCGAACATGGTCGCGAAGAGACGCAGTGCGTGAGTTGCGGGACGAATCAGCAGGTTCGAGAAGAACTCGATCGGGATCAGGATGGGGTAGATCCACACCGGCAGACCCGAAGGCATGGTGATGTCCTTGAAGAAGCCGCCCAAGCCCTTGCGCTTGATACCAACACCAACCCAGGTCAGGTACGCTACGCCAGCCAGCGCGTAGGCGCTACCGGAGTGCGAGAAGGTGGGCAACTGAACAAACGGAATCGAACCGTAGAGGTTGTTCACCAGAACGAAGAAGAAGGAGGCGAACAGAATCGGCACGAACGGCTTGTAGTGCTGTACGCCCAGGGTTTCCTTACCGAGGGAGTTACGAGCAAACATGTAGCCGGACTCAGCGATGAACTGAGTCTTGCCGGGAACCATGGCGCGCTTACGTGCTGCGGTGAGGAAGAAGACCGCGATAATCACCACGGACAGCAGAATCAGTACGTTCTGCTTACCGAAAGCGAAATCACCAATGGTGAAGAAGGGGGGCAGATGCATGTCTTCGGGGGTCGGCGGCACATAGGCTTCCGCGAGGATCAACCCGTTCTCGATCAAAGCAAGTCCTTTCTTGCTACTAGTGGCTTCAAGAGCCCATGTCTGCCTATAAACGACTGACATGCTAACTACATGGATGAATGTGTGACCTAGCGGTCCGCGTTCAATGACCTAGCGGTCTTTATTCTGCCTGGTCATATGGGTAAAGACGAGGGTCAAACCTCCGATAGCGCCAATCAAGACACCAACCCACACCAGCCAGGTGGTGGAGAAGACCAGGTCACCGAGGTAACCGATGCCGCCCCACACTGCTATACCGATGATCAGATAGAGAATCGACATGACTGCACCGGAGAGCCCTCCGTCAGACACCAATTCTCCGGTAGTGCGGAGCTTTTTATCTCCGTCCCACCACTTCTTCTCTTCGGCCAAACGTATTTCCTTTCAAACACCAATCGCGTTACCGACCATGGTCTTCCAGATCGGTGTCGAAGTATAGAATTCTCAGTCGTGCGATGCTGACTGTTTCAATAACAATCCACAGAATCACGCCGGTACATGCGCCTGCGAGAGTCCAACCGTGCCTCAAGTTCTCGGGGAACGGCACAAACATCAATACCAGACCGAGCAGAGCAATCTTCACGAGGTAGCTCACCACCAGCGATTTGGGTACACCCCAGTCGAAAATGGGAGCAACCAACATAACTAATACGCCCAGAGTGAAGCATATATAGATTATCAGAAAGCCCAATGTTATTCCTAGCGCGCCCACGGGGCCCGCAAACAGGTACGCACTCATCATACCGCCCAACCAAGCCAGCAGAGAGTAAGCCGATACCCTGTAGAACAAAAATTTCCAGGAAAGCTCCTCGCTCTCGAAAGAAGAGGCCTTCAAACCTGCTTGAGCACGCTCTCGGCGGCGTTTCTGCTGCCGCCTACGCTCCGCCGGCGGATACCACAGAACGTCCACCACGCGCCTCCAGAGAGGCTCAGCAGGAACCTCAGCTGAAGGTTTAGAGTGTTCAGAAGTCATTAGTGTTTCTCCCCACGATTCTGATTAGACTGCGTCGAAGAAGAGGAAGCAGAAGAAGGCTGACCCGCACGATCCTTCACCGAATCCGGCATGATCGGCTCCGGATGCAGCGAGGTCGGCTCCACATTCTCAGGAGTCGCAGGAACACCAGTTGCCGAGGTCAAAGAGCCGGTAGCAGGCTCTGCAGTTGCCGACTTCGCCTTCGGCGCCGAACCCTTCGAATCCGCCGCAAAGCGCTTCGACAGGTCAATCGCAGAAGTAGGTGCCTCACCGCCAAAGAGCTGCGGCATACGCAGGTACACCACCAGCACGGCAAGAGCCACAAGAACCACACCAACAGCCGCCAGCACGGCGCCCGAAGCAAACAAATCAGAGGCAAACGCCAGCAGCACCCACACCAGAATGGTCGTACCGGTCACCACGGCGGTCGAACCAAGGTGGCTGAAACCAACATCCGTCAGACGCTGATAAGTGTGAGTACGGTGCGGCTTGTACCACTGCTCCCCCGCCATAAAACGACGGAACAGAGTCGTACCCGCGTCCGCCAGATACGTCATCAGCGGAGCAAAAGCCAACAGGAACGGAACATCCGCAAACCACGCGCCCACAGCCAACGTGCCCAGCGCCGCGCCCAAAACATAAGAACCCGCATCGCCCAAAAACACGTTCTTACCAGGGCGCACATTCCACGGCAGGAACGCCGCAAAAGCACCGGCAACAGCCACACCAGCCAAAGCCAGCCACGGAAGGTTCACCATCCAACCGGTCAGCGCATACGCCAAACCAGCCACCAGACCGTGAGCACCAGAAATACCGTTAATGCCGTCCATAAAATTCGCCACGTTAATGTAGCCGGCAACAAAAATCGCGCCAAGAATCAGCAGCAGAATGTTCGTGCCCTGCACCGTCGCAAAGCTCACGCTCACCAGTACGCCAATCACCAGCTGCAGGCCCGCACGACGCACAATGCTCACGCCGCGAATATCCTCAAGCCAGCCCAGGGCAAGAGCACACAGAATCGCCGCGGCAATCGTCACCGCCAGCTGCAAAGACTCAGCAGAACGGTACGTCCAGCCGAACAGGGTAGCCGCCACAAACGCCACAAAGGTCGCAGCCGCAGTCGCCAAACCCATACCGCGGTAGGTCGGAGCAGTATGCGAAGAACGCTCATTAGGAACATCCACCATGTTGTAGCGGTGCAAAATCGGGCGCACCGCAAACGGCAAAAGGGCACCCAAAACAAAAGCAAGAGCAAAAATACTCAACAGCTCAGAAAAGGAGGTCATACCAGCTCCAAGGCATTGGCACCGTCGAAGCTGGAACCAAACTCCAGAATCGCGGCTAAGGGACGATATGTGTGTAGTGTGTGTTTACTTCGTATTCTATAAAACTATTCACCGATGCGGGGCTAACCGTCACAGAATCTAGCGCCGTACACAGAATCTAGCGCCGCGCCAAGAGAAAAACACCGGATGCCGCACCTGCCACGCAAGTGCAGCATCCGGTGTCATTCCGTAAAGATTAGAACGTCTGTGCATCCGCCAGAGTACGCGGATCCGGGGCACGCTCCAGGCCATGACGCTCATAGCCGCTGTGCTCCCGATAGTTCTGAATCCAGCGCTCATAATCGAGCTCATCAGGGTCAAGTGCCGGGGCACTCGACCGGGAAATATACCGGTTCTCCTCACTCGGTACCAGCTTCTCGGTACCGCCGAAGAGAGTCTCATCCAGCTTCTCACCCTTGCGAAGACCAATCTCCTTGATCTCCACGTCATACCGCTCATATGCCTGGCGCATCGCCTTCGCAACGTCCAGAATCTTGACCGGCTGGCCCATGTCCAGCACCATGACCTCGCCCGGGCGACCAATTGCACCGGCGAGCATCACCAGCAGGCAGGCATCGGTAATCAGCATGAAGTAACGGGTCGCGCGCTTATCCGTCAGGGTAATCGGACCACCCGAAAGAATCTGCTTCGTAAAGAGCGGCTTAATCGAACCGCGCGAACCAAACACGTTACCGAAACGAACCGACACGTAAGTGTTGCCGGTCTTCTCGCCAAAGTACGCGGTCAGACGCTCCGCCACGCGCTTGGACTGGCCCAGTGCAGTCTTCGGGTCCGCAGCTTTATCGGTCGAAACGTTCACGAAGGTCTTCACGCCCACAGCCTCCGCGGCACGCAGCACGTTCAGAGTGCCCAGGGCGTTCGTCTTCCACGCCTCCTGGGGGTACGCCTCCAGCGCCGACACATGCTTCAACGCCGCAGCGTGGAAGACAACCTCAGGGCGACGGTCACGGAAAATTTCCAGCAGGTTATCGCCCTCACGAATATCAGCCAGAATAATGCGGTCATCATCCAGGCTCGACTCGTGAGTAATCGAAACCTTCGTCTCCATCAGCAGAGTCTCATCATGATCAAGCATCATGAGAGTCTCAGGCTCAAACTCGCTAATCTGACGGCACAGCTCAGAACCAATCGAACCGCCCGCACCCGTGACCAGCACACGCTTACCGTGCAGGTACGAACGCAGAATATCGCGGTCAATATCGTAGTTAATCTCGCCACGAATCACGCGCATCAGGTCGTTATCGCTCGCAGTAATCAGACGCTCACCCATCAGGCGAGCATTCGCACTACTAATACGCTGAACCTCAACCTTAAGCTTACGCATGCGGTTACAGAAGGACTCGAAGTAATCCTCCGGCATATCCGAAATCGTCACCAGAATCTTACGGGTACCCGACTCGCGAATTACCTGCTCCAGCTCGCGGTACGTCGTAATCACCGAAATGCCGTGGAACTTCGTACCAGCTTTCAGCTGGTCATCATCGAAAACCGCAACCGGGCGAAGCTTCGCGTCCTCGTCATGCAGCATCGAATCCATGACCATGCCGCCAATAAAACCGGCACCGTACACAATCACCGGCTCACCGGTCAGCTCACGCACCGCACCGCGCTCAGTGTACACGCGCTTCGCCATACGGGCACCAGCCATCATAATCAGGCTAAATGCCGCCGCAATCGCAGGCACACTATGCGGAATATGCGGCAGACCCAGCAGCTCATCCACAAAGGAGAAAGCAGTCAACGCCGCGCCCGCACTCAAAGCAGCCGCACCGGCACGCCATGACTCGTCAAACGAACCGTACGAATACACGCCGTTATAAATCTTCACGCCCGCCAGACCAATAGCCAGATGCAACACCACAGCCAAAGTAGCGGTCATCGTCAACGACGCCGGGTGAATAATATCGAACACCGAGCCGTTGCTGAGCAGCACACTATAGCGGAGCATATACGCGAACAAAACCGCCAGCAGCCACGCGCTCGAATCAATCAGCGCCTGCGCAATCAGCCACCACGGCTTACGCTCATACAGGCGGTTCACCAGCATCGTGCCGGAGTCACCCTCCGTCACCATCGTGCCGCGCTGAGCAGCCTTCTGCATCACCACATGAGCGTGAGGTTTCAACTGAGCCACTACATGCCTCCTTCAGATGCGGTACCAGAAGAACGAGAAGAAGCACGAGCCGTCAAATACGACAACGCACGAAACGCCGAACGGCGCGCCTGCTCAGGCACAAAACGGTACACGCTACGCACCGCCATGTTCTGAGCCCACTGAAGCTTAGAAATACCGTGACCGGTGTACAGGCGACGCTGAATCGCCAGATCCTGCAACCAGGCATCTACTCCCCCGCGCTTCGTGTACGCGCCCGCACCCACGCGGTAACGCACCAGCGCCTCGGGGATATTACCCAGACGGTAGCCGGCATCGCGCAGACGCATCCACAGCCACCAATCCTCAGCGCCGGGCACAAACTCATAACCGCCCAGCTGCTGCACGGCGCTCTTCACAAACGCCACAGACGGGTGATAAATCGGGTTACGCGAATCCATCGCGCGCAGCAGACGCGCAGAATCAACAATCGCCTCGCGGGTCGACTCCACCGCAGTATTGCTCTCATTCACCTCAAGCATGGCAGAGCCCAGCACCGTGTAGCCGCCCTGCACCAGGGCAGGAATCAGACGCGCAAAACGAGTCGGCTCAGACAGGTCATCAGAATCAGCACGAGCCACCAGCTCATAGGAGCACGCCTGCAGACCGGCATTCAGCGCCTCCGCCAAACCAACATTCTGAGCCAGCTCCACCACCCGAATCGGCGGGCAATCCAGATCCTCGGCGCGCTGAACCCAACGATCCACCACGGCATCCAGCTCGGGGGTCAGCGGGCCGTCCTTCACCAAAACCAGCTCAGAAGGACGCACCGTCTGGTTCAGAAGATTCGACTCCAACGCCTGATCCAAGTAGGCGGGATTCTCCTTCGCGTACACACTCATTAGCACCGAAAAATCGGGTACAGAGCTCACGCAACCGCGCGCCTTCTCAGCCTCAACGGCACTAGCAGTAGCCGGCACGCCGTAGCGGCCGGGGAAAGTCAGCGGGTAAATACCCTCAAGCACCTGAGCATTCGGGCGAGGCGCACGCAAACCATCACGCACACCATTGAGGAAATACCCCAGGTAAGTGCGGCGGTCATCGGTACGCAGGACAGTAGAAATCCATAGGCGCGCCGATGAGCCACCATACAGCAGCTTCTCCAGCGGGTTCAGGGTACGCGAGCGGGTAAAGACCCACAGCTTATTACGCACATCGTTATAGAAACGCGGGCCCGGGTCAGCGTTCGTCGTACCAAAAGTCTTCGTGTGGTGCTTAGCCACCGAAGAAGGCACCGCAATACCGTCACGGTGATGAATCAGACGAGTCGAAAACTCGAAGTCATCATTCCAAATAAAGAACTCAGCAATCGGCAAACCACCATTACGGCGAATAGCCTGCGCATCCATCAGAATCGACACGAACGAGGCGCTACGAATCGGGCGGGCACCCACAGCCTGCGCACGAGCATGACGCTGCTGACCCGCCGCAAACATCGTGCGCGGAGTGTTCATCGGGTGGTCCTCGCCGTTCGTCCACACCACACGAGATGCCACCACCGCGGGGCGCTGCGAAGGCACCGGCGAATAGTTCAGCCAGGCGGCAACCGCCTCCGACAGGGTATTCTCGGTTGGCTCGGTGTCATCATCCATAACCCACACCAGGTCCGGGTTGTGGCGTTCCAGGGCACGGTCAATGCCCACCGCAAAGCCGCCAGCACCACCCATGTTCTTCTCCAGGCGGATGCAATCCACCGGCAGCTCATAGTCCAGGGTGCGCAGATACTCGGCGGTGCCATCCGTGGAGGCGTTATCAACAATCACCACCGCCGTAGGCACGCGCTCACCCGAAGCGATACCAGCCAGGGTCTTCGGTAGCAGGTCCTCGCGGTTATAGGTCACCACCACGGCAACCGTGCGGGGGTACTCGTTCAAAGAATCGCAAGATGAAGACTGATCGGAAGAAGGCTGGGCAAAAGCGGTCACGTCGCTGTACTTTTCTGCCATAAGTTCTCCCTCCACGGCGCGATGCGCCTGAATCAGCCGATACGCGATATACCCATACCGAACTGGGCGCTTGTGGTGTTTCTCGCGCCCGCGGTATTCAACCGTGTGGATATATCACTCAAAGAAAATATTCTACCTGCGGTCTCCACTAGAGAGTGAACCATCACCCCAAAAGGCGCACTTTATGACAAATAAACAACCGAATTCAGTTGATTTATCCGCATAGCGGACGTACCGGCACACCCAGTTTTGGGTATCCATCAAGCTACCAGCTTCACAGCCTGTGTTTGCGCTGTGCACCCCGTGCGAAAAAACGACCAGAGACCGAATAAAACCCCACAAATTCCCCATAAACTGTTCAAATATGGGAAAGTTGAAATGACCCCATTTTTCCCCGCAACGTACGCGGGCTCGTGAGAGGTAAAAGAGATGTCCGAATCCAAGTGGAAAGTCATTGGCGCCAGCGGCTTCGTTGGTTCCTCCATCGTCGCGCGTCTGAACGCAGAAGGTATCAGCGTCGACCCCATCGAGGCACCTCGACTCGCAACCCGCGCCCTCGACGTAGACAGCATCATCGACGAAGCAGACCAGCTTGAAGGCATCATCGACTCCCTCGCAGAAGCCTTCGCCGGCGCGCAGGTCGTCGTCAACGCGGCGGGCCTCGCAGCACCCAATATGCAAGATCTGCCCCCGCTCGTCGGCGCAAACGCCCTGCTTCCCGCCGTAATCGCCATCGCCGCGCAGCGCACCGGCGTGCGCCGCGTCATCCATCTCTCCTCCGCAGCTGTACAGGGCCCGCGCCTCGTGCTGGATGATTCCGAAGAGACTAACCCGTTCAGCGCCTACTCCTTCTCCAAGGCACTCGGTGAAGAAGCGCTGCTCGACCTGCAGGACTACTTCCTCGAAGAGCACCCCGACTGCGCACCCGAACTGTGCATCCTGCGCGCAACCAGCGTGCAGGGCCGCGGCCGACGCACCACCGAACTCTTCGCCAAGATGGCCTCCTCCCCCTTCGCATCCGTTGCGGGTGCGGGCACCGGTAAGTCCCCGGTCTCCAGCGTGCACGCCCTCGCAGAATTCGTGGTCATGCTCGGCACTTTCCCCGGCGAGCTACCCACCATCGTGTTGCAGCCCTGGGAAGGTGCAACCGTCGCCTCCGCATCCGTGGACGCTGGTCGCCGCCACCCGCGCCGCCTGCCCGAGTGGCTCTGCCGCGCGGCCGTCAAGGCGGGCTACACCGTCTCCGAACTAATGAACGACAAGTTCGCAGGATCCGTACGTAAGGTCGAGGTCATGTGGTTCGGCCAGGGCATCGACGACTCCTGGGCACGTGACAACAACCTTCTGCCCACCCCGCGCGTGCGTGAAGTACTGCGCAACGCCCACACCGCGCTGGGTAAGAAGAAGGACCGCCGCTTCGAGAAGAACTAAGCAGACACCTGATTCGAGCTTCACGCTCCAGGGCTTGTCAACGTTATAAGACATAAAGGGAACGCCCGATATATCAGCTGATATATCGGGCGTTCCCTTATACGTTTAATGCTCACAAAAGCTTTAGAGCTGGTCCTCCGGGGCATCCTTCTGCTCGGTCTTTGCCTCAGCTTCAGTCTTGGTAGCCTCAGTCTTAGCGTCTTCAGCCTTAGCTTCTGCCGGCTTAGCCTCGCTCTGAGCGGGTGCACTCTGAGCGGCAGTCTCAATCTTCGACTCGCCAAAGACCAGCGCGCGAGCAGTATCAGCAGGAACCGGGTGGGTCTGCGGCTCATCCGCACGAACCGGCTTCGGAGTGTTGTCACGGTAGCCGCGCGAACGCTCCTGATCCACGCCAGTGCTGAAAGCAGAAGACAGAGCCGAAGTAGCGCCCAGCAGAGACGCAGCGACAGAACCGGCAACCGGTGCCGAAGCGCGACGAGCAGGCTCACCGCTCACAGTGTGGGTGCTGTCCCACTGCTCGTACGCCTCATCCAGGTCAGCCTGCTCATCCAGAGCACGCTCAGAAGGAGTCGACTCAGACGGCGCAGAAGAAGCAGTCTCAGCTTCCTCAACCTTACGAGCTGCCTGCTCGTCAGCCTCCGCACGAGTCAGAATGGTCGGAACGACCTCACGCAGCTCCTCCACTGAAATTGCGCCCTCACGAACCACCACGTAGGGGAAGGAAGTGCAATCCAGAATCGTCGACGGTGCCGGGTCACGCTCAGTCACCACGACCACGCCGTCCTCATTCGGCTCAGATTCAAGCGGCTTAGGACGAGCGCCACCGTCAATCACCACGGCAACGTCCTCACCCAGGGAATCCATGGCGGTCTGTGCGTCCAGTGCGGCTTCTTGACCGGTCTTGTTCGCGCTCGAAACCGCCAGCGGACCGTGCTCAGTCAGCAGCTTCAGGGCGAACTCATCATCGGGAACACGGACGGCAACAGTACCGCGGGTCTCACCCAAATCCCAGCTCAGTGACGGGTACGCGTGAAGAATGATAGTCAGCGCGCCGGGCCAGAAGCGACCACCCAGATCGTAAATATCGTCCGGAACGTCGTCGACCACGCCAGCGAGCGCAGCAAGATCAAAGATCAGCACGGGCGGCGGCATGGTGCGGTCGCGGCCCTTATCTGCCAGCAGCTTGGCAACGCCCTGATGCGAGAAAGCATCGGCGGCAATACCGTAGACGGTATCGGTGGGCATCACAATCGTGTCGTGCGCCTTCAGCGCCTCGCGGGCAGCTTCGATGGCCTCGCGGGTCTCAGTTTCAGTCGTTACGGGGTACAGCTTTGCAGTCACGGGTCTTATTCTCTCATGTTTTTCTGGATGCGGCGAGACACCGGCACCCACAACGCGCCATGTGGAAACGCTCTTCCGGGGGTTCGCCATATTTCACCGGCTCTGGGCTGGTTACTGGGGCGGACGCGTTGCCTTCACGCAGTCCGGCACGGGCTAGGTGGTGCATTTACTAGTCTAAAGGCTCTAGTGGGCGCGGTTTATAACCGACGCTATGACGCGGACGATTATTCAGGTCACGCACCGGGTAGCAGCCCTCGAAGCCAACACGCGCCAACAGCTTGGCGACGGCTTCTTCCTGGGTGTCGTCGTGCTCCATGATGAACAGACCGCCGGGGGCAAGAAGCTCGAAGGCGCGGGCGGCAATTGCGGAGGGCATCTGCATGCCGTCCTCTCCCCCGCCGTACAGCGCCATGTCCGGGTCGTGCAGGGCGGCTTCCGGGTCGGCGGGTACGTTCGCCGGTGGAATGTACGGAGGGTTCGAGAGTACCGCGTCGAAGGTTCCGGTAAGCTCGGGCAGGGCGGTGAGGGCGTCCCCCTGTACCAGGTGCACGCCGAGCGGCTCCAGGTTTTTACGGGTGTAGGGGATGGCCTCTTCGGAGAGTTCCACCGCGAACACCTGGGCGTTCGGCAGTTCGCTCTTGATTGCCGCGGCGATAGCCCCGGAGCCGGTGCATAGGTCGACGATGCGCAGCGCACCGGTTGCCGAAGCGGTACCGGTTGCCGATTTGGCGCGTGCGTTCAGCACTTTGAGGGCTTCTTCGACGAGTAGCTCGGTCTCGGGGCGGGGTACGAACACGCCCGGCCCAACCGACAGCTCTAGGCGGTAGAAGGGAGCGGAGCCGGTGATGTGTTGCAGCGGTTCGCGGCAGCCGCGGCGGGCAACCAGCGCCTCGTACTCTGCGACCTGGCCGGGGGTGAGCCGTTCCCCCATCAGCGCGGCGTGCTGGAGGCGCGAGCGTGAGCCGTCATAGAGCAGGTGTGCGGCGAGTAGCTCAGCATCGACGCGGGGGCTGGGCACCTGCGCCAGTGCCGCGGTGGCGCGCGTGAGTACCTGCGCGAGTTCTTCTCCGCGCGGGTCGTGCACATTCACCTTCATGAGCTCTCCTTATGCTCTCTTCTACCTTTAGAAATTATCCCCTTTTAGGAATTGCCCTTGGACATGTCTAAATAGCGGCTACGCTAGCTCGTATTGTTTGCTTTCACAACCGATATTTCCTCGCTAAGTAGCACCTCACAGAGTACCATTCCTCCGATTCCCTAATTAGTCGATGCGGGTAGCTAGTTTCTCAGACCGGACTATCCGTCATCCAAAAGAAGACAATAGAACCCAGCAAACTTTGCATCTGCCGAGGATGGAGGGGCAGCCGTAACAGCCTGTCACGACCACCCCTCCCCTACACGCTATGCGCTACGGGGATATCCCGTAGACGCTCCGCCCTAGTACCAGAGGTCCTCACCCCGATAGTTTGGGTCGCCTCCGCCGCAGTAAGTGCACTCACTATCGCAATAAGCTGCACCGCATGTTTCACCGGGAATTCCGATAGACAGGTACTCGTAAGTTCCCTTTAGATAGGATGCTTCATGCCAAAGAAGAACCTCGAACGGCGTGGTCTCTTTCGTTTCCCGGTGCAGAAGCCCCGCGAGTGACTCCAACCGGTCAACAACCGCACGGGTAGCGGTGCGCATCAGCCAGCTCCGATCGTCTCGTTCCTCGTACCAGGACGGGTAAACCTTGAACGGATCGGACGGGCTAATCCTGTCCGGAGGGGAAACGTCGGTGGATTTGCTGAAGAAGTACCCCGAATCCACCAGCGCCAACACCATGTGAGGTGCCGTAGCATTCAGCAATTCGGAAGGATACGGCTCATCAGCCAGCGGCGGAAAATACCAGCGGAACCAGTAGCTCCTAGCGCTATGCACCCCTTCAAAGAACTCCGGATGGCTCTCCTGAAGCTCCGCATATTCCTTTGAATACTTGAGAGCGTTCAGAGAGTCCGCCACCTCCGGAGTAATCGGTAAGATGTAAGCCACCGCCCCGCCAAAGTTCCACGTCTGCTGATGCCTAGCATCCGGCCAGTGGTTGGAAATCAGCTTCTTCTGCAGATACCTGCCGAGATAAACATAGTTGTGGTCCTTCACCACAACCACGTTCTCGTAGACCACCTTCACAATACGCGGGCCGTCAGAGGTCAGCACATGGTCACCGATACGGCATACGATTTCTCGGCCTTTGCCGTCTCTCGTCATCATGGTGACGGAGGTATGGTCGAGAGTTGCCCCCAGGTAAAAAGCGTGCCGGCAGATGACGGGGTACCTAATCTTCTCGCCCTCCCAGTCATAGCAGGTCAAGACAATATCAAGTGGGTCATCTTCCCTCACCTCGCCGGTAAAGACGTACCGATCATCCCAATACTCATAGGGTTGACCAACGCGAGAACGGTTCAGCAACCGTGCCGAGAACTTTGAGCCTTCCACTCCCACGACTTCAAGAACAAGCAGCTCGCGTCCGTCTTTACCATCGTCCAAATCACTAATTTCGACAAGGATTCCATCACCCGGTTGAAGGTCAACAATAACGCCCATATTCTCTGCCTTTCGCTCAATAGCTAACCAAAAATCATCAGTATCTAAATCTCAAAAATTACCGGTGCCGGGCTACGCTGCCCGGCACCCCTAAATCGGCTTCCATCTTTTCTCTATTCGTTTTTCAAAGAACACTGCTACCGGAGGCTCTCACCCGCGATAAACCCCACGGCAACGCTAGCTACACCTCTAGTCTAGGGTGAAGCTTTCAAACACGCGCGGCGTTTGGTCATTCACCGCTCGACGCCCGGTGATAGGCGCAAAAAAGGCGCGCGAGTTCAGCAATCAAGCTAAACTCACGCGCCTATACCGGTCTGCTATCGCAAACCCAAAGCCACTAACAAGTGAAAGTTATACAGAACTACTTCTGTTCCTGGCCCACCTGAGCGAGGCGGTGCGCCTCATCCATCTCAATAGCGGACTGAACCACAGGCTCCAGGTCACCATTCAGTACAGCATCCAGGTTGTACGCCTTGTAGCCGGTACGGTGATCCGCAATGCGGTTCTCTGGGAAATTGTAGGTACGGATACGCTCCGAACGGTCCATAGTACGCACCTGCGAAGCACGGTGCGCCGCGTTCTCAGCGTCAATCTGCTCCTGCTGGTGAGCCAGCAGTCGCGCACGCAGCACGCGCATTGCAGCTTCACGGTTCTGCAGCTGAGACTTCTCATTCTGCATCGCCACGACAATACCGGTCGGCAGGTGGGTAATACGCACCGCCGAGTCGGTGGTGTTCACCGACTGACCACCGGGGCCCGAAGAACGGTACACGTCAATCTTCAGGTCGTTCTGGTTAATCTCGATTTCCTCGGGCTCATCCACCTCAGGGAACACCAGAACACCAGCAGCGGAGGTGTGGATACGGCCCTGAGACTCGGTCGCCGGAACGCGCTGCACGCGGTGCACGCCGCCCTCGTACTTCAGGTGCGCCCACACGCCCTCAGCAGGCTCATTCGAGGAACCCTTAATAGCGATCTGTGCGTCCTTGTAACCGCCAACATCGGTGCTGGTCGAAGAAATAATCTCAGTCTTCCAGCCCTTGTTCTCGGCATAACGCATGTACATGCGCAGCAGGTCACCAGCGAACAGAGCCGCCTCGTCGCCACCAGCACCAGCCTTCACCTCAAGAATGACGTTACGGCCATCATCCGGGTCACGCGGAATCAGCAGGCGGCGCAGCTTCTCCTGAGCAACCTCCAGCTCCTCCTCCAGGCCGGGAATCTCCGCCGCAAAATCCGGATCCTCATCAGCCATCTCGCGAGCAGCCTCAAGGTCATCCTTCAGCGAAGTGTACTTGTTGTACGCAGTCACAATACCGGTCAGCTCCGCGTAACGGCGGCCCACACGGCGTGCCTTACCCTGATTCGCCTGCACGGCGGGGTCAGCCAGCTGATTCTGCAGGTCAGCGTGCTCATCCAGCAGAACCTGAATAGATTCAAACATTCTGTTCTCTCTTCCATCTCCCGCACTTTACGCCGCACGGGCAGGCACTAGACATCTCACACCCCTGGCAGGGATGCACAAAACGAACGGCTCACGCGCCCCACCCACAATGAGGAGGTGGGGCGCGTGAGATACGAGCCTTAGTCGACCAGACGCAGACCGTTCTTCTGAACCGTCAGAAGGAACTCCACGTTGCTTTCAGTCTTACGCAGCTGGTTGGTCAGAACACCCAGAGCCTGCTCAGGCTCCATACCCGCCAGGGCACGGCGCAGACCCCACATAATCTTGATCTCATCCGGGGAGAGCAGGTTCTCCTCGCGGCGAGTACCAGAAGCGTTAATATCAACCGCCGGGAAGATACGCTTATCCGCCAGCTGACGGGACAGGCGCAGCTCCATGTTACCGGTGCCCTTGAACTCTTCGAAGATCACTTCATCCATCTTCGAGCCGGTCTCAACCAGGGCGGTAGCCAGGATGGTCAGCGAGCCGCCCTCTTCAATGTTGCGGGCTGCACCGAAGAACTTCTTCGGCGGGTACAGTGCGGCAGAATCCACACCACCGGACAGGATACGACCGGATGCGGGAGCCGCCAGGTTGTATGCGCGGCCCAGGCGGGTCATGGAGTCCAGCAGCACGACCACATCGTAGCCGAGCTCCACCATACGCTTCGCACGCTCAATAGCCAGCTCAGCCACAGTGGTGTGATCCTCAGCGGGGCGGTCGAAGGTCGAGGCAATAACCTCACCCTTGACGGTGCGCTGCATATCGGTCACTTCTTCAGGACGCTCATCCACCAGGACCATCATCAGATACACGTCCGGGTTGTTCACGGTAATCGCGTTCGCAATGGACTGCAGCATGAGGGTCTTACCCGCCTTCGGCGGAGACACAATCAGACCACGCTGACCCTTACCAATCGGGGACACCAGGTCAACCACGCGGGTGCCCAGCTTCTTCGGGGTGGTCTCCAGGCGCAGACGCTCCTTGGGGTACAGCGGAGTCAGCTTCGAGAAGACGCGGCGGTTCGCTGCTTCCTCAACGCTCTGACCGTTAATCGCCTCAACCTGAACCAGCGCGTTGAAACGCTGGCGGCTGTTCGACTCACCCTCACGCGGCACGCGAATCGCGCCGAGCACGTGGTCACCCTTACGCAGGTTGTACTTCTTCACCTGAGCCAGGGAGACGTACACGTCGTTGGTGCCGGGCAGGTAGCCGGTGGTACGCACGAAAGCGTAGTTATCGAGAATGTCCAGAACACCCGAAATCGGTGCCAGCACATCGTCTTCGCTCAGGCGAGGCTCGTTCTCCTCGCGGCGGCGAGCCTGCTTCTCAGCACGCTCAGCCTGACGGTCACGCTTGGAACGGCGCTCAGTACGCTCGGTGCGCTCGGCACGCTCTGCGCGTTCTGCACGCTCAGCAGCCTTACGCTCGGCACGTTCGCTACGCTCAGTGTTGCGCTCAGCACGCTCAGCCTGACGGTCACGCTTAGTGCGGCGCTCGGTACGCTCACCATCCTGGTCGCGGCGACGCTCACGAGTGCGGGTACGCTTCGAGCTCTTCTCACCGTCGGGGGTGCCAAAAGTCATGTCTAGGGCAGCGTTCAGGCTGTCCAGGCTCGCGGTGCCGTCAGCGGTAGCAGCCTTCAGCTCAGCAGAGTTACCGGGCAGGTCAATCTGCTCCGAACGCTCGCCAATACGCTCAGCGGCCAGCTCAGCGCGCACATCCAGCGGAGGAAGCTCAGCGGGATTCTCGTCCTTACGGGTGCGGCGGGTACGCTTCTCCGGCTTCTCGTTCATCTCAGCCGATGCGTCCTCACCCTCAGCGGCACGGCGAGCGCGCGCACGCTTCTGAGCGGGAGTCTCGTAACGGGAAGAACGGGTACGCTTCTCAGCCTTCTCAGCGCCCTCAGCGGGGGCTTCAGCAACCTCAGCTTCGGTCTTCTCAGTCTTCGCAACAACCTTCTCTGCCTTTGCCTCAGCGTCCTTCTGGGCGTGAGTGCGGCGAGTACGGCGCGGCTTAGAGTCTTCAGTCTTCTCAGCGCCCTCAGCGGAGGCTTCAGCAGCCTCAGCGGGTGCCTCAGACTTAGATGCTTCAGACTTAGACTTTTCAGACTTGGGCGCAGCAGGAGCGGCTACGGCGCCACCACGCTGATGCTCCTCAAGAGCCTGAACCAGCTCAGCCTTCTTCAACTTCAGATAGCCGCGGATACCAAGCTGCTGGGCGAGGACACGCAGCTGCGCGACCTTCAAGTTTGCAAGTTCCGGTGCGGCAGCTGCCGTACCGTACTCATCGGTGACAACAATATTCTTTGCCAACTACAATTCCTTTGGTTATAAGCCCTGAAAATCTTCAGAATAAAGATCGGGCGGGCGCTATAGCGCGGTCAAAGGTTTAGACACTGCCGAAAGAAAACAGCAGTCTGCACCTTCGACTCCCTCGAACCGCACTGGAGGCGATTCGCGTCTCTTACCGTACCCGCTGATTCAGACACAGCGAGCACACACGGAAGATAAGGCGCTCTATCACAAATGTGGGCAAGCCCAAACCATCATCTATACAAACCATCTACGCGAGATGAAGAGGATGGATTGGTCACTTTGAAAGGGCACCCGCCGCGAAACCGAATCTCTAAGAAAAAGTCTTCCCCTATGCGTCAGAAATAAAGAAAGACATGAATCCCAAAGGCGCTCCCCCGAACCTTGCCGACTCCCACCCAGATACAAAAGCATCTGAGGTATTAGGGGAAACGGAAATACGTTACGAAGGATAGTATCGACGGTCTACATTGAACGACGGGCGAACCTCAACGTAGGACGAACTAATAACGTCCTACTGAGTAACTATAACACCTTCAGTATCAATTTCAAGGGGAAGAACCCGCCAGTTCAGGCGGCGATCCACAATAGCGCTACACGGGTGGGTCGCCTCAAACTCGGCAATAGCTTCCTGAACCTGTCGCACCTGCTCATCGCCGTGCGCAAAGGTCAAAACGGTCGGGCCAGCACCAGAAATCACCGCCGCAAAACCCTGACCGCGCAGGTACGCCACCAGCGCAGCCGACGGCTCCATCGCGGTCACGCGGTAACCCTGATGCAGGTAATCCACGGTCGCATCCATCAGGTACTCGGGAGCATCAGAGAGAGTGCGCACCAGCAGCGCCGCACGAGCCGAGTTCGCCACCGCCTCAACGTGGGGCATCTGCGTAGGAATCAGCGAACGAGCAAGCTTCGTCGACACCTCATAATTGGGCACAGCCACCACGGGGTGAACATCAGGATGCACCGGAATAATCAGGGACTTCCAATTGCCCATCTCACCCCAGGACACCGACAGGTTGCCGTAAATCGCCGGCGCCACGTTATCCGGGTGGCCCTCCATATCGGAGGCGACCTGCAGCATCTGCTCACGGCTCAGACGGTGCTCCTCCGGTAGCAGACCGCTCGCCGCAGCCACACCCGCCACAATAGCCGACGCCGAAGAACCCATACCTCGAGAATGCGGAATCTTATTATCAGCAATCAGCTTCACCGGCGGCAGCTCATCCAAACCAGCCGCCGCAAAACCAGCCTTCATCGCCTGCAAAACCAGGTGGCTCTCATCGCGAGGAACATCCGCGCTACCCTCACCGCTGAGCTCAAACTCCAGGCCGGACTCAATACGCTCAACAACCAGCTCATCATAGAAGCCAAGACCCAAACCCATGCTGTCATAGCCGGGGCCCAAGTTAGCGCTCGTAGCGGGAACGCGAACCTTAACGGACGCGCCCACCGGAATATCAGAAATATGCAGGGAAGACATGAGAAGAACCTCGCGATCGGTGACGTAATGAGTGAATAGGTGAAAGATACAAAAAGGGGCTGTCATGCAGGTGCACCCCGCCCCGCAAAATGCGGGACGGAGTGCACATCGTAGTATGAACAGACTAGTTCAAATCAAGAATATCTGCCACAGCAACCACGTCAAAGGGAGCCTTGGTCGGCTCAACCTTCACACCGTTAACAGCCTCAAGAGCCCACTGCGGATCCTTCAGACCGTGACCGGTCACGGTAATCACGATGGTCTTACCCTCGGGAGCTTCACCCGCGCGGTGCTTCTTCAGCAGACCCGCAACGCCAGCAGCCGAAGCCGGCTCCACGAAGACACCCTCGCGGGCAGACAGCCAGCGGTGCGCCTCCAGAATCTCCTCATCGGTGACAGCCTCAATCACGCCGCCAGACTCGTCACGAGCAGCTTCAGCCTTCTCCCACGACGCGGGGTTACCGATACGGATCGCGGTCGCAATGGTCTCAGGAGCCTCAATCGGGTGACCAGCAACGATCGGTGCAGCACCAGCAGCCTGGAAACCCCACATGATCGGACGCTTGGTCGCAACCGGCTCCAGAACCTTACCGTCACGGTTGGTGTAAGGCTCCGAGTACTCCTTGTAGCCCTTCCAGTACGCGGTAATGTTACCCGCGTTGCCAACCGGCAGCAGGTGGTAGTCGGGAGCGTCACCCAAGGTGTCAACAACCTCAAACGAACCGGTCTTCTGACCCTCAATACGGTAAGGGTTGACCGAGTTCACCAGGAACACCGGGTAGTTCTCGCTGAGCTTGCGAGCAATCTCCAGGCAGTTATCGAAGTTGCCGTCAATCTGAATGATGTCAGCGCCGTGAGCAATAGCCTGAGACAGCTTACCCATGGAAATCTTGCCGTCCGGAACCAGCACTGCACAGCGCATACCAGCCTGCAGAGCGTACGCAGCAGCCGAAGCGGACGTGTTACCGGTCGAAGCACACACAACAGCCTTCGCACCGTCACGCTTAGCGGCGGTCATCGCGCTGGTCATACCGCGGTCCTTGAACGAACCAGTCGGGTTCATACCCTCAAACTTCAGGTAAACGGTGTTACCGGTCTCAGCAGACAGTGCCGGCGCGTGAATCAGCGGGGTACCACCCTCGCCCAGGGTCACTGCCTTCACATCGTCTGCGAAGGGCAGACGGTCACGGTACTCATTGATAACGCCCTGCCACACGTGTGCCATTGGCTTCTCCTTCAATCTTGGCGCCCCGCCCGCCGGACCTTCCATAGGTTCGACGCGGTAGCGGGGACGCGGGTTCGTTCGTGAGCGATGCTTCTACACGCGAGCATCGCACGTTTAGTAAGCGGCGCGTGCCGCACGACGCTTTCGCGCCCAGTAATTCTCAGCGCTTAGTGCTTCTCAGACTCCACGCGGATGACCGAGTTCACCTCACGCACAGTGTCCAGAGCGTCAATCACAGCAATCGCACGGCGCAAATCGGAATCCTTCGCAGAGTGGGTCACCATACGAATCTGAGCCGCACCCTCCTTCGGGGCGGACTGACGCAGAGAATCAATAGAAATACCGTGCTCAGTCAGGATGCGGGTAATGTTCGCCAGAACGCCCAGGCGATCCTCCGCCACAACACCCACCGAGTAGCGAGACACCACGTTATCCAGGCTGGTTGCGTGCAGCTGCGCGTGAGAAGTCTCCGGGACACCGGGACCACCCAGCACCAGACGACGAGCCAGGGACACGAAGTCACCCAGAACAGCCGAAGCAGTCGGAGCGCCACCCGCGCCGGGACCGTAGAACATCAGCTCGCCAGCGTTCTCCGCCTCAACGAACACAGCGTTGAATGCACCGTGCACGCCCGCCAGCGGGTGCTGACGAGGAATCAGGGTCGGGTTCACGCGAATGTTCGCGCCGTTCTCACCCTCGCGCTCGCAAATAGCCAGCAGCTTGATGACGTAGCCATCAGCATCCGCGGCAGCAACATCATCAGCGGTGATGGAAGTAATGCCCTCGGTGTGCACATCATCAATAGTGAAAGTCGAGTGGAACGCCAGCGAAGCAACAATCGCAGCCTTCGACGCGGCATCGTGGCCCTCAACGTCAGCGGTCGGGTCAGCCTCCGCGTAGCCGAGCTTCTGAGCCTCAGCCAGTGCGTCCGCGAAGGATGCGCCGGTGGTGTCCATCTGGTCAAGAATGTAGTTGGTGGTGCCGTTCATGATGCCCAGAACGCGGGTCACACGGTCACCAGCCAGGGAGTCACGCAGGGGGCGCAGAATCGGGATAGCACCCGCAACAGCAGCCTCGTAAGAGAGCTGAGCACCGGACTCATCAGCGGCAGCCTGCAGCTCCACACCGTGCTTAGCCAGCAGCGCCTTGTTGCCGGAGACCACGGACTTGCCCGCCTTCAGGGCACGCAGAATGCGGGTGCGAGCCGGCTCAATACCGCCGGTCAGCTCGATGACCACATCCGCCGCATCAATCAGGGATTCAGCGTCGGTGGTGTACAGCGAGGGGTCCGCATTCCAGTGGCGGGATGCATTAGTATCGCGCACAGCAATACCGATCAACTCCACGGGGGCGCCAATGCGCTTTTCAAGGACGGCGTTATCCTCGACCAGGATGCGAGCAGCCTGGGAACCGACATTACCGGCACCAAGCAGTGCTACTTTGATCTTTTCAGCCACGATAGTCTCTTTCTACGGTCTGTTCCGGGTTCGCCCCGGTATCTCTTCGGGCTACGGTGTGGATGCGGCGCAGAGCACGCACTCAACAACCACTTTATCAAGAGGCGGGGACGGCTCAGCAGCCTCAAGCTGCGACTTTTACTCTCTGAGATGAGGTATCCCTCACAGTTATGAGGTGAACCTTATCTTCTGTCATGTTGTGAACGCGCAAAACCGTGAAGCCCCGCCCGCAACCGCCACCTCACGGCACGCATTGTAGAAACGGGAACTTCACGGCTTTTCATGATGTCAGACAGGGTTCTTAGATTTCCGACCCCATATCCAGAGCCAACATATCATCCTCACGCTGACGGCGAATCATCACGCGCGAAGGCTGACCCTGCGCGGTCGCAATCACCGGCGGACGAGTCAAGAAGTTATAGTTCGAACCCAGCACATAGCAGTACGCGCCGGTTGCCGGAACCGCCAGAATATCGCCAGCCTGCAGGTCAGCAGGCAGGTAGCAGTAGCGAACCACCACATCGCCAGACTCGCAGTGCTTACCCACCACGCGAGAGAGCACCTGCTCCCCCGCCGGGGCGCGATTGGCCAGGGTCACCGAATAATCCGATTCGTACAGCACCGGGCGGGCGTTATCGCTCATACCGCCGTCCACAGAAACGTAGCGGCGCACGCGAATCTCGCCGTTTTCGTCCTCAATGCTCACGTTCTTGATGGTGCCCACCGTGTACAGGGTCGCGCCCGAGGGGCCCGAAATCGAGCGACCAGGCTCGAAGGACATGTGCGGAATCGCCATGCCCAGGCGCTCGCAGGTCGCCGCAACCGAAGCGGCGATGGATTCGGTCACCTCGGCGATGGAGCGGGGGCGATCCGCCTCGGTGTAGGCGATGCCGTAGCCGCCGCCCAGGTCCAGCTCCGGCAGGGTCACGCCCAGGTCACGGTTGAGGCGGTTCATGAACTCCAGGGCGGTAGTTGCCGCCTGCTCGAAGCCTTCCGCCTCAAAAATCTGCGAACCAATATGGCAGTGAATACCGCGGAAATCCAGGGAATCGGTCGCATTCAGAATCACAGCAGCCAGCGCCGCGTAAGAATCGGTCGCTTCAACACCCCAGTGTTCCATCTCTGCTTCGTCCAGGCCGGCAAGCGCAGCGGTACCGGGTTGCAGGGACATGCCGAACTTCTGGTCCTCGTGAGCGGTCGCAATGGACTCGTGGGTGGAGGCGTGCACGCCCGGGGTGATGCGAATCAGCACCGGAACGGGCGGGTAGGGCTCCTCACCCTCAGCCACGCGCTCGGCGGCCAGCTCGGCGTACACCCGCTCAATCAGCTTGATTTCGTCCACCGAATCGGCCACCACGCGACCCAGGCCGCTACGAATCGCACGGGCAATCTCGGCCTCAGATTTGTTGTTGCCGTGCAGGGCGATGCGCTCACCGGGCATGCCACCGCGCAGAGCCAGCGCCAGCTCACCACCGGAGGCGGTGTCCAGGCACAAGCCCTCCTCACGAACCCAGCGAACAACCGCGGTGGAGAGGAAGGACTTGCCGGCGTAGTAAACGCTCACCTTCGCACCGTGCGCGGCGAAAGCCTGCTCAAAAGCGGTGCGGTAGGCGCGGGAGCGGGCGCGGAAAGTGGTCTCGGAGAAGACGTACTGCGGGGTTTCGTGCTCAGCAACCAGGTCGCTGACGGTCACGCCGTCAATGCAGAGCTCGCCCTGCTCATTGCGGGTGAAGGAATCAGCCCAGATGGTGCGGGACAGGGCTTCGGGGTGCTCGGGGTAGGTGAGCCATTCGGGGGCGTAGAGGGCGCGGGCTTCGCTCATCGTGTCTCTTTCTTAGCTATCTTGCCGGCATACGTTCAACCCCCGCCCCGGTAGCACCGGGTCGGGGGTTGAAACGAGAGTATTACATGCGCTCGGGTGCGCTCACACCCAGCAGGTTCAGGCCGTTAGCCAGCACCTGCTGTGCCGCGTTGTTCAGCAGCAGGCGGGTACGGTGCAGGTCGGTGACCTCTTCATCCGCCTTGGGGGTGACGCGGGAGACACCGTACCAGCTGTGGTACGCCGAAGCGAGCTGTTCCAGGTAGCGGTTCACACGGTGCGGCTCGTAGAACTTCGCGGCATCACGCACAGCAGCGGGGAACTGGCCGAGTACAGCCAGCAGCTCACCGTCAGCAGCCGAGTCGAGCAGGGAGGTATCCACGCCGTCCTCAACCTTCACGCCAGCCTCCGCAGCATTACGTGCCACAGCGGCGGTACGTGCGTGAGCGTACTGCACGTAGTAGACCGGGTTCTCGTTGCTCTTGGAAGTCAGCAGGCCCAGGTCAATATCGATGGGGGTGTCCACCGAGTAGCGAGTCAGCTCGTAGCGAGCCGCGTCAACACCCACAGCCTCGACCAGGTCCTCGAGGGTGACCACGGTGCCGGCACGCTTGGACATGCGGACGGGCTTGCCGTCCTTGACCAGGTTCACCAGCTGACCGATCATGACCTCAATCTGGTCGGCGCGGTAACCAAGAATCTGGGCGATAGCCTTCAGACGGCCCACGTAGCCGCTGTGGTCAGCGCCGAGCATATAAATCGCCACGTCAGCGGGGTTTACTGCACGGGTCATCTTGTCCTGATAGTAGGCGATATCACCCGCCACGTAGGCGTGGTTGCCGTCAGACTTAATGACCACACGGTCCTTATCATCGCCGTAGTCGGTGGTGCGCATCCACCATGCGCCGTCAGCCTCGAAGAGCTGACCATTCTCGCGCATGGTCTCAAGCAGGGCGTCCACCTTGCCGCCTTCGAACACGGAGTTCTCGTGGAAGAACACGTCGAAGTGGGTGCCGAATGCCGCCAGGGACTCCTTAATCTGATCGAACATCAGGTGAGTACCGATTTCGCGGAAAATCTCTTCGGGGTTCTCAGCCTCAAGCGCGTCGGGGCGCTGAGCCAGAATCTGGTCCTTAATGTCAACAATGTACGCGCCAGCGTAGCCGTCCTCGGGGGTCTCCTCACCGCGGGCAGCGGCAATCAGGGAGCGCACGAAACGGTCAATCTGGGTGCCGTGGTCGTTGAAGTAGTATTCGCGCACGACGTTAGCGCCCTCAGCCTCAAGGACGCGGGCGAGCGCATCACCGACGGCAGCCCAGCGAGTACCGCCCAGGTGGATGGGGCCGGTGGGGTTCGCGGAGACGAACTCAAGGTTAATGGTCTTACCGGCGAACTTGTCGCTACGGCCGTATGCTTCGCCAGCCTCAACGATGGTGGCGGCAAGCTCACCAGCAGCTGCGGCGTCCAGGGTAATGTTCAGGAAGCCGGGGCCAGCAATATCTACGGATGCAACACCGGCGATGGCGCCAATCTTCTCTGCCAGAAGAGCTGCTGCCTCACGCGGGTTCTTGCCCACCTTCTTGGCGAGCTGCAGAGCGACGTTGGTTGCCCAGTCGCCGTGTTCGCGGGACTTGGGGCGCTCCACTCGGACGGCGGGCAGTTCAGCGCCCTCCACGAGGGTCAGCTGGCCGGAGGAAATGGTTTCTTCAAGGGCAAGCGCAATGGCTTCGGAGAGTTCTTCAGGAGTCATAACAAACTATTCTAGCAAGCCTTGGCAGGTGCCTGACCCTTTATCTAGTGCTTATCTGATACCATAGGTGGGTTGCCTCTGTAGCTCAGCGGATTAGAGCACCAGTTTCCGGTACTGGGGGTCGAAGGTTCGAATCCTTTCAGGGGCACGATGTTCTTATTCGAGAGGGAACACGGGAGCCGATATCCGAGGCGTATTGTTCGGGTATCGGCTCCTTTTTATTTATCCGCTCACCTTGTTATGCATAAAGCCTGCGCCGGGCGGCCGTTCCCGCCAGCTCCCTCTTCAACCTCAGACTTCAACCTCAGAGGGTGGACACTACCCGCTCCCCTGTTGTGGCAGCGCTAACTACCTTGAGAGAATGGGGAAACGCGCACACCGTTCACATCAGCACGGCCCAAGTCACGACAGCGGAGGTAACCCGATGACCACCATGCGCCAGATTCAGCTCACCGAATGGGGCGATGAAAGCGTTCTGCACGAAGCAAACGTGTCCATCCCCTCGCCGGTGCGCGGTCACGTGCTCATCAAGACGGTTGCCGCCGGTGTGAACCCGATTGATGTGACCACTCGCAAGGGTCTGGGTCCCGCCGCTCAGCTGGCAGATCCGTCGTACAAGCCCTTCGTACCCGGCTGGGATGTTGCGGGCACCGTGGTTGCTACCGCCGGTGACTACACGGGTTTTAAGGTGGGCGACGGCGTATTTGGTCTTGTTTCTTTCCCTTCCCCCGCCGGTGCGTACGCCGAGTATGTTCTCGCCCCGGCGCATCAGCTGGTGAAGGTGCCCGCCGATGTTCCCTGCGCACAATTGGGTGGTGCTCCCCTGGCGGCGCTGACCGCGTACCAGGCGCTCTTCGAAGTGGCGCGGCTGAAGGAAGGCGAGCGCGTGCTCATTCACGCCGGTGCCGGAGGGGTCGGTCACCTCGCCGTTCAGCTGGCGGCGCAGGCTGGCGCTCAGGTTTTTGCGACCGCCTCCGCGGCGAACCACGAGTTTGTGCGCTCGCTGGGTGCCCAGCCCATTGATTACCGCACCGAGGATTTCCGTGCCGTACTGGGTCAGACCATGGATGTGGTGCTCAATTCCACCGGTCAGCAGACCTTCCTCGATTCGCTGGAGGTACTGGTTCCCGGCGGCCGTATTGTTACCCTGACCAGCCCCGACCCGCTGGATGTTGCGCGTGAGCGCGGCTTCGAGGCGCAGTGGCTGACGGTTCACCCGGACCATGTGCAGATGCAGGAGATTGCCCGCCTCATGTCCTTGGGTCTGTTGAAGGTGCACGTGGATCAGGTGCTTGATTTTTCGCAGGCTGCGCAGGCTCACGCCCTGGTGGCGACGGGACGCACCCGCGGCAAGATCGTACTGGTTCCCTAACGAGGTGCTGATCCATGCAGACTTCTGAGAGCGCGCCGGAGATTGAGAGCACAATGAACACTGAGGGCGCATCGAAGATTGAGGGCGCACCGCACGCTGAGGGCGTGCCGACCATTGAGAGTACCGAGTACCGCTCCGGTTTTTACCGCGAGGCGGGCTTTTATGACGCCCACTCGCTACCCGATTACGGTGCGCAGTCGCCGGTAACTCGCGAGGCGTTCGCCTACGACTTCTTCCCCGCGATCGGGGATATCTCTTCCCCCGCGCCTCTGCTGGTGTGGGTTCACGGTGGTGCCTGGCGCTTCGGCACCAACCAGGCCCTACGCGACACCATCCTGCGCACCCCTGACGGGGAGCAACCCAATACCCAGGCGCTCATGCGCGCCGCTTTTCAGCAGGCAGGCTGGGCGGTCGCGTCCATCAACTACCGGTATTCGCATCAGGCGCTCTTCCCGGGCGCCCTGCACGATGTGAAGGAGGCGGTGCGTTTCTTCCGCGCCAACGCGCACGAGTTCGGTATTGACCCGCAGCGCATTGCGGTAGCGGGCGGAAGCGCCGGCGGGCACCTGAGCATGATGGCTGCACATACGGGAGATTCCGCCGCCGGTGACTCTGCATCTGGGGATTCTGCATTTGGGGATTCCGCGAGCGCACCCGAGCACGACGAATACTATGAGGGCAGGGCGGCGAGCGCCTACCCGTCCCATAGTTCGCAGGTGGCGGCGGCGGCTTCGTTTTACGGGGTCAGCGATTTGAGGACCATCTTCACCGATCGGCCCCTGGCTGGCTACGCTCTCGACCACCCCGAGGATGACGGCGCCGAATGGCGGCTGCTGGGAAGCACCCACCCTGTCCCCGCTGACGTGTCTGCTATCGACGCTTCCAAGGGCGAGCGGGCGGTTCCGGGTGTCTGCATCGAGCGTGCCCAAAAGAACTGGGAGCGTGCGCATCCTATTGATGCGGTACGCCCCCAGAAACGAGTGAATAAGATCGAAAGTGCCTCTGCACAGGGTGCGAGCGGCGGCGCCACTGCCCTGATGCTTGTGCACGGTATTAGTGATTCGTGTGTGCCGTACCAGCAATCGGTGCGGGTGTATCAGGCGCTGCGCACGCGGCAGGTGCCTACCGATTTGGTGCTGGTTCCGGATGCCGAACACGGGGATTCGCGCTGTTTTAGCCCCGAGATTGTTCAGCAGATGCTGCAATTTCTGAACCGTACTGTCTGATCAGAGTGATTGATCAGAAAGTAATCGGCCAGATGCGGGTTTAGCGAACGCGGCGGTTCACGTATTCGTGCTCAAGGCGGTAACGTTCGAGGTCATCAAAAGCAACGCGACGGTGCGTGTTAATGCGCTCGAACGGAATATCTCCGCGCTCCAGCAGGCGAACAACGGTCGGGCGGGATACGCCCAGGTAGTCTGCTGCCTCCTGCGTGGTCATCAGGCGGTCCTGGCGTACCACGCAGACATCCTTGCGGTCGGCGAATGCGCGCGCTACGGAGGTGAGGGGTCCGTACATTTCGGGAGAAATCTGTACGCGCTCGCCGTCGCCGGTCACCAGGTAGAGGGTTTCTTCGGCGCTGAGGCGGTCGAAGTGGGTGCGCAGACTCGCGTGAACGAGGGCTTGGAAGAGTTCTTCGCAGCGGTGGTGAATTTCTTCGTGCTGTCCGTCTTCGCAGCAATCCAACACTGCAACACGTGTTGCCGGGTACGTCTTTGGTGATGGCATAGTCACTCCTTCGTTACTGTGTTATTCACCACTGTAGCAGTTGAACGAAACTATCGAAAGAAAGTTAAGAAGCGCAGTTAATTCGCATCTACGGTGCATAAAATTCAGATGAATAATTATTAACTCTCTTAATAGCATTTGATGTCATTTATTGTACATTAAATGCTCTCCTGGTGTCAGTATTCCACCACCACCCACCCCGGGGTTCCCGCGGACAAACCCAAATATGACAAACAAAGCACGCCCCAAGCTCACCGCGGGCAAGGCGAGTACACTGGATAGGATATGTCTGAGCAGAAATCCACGAAGAAACACGCAGATACTTCTAAGGCCCCCGCACCGCCCCCACCATGGCGAGCATGGCCGCCGCAATCCATGCGGCAAAGGTACGATCCTCCGAAAAGACCGGTGCAAAAACCGGCGAAAAGACCGCAGATAAAACCGCTGAGAACAACGCGGTAAATAACGGCGCCCCGAAGAAGGGTGCGCAGAAGAACAGCGCAGACCGCAAGAACTCCTCCCGCGGTGCCTCCGAACGCAGCTCCAACGCCTCCCGCTCTACCCGACGCGGAGGCGGTCCCAACCGCGCCCGCAAGCAGGGCAACCAGCAGGGCGGCAACCAAAGCAACCAGGGCAACCAGCAGGGCGGCAATCAGCAGAACCGCCCGGCACCGCGCCGCTACGAGCCGCTCATCCCCGAGGTCATCACCTACCCCGAAGAGCTGCCCGTCAGCGAACGCCGCGAAGACATCATGAACGCGATCCGCGACAACCAGGTCGTCATCATCGCGGGTGAAACCGGCTCCGGTAAAACCACCCAGATCCCCAAAATGTGCCTCGACCTGGGCCTGGGCGCAAAGGGTCTCATCGGCCACACCCAGCCGCGCCGACTCGCCGCACGCTCCGTCGCCGAACGCATCGCCGAAGAACTCGGACAGAAAATCGGCGAAACCGTCGGCTACCAGGTGCGATTCACCTCCGAAGTTGGCGAACACAGCGCCATCAAACTCATGACCGACGGCATTCTGCTCGCCGAAATTCAGAACGACAAGCTGCTGCGCCGCTACTCCACCCTCATCATTGACGAGGCGCACGAACGCAGCCTGAACATTGACTTCATCCTCGGCTACCTCAAGCGCATCCTGCCGCAGCGCCCGGACCTGAAGGTCATCATCACCTCCGCGACCATCGACCCCGAGCGTTTCGCACGCCACTTCTCCCCCAGCTACGTGCCGGGCAAGGGCATCGTTGACGAAAACCTCAGCGCCGAAGAACGCGAAATCGCCGAAGCAATCCTGCCCGACGACGCGCCGCCCATCATTGAGGTGTCCGGCCGAACCTACCCCGTGGAAATCCGCTACCGCCCGCTCGACGAGGAAGACTACCTCAGCGACGACGAAATCGAAGACGACCACGACCCCACCGACGGCATCCTCGACGCCATCAAGGAACTCTCCAAGGAAGCCCCCGGCGACATCCTCATCTTCTTCTCCGGTGAACGCGAAATCCGCGACGCCAAAGACGCTATCGAGGCAATGGTCGCCAAGTCGCCGCGCCTGAACTACGAAGTGCTGCCCCTGTACGCGCGCCTCTCGCTCGCCGAACAGCACCGAGTGTTCTCCCCCGGATCGCGCCCGCGCATCGTGCTCGCCACGAACGTTGCCGAAACCTCGCTGACCGTGCCCGGCATCAAGTACGTCATCGACACCGGCACCGCACGCATCTCCCGCTACTCGGCACGCACCAAGGTGCAGCGCCTACCCATCGAACGCATCTCGCAGGCAAGCGCCAACCAGCGTTCCGGCCGATGCGGCCGCGTCAGCGACGGCATCGCAATCCGCCTCTACTCCGAAGAAGACTTCAACTCGCGCCCCGAGTTCACCGACCCCGAAATTCTGCGCACCAACCTCGCAGCCGTCATCCTGCAGATGATCGCAATCGGCGTGGTCCGCGAACCCGGCGACATCTCCCGCTTCCCGTTCGTGCAGCCGCCCGCATCCCGCGCCATCAACGACGGCGTGAACCTGCTCCGCGAACTCGGCGCGCTCACCGAACGCCCCCGCGGCCCCCGCAAGGGCCGCGGCAACAGCGCAACCCTCACCGCCATCGGCCGAGCCATGGCGGCATTCCCCGTGGACCCGCGCCTCGCCCGCATGATCATCGAAGGCGGCCGCCGCAACTGCGCCAAGGAAATGATGGTGCTCGCCGCAGCCCTGACCATCCAGGACCCGCGCGAACGCCCCGCCGACGTACGCGCCGAAGCAGACGCCATGCACGCCCGCTTCATCGACGACACCTCCGACTTCTCCTCCTTCCTGCTGCTCTGGGACTACATCAACGAACAGCAGGCGGCACTGTCCTCCTCGCAGCTGCGCAAAATGTGCCACCGCGAATACATCAACTACCTGCGCATCCGCGAATGGCAGGACCTCTTCGCCCAACTACGCGAAATGGGACGCACCGCCAACATCCACGCCAGCGGCGGCAGGGACATCAACGCCTCCGCCCACGAAATCGACATCCACAAGAGCCTGCTCTCCGGCCTGCTCTCCCACGTGGGCGTCAAGGAAGAACGCGAAAAGGACTCCAAGGGACGCAACCGCGGCCCCCGCGAATACCTCGGCGCACGCGGCACCAAATTCGCGATCTTCCCCGGCTCCGGCCTGTTCAAAAAGAGCCCCGACTGGGTGCTCTCCGCCGAACTCGTCGAGACCTCCCGCCTGTGGGCGCGCACCAACGCCTCCATCGACCCGCAGTGGATTGAAGAAATCGGCAAGCACCTCATCAGCGTGCAATACTCCGAACCGCACTGGTCGCTCAGCTCCGGCGCGGCAGTCGCATACGCCAAGGGCACCCTCTTCGGCCTGACCATCTACGCCGACCGCCCCGTGCAGTACGCCCGCGTAGACGCCGCCGCAGCCCGCGAACTGTTCATCCAGTCCGCCCTCGTCGAAGGCCAATGGCACACCCAGCACAAGTTCTACCTGCGCAACCAGCGCGCCCTCGCCGAAGTTGAAGAACTCGAAGCACGCCTGCGCCGCCGCGACCTGCGCGTAGACGACTCCGTACTCTTCGCCTTCTACGACGCACGCATCCCCGCCCACGTGACCGATGTGCGCGCCTTCGACAAGTGGTGGAAGCAGGCACGTCTCGAAGACGACAACTACCTGGACTTCAACCCCGAAAAGCTCATCAACGAGGAAGCCGCCGACTACGACGACTCCCAGTTCCCCCGCCAGTGGGTGCAGCGCACCGACAGCGGCGAACTGACCCTCGACCTGCGCTACGAATACGCCCCCACCGCCGGCATCGGAGGCGCCCGCACCGACGCCGCCAAGCGCGACGGCGTAGCAGTCCAGGTACCCATCCTCTTCCTCAACCAGCTGAGCCCCGAACCGTTCCGCTGGCAAATCCCCGGCCTGCGC
This sequence comes from Rothia mucilaginosa, assembly GCF_019334805.1. Classification (NCBI taxonomy): domain Bacteria; kingdom Bacillati; phylum Actinomycetota; class Actinomycetes; order Micrococcales; family Micrococcaceae; genus Rothia; species Rothia mucilaginosa. Next base: position 408,225 of record NZ_CP079822.1, read on the forward strand.
CACGAACTCGTCACCGCACTCATCAAATCGCTCCCCAAGGCGATTCGACGCAACTTCGTGCCCGCACCCGACGTGGCACGCGCCGCCTGCGCCGCCCTCGAGGAAGACTACTCCCCCGCAACCGACGAGTTGCTCCCCTCCCTCGCGCTCGTGCTGCGTCGCCTGCGCGGCGTGGTCGTCGAGACCGAGGCCTTCAACTGGGACGCCGTGCCCGAACACCTGAAAATGGGATTCCAGGTGCGCAACGCACGCAACAAAATCCTCGGCGAAGGCAAGGACCTGCGCGCCCTGCAACAGCAGCTCCACAAGGAAATCCGCAGCGCCCTCGCCGACTCGCTCGGCGCATCCGACGACACCATGGCAAAAATGGTGGCGCTCGCCCAGGGCGGCTCGGGTAACTCGGGTAACTCGGGCAGCTCCGCGGCTTCCGCCAAGAAGGGCGTGAAGAACGCTCAGAGCGGCACCGCCCAGGTAGCCGATGCGCACGGTTCGCAGGTGCGCGAAATCAGCGGCCTCACCGAATTCCCCGCCGACCTCTTCCCCAACGGAGAAATCCCCCGCAAGGTACAGCGCATCATCGCCACCCAAGCGGTCAACGGCTACCCCGCCCTCGTAGACGAAGAAACCAGCGTAGGCCTGCGCATCTTCCCCACCGAAGCCGAACAGCTCCACTCCCAGCGCCGCGGCATCATCCGCCTGCTCCAACTGCAGGTGCCCTCGCCCGTACGCTACGTGAGCGAACACCTCTCCCACAAGGAGAAAATCGTCTTCACGCAGAACCCGCACGGCTCCATCGACGAACTCATCCGCGACTGCACCGTCGCGGCGCTCGACCACCTCGTGCCGCACACCCCCATCTTCACGTACGCCGAATACAGCGAACTCTACGAGCACGTACGTGCCGAACTCATCGAGACGGTCTTCGACGTCACCAAGCTCGTCGCCGAAATCCTCTCCGAAGCCACCGCGCTGAAGAAGGCCATCAAGAAGGCAACCTCGCTGACGACCATGCACGCCGTCTCCGACGTGAAGGCACAGATGGAGAACCTCGTCTACCCCGGATTCGTGGCGAAAACCGGCTACGACCAGCTGGTTCACATCCCGCGCTACCTCAAGGCCGCCCAGGTGCGCCTGACGAAGCTCGGCCCGAACCTGCACCGCGACAACCAGCTCATGCTCACCGTGCAGGACCTTGAGGATTCCTACGATAACGCGGTCAAGTCGCTGCCGGCCGGCACCCTCGTGCCGGATGCGCTCCGCCGCGTGAACTGGATGATTGAGGAGCTGCGCGTCAGCTTCTTCGCTCAGGAGCTTGGTACCGCCTACACGGTGTCTGAGAAGCGCATTGCGAAGGCTCAGCGTGAGGCGCTGGACGCCATCAAGCGCTAGGTAATACAAAGAGTCCCCCGCACGATCACCTCGTGTGGGGGACTCTTTCGTATCTATGGGTTTCAGTGCCCTGTGGGTCGGCAGGCTATGCACTTCCTCCGCTCCTGCAGGGGCACCCGCCGCCCCGGACGCTCCGCTCTTCCTTGCTTCGCTGCGGAGAGCGCCCGGGGCGGCACCCTGATGTCGCTTCCGGAAGGCATAGCCGTCTCCACGCGCGAAGTAGCAAGAACGTGCAGAGGGGCCGGTGTCCTCCGTAGTGACATCAGGGTGCCCGAAGCGAAGCGAGGGCGGGTTCCCTGTAGGAACGAGGAGGATCACCGCCCCTCAAGCATCCCAAGCCGCTTGAGGAAACATGCGGCGCACCGCCCTTCAAACACCTCTAGGTCGGGGTTGTTAGGCTGTAGCCTCGCAGAAAGTTACCGTCACCGAACCGTTACCGCGCTCGCGCATCCACTGCGGCGCGTTCTCAGCCGAAACAATCGCACCCTCACTCACGGACGGGGCGATGTACGAGCCGCCCGCGCCACCGGCGCCGCCCTGCATCGTGTAGCCCAGGCCCTGGCGCACACCGGTCGGGCTGTTCAGCCACTTCTGGGTCAGCACAATCGAGGAAACGGACTGTGCCGCGCCGGAACCGCCGCCTCCGTAACCTGCGCCGCCACCGCCGGACACCACGGACTGGTAGCCGTTGAAGTTCTGCGCGTACGCACCCTCATCGTTGTAGATGTCCAGGTCCCAGCTGCGGTCCTCGTAGGTGCCCTTCTCGTGCACGCTGGCGGGGTTCTCATCCAGCTGGTAGGAGTATGCGCCCGCACCATCGCCGCCGTTGCCCGCGAAGCCGCTCGTGCCCGCGTTACCGGCAACAAACTGGCTGAATAGCACCTGGTTGTTGGTGGTTTCAAAGCCGATGATGGGGCCGCTAGCCGGCAGAGTGCCTGCCGCGCCGCCTGCACCGCCTATACCCGCTGCGCCGCCGAAGCCGGAGTTGTAGGTCAGGACCTTGGAACGTTCCGCATTGTAGACTTCGTAGCCGGGGGTGCCGTTGGAGCCCGCCGCTGCGGAGGCGCTACCCGCCGCATCGAACTGCGGGGATGCGTCCGAGCCGAGGGGCGCCACACCGGCGTCGATCTGGCCGTTCAGGTTGGAGTACCAGGGGTCTGCGTAGGACACGCCGGAGGTGGTCATGCCCGCGCCGCCACCGCCACCTGCTACAGCTACGACGACGCCGTCGATGAGCAGTGCGGAGGAGCCGCCGCCGGATGCAGCGTACACCTGAGTCTTGGAGTTAGCCGGGTCCGCGTACTTGGTGTCGACCTGCGCGGTGATGTTGCCGGGGATGGTATAGGCGGGTACGGATCCGCCGTTGCCGTAGCCTTCACCGCCTGCAGTGGGGGTGAGGGAGCCGTCACCGATACCGCCTGCTGCGGCGATGATCTGCACGGTGGAGCCGGGGGTGACGGGGATGATGCCGCTGACCTTCGCGCCGGAACCGGCGGGGGTCATGCGGTTGTTGGTGCCGCCTGCGCCGCCGACCAGCTCGAAGCGGAGCTTGTGGACGTTGTTGGGCACGGCGAAGCTCTGCACGGTCTTGGTTCCTTCGTCGGTGCCGGAGATGCTGTAGGCAGGGTGTGCGGCAAAGGTGCAGTCTGCGGCGACGGACGCTGCGTAGGAGGGGATGGTTGCGGAGGCTGCGACGACGGGTGCCGCCCAGGCTGCACCGGCGACGAGCTTGCGGCGGGTCAGGGAAGTAGACATGGTATGCCCTTGAATTCGGTTGGGGTGATGTGTGTCGCGGATGCGGGACCCTGTAGGTCTGCGCCCGGACGCTGAGGAAAAGCATACCTTGAACCTCAGCTTTAACATAAATCCCAGGTAGGGCGCTGCACGGGTGCCTCTGGACGCCTCGCGCCGCGCCCTTCCTGCGCGTCTTGTATCGCATGTCAGATTCCGCAACAGATAGAGCAATGAGCCCCACCCGAGATTTGCACGGGTAGGGCTCATTAGGAGTTATTAGGAAAAACCTAATGCGGATTTTCCAGCAGGGTTTGCGTATTTATTGGGTAATCATTTTTGAGCCTTTGGATTGGTTGCAACGCCAACAGAGGGTCTGCAAGTTCTCGGGCTCGTTGTTGCCGCCTTCGGAGAGCGGAACCTTGTGGACGACCTCTAGGATGAGGATTCGTTCACGCATGATGGAGTTGCCGCATCCGGGGTTTTGGCAGGTGTAGTTGTCGCGTTCTTTGATGCGTTGGCGTAGTTGGGCGGTCATGAGGGTGCGTTCGCCGCCTTCGGGCCATGCCCAGCGTATTTTGCGTTCTAGGGTTTCGGAGAGCGCGTCGAGGGTTGGGGTGTCGAGGGTGACGGTGACCGCGCGGTTTTCTTTGCCGCTGGGTGAGGCGTATTCGAAGCGGTAGACGGGGTATGGCACGGTCAGCCCCACGTGGCAGACGTTGAGTTTGTCCCAGAGCTCCTTGGCGTATTGCTTGGTGATGAACTGGGGCGGGTTGATGTGTGCGATCATGTCCTCTTCGCGGCGTCGTACGTTGTCGATCGCGGTTTCGAGGCGCGCAATATCGTCGGAGAGGCGCTGTACGTCTTTGAGGGTTTGTAGGTCGGCTTCGATGTGGAAAGTATTTGGTGAGGCTGCCGATAGGGTCCCGCTCGGCTTCGAGAACGACCTGCTGGGAGGAGTTGTAGACGTGCGGGTGGCGTCCTTCGGGTTTCTTCTGCAGTAGCGTCTGCCAGGTTTTGGGTTGTTGAACTTCGACGGTGGCGAGGTGGCTGTACATGCCGTTGGTGGAGGTGCCGAGTTCGTAGATTCCGTGGGTGTAGATGTCGTGTACGTAGCTGGCGACTTCGTTGTATTCGCTGGCGAGTGTGGCGGTGCGCTGGCGGTGCGTCTGAAATTCGGGGGATGCGAAGTACCGGTTTTTGCGGATGGTCAGGATGACGCCCAGAATGAGCACGATGATGATGACGCCAAGGACGACGTACCAGAGGGAGAAGGCGAGGCATACGGCGAAGAAGATGCCGAGCCCTTTGAGGAAGGATTTCACGGGTGTTCCTTTGCGATACGGCGGTGTATCTGTGAGTGTAGATTTCCTCCATTAGGGTATCGGAGGTGGGTACTACGCGCAAAGCATTTGGTCACATCAGTGAGTTACTGAATGATTCGGCGGCAGACTTACACCTTCCGGAAGCGCCCTCAGGGTGCCCGAAGCGAAGCGAGGGCGGGTCCCCTGCGACGGCGCGGAGGAAGTGTGTAAGATGCACGCCCTACAAAGGTAGACCCGGCGGAGCCAGCAAAAGGCTGAGAAGGCGACAGCCCCCTCCCCCTCCAGTTCGTTATACCGGTATCGCGCACACAAGCCCCGCGCTTACTGAACCGGGGCTAAATGTTTTACCTACGGGGCGGAGGGTTGGTGTCCTCCGCCGTGACATCGGAGACGCGGAGCGGTGCAAGCGTCACCAAACAGGCTTGGCGGAGCCAGCAGAAGGCCGAGAAGGCGACAGCCCCCTCCCCCTTCCAGTTCGTTATGCCGGTATCGCGCACACAAGCCCTGCACTTACTGAACCGAGGCTAAGCGTTTTACATACGAGGCGGAGGGGTGGTGTCCTCCGTCGTGGCATCGGAGACATGGAGCGGTGCGAGCGTGTTTTCCGGAAGTGCCCTCAGGGTGCCCGAAGCGAAGCGAGGGCGGGTCCCCTGCGACGGCGCGGAGGAAATATACGCAGCACCGCCTCCAGAACATGCACAGGAACAAGGAGGGCTCTATCCCTCCGCAAACCCAAAAAACCAAAAAGTTAAACACAAAAGCCCTTAGCTCGAAAGCTAAGGGCTTTATCTGTGCGCGATACTGGGATCGAACCAGTGACCTCTTCCGTGTCAGGGAAGCGCGCTACCGCTGCGCCAATCGCGCTCACAAAACAGTTGTTTTGTTGCGAGGTGAGGACGGGATTCGAACCCGCGTACACGGCTTTGCAGGCCGCTGCCTAACCACTCGACCACCTCACCGCATACGCTCCACGAGGGAACGCGTTCGAACTCTTGGAGTCCTTACGAGCGGTTGACGAGACTTGAACTCGCGACATCCACCTTGGCAAGGTGGTGCTCTACCAACTGAGCTACAACCGCATATCAGCGTATTCAATTTGAATCATTCCGAGGAGTTTTTCGCTCCGTCGTGCTGACAGGTAAATACTATACGGGGTTTTTGAGCGTTTGCCAAATCCTCAGCTGGCTACCCTGTGTTCCGTGTGTTTCCGGGGCAGAACGGGGTGTTTTGCTTCGTTTTTGAGGAGTGCGAGCAAAATTTATTTTCATGGTGCCGGTCACATTTTCGGGGTTTTGGGGTGGTTACTGGTCCCGCGAGGGTAGCGGCGGGCGCACGATGTCTGCTGAGGCGTCCACAAAATTTTTCACAAGAGAATCTAAAGCGAACGAAAAGGAGGGGCGGAGAACCATGTCCCCGCCCCTCCCCTATGAAATCCGCATCAGAAATCCGCACCGACAAAAATGCCAGGCTCATGTTTTTCTGGAGTCTCTAGAGCTCTTCGAAGAAGAGGCGTTCGTAGACCTTGCGGGCGTTGCGAGTTTGGCGCAGGTAGTCTTCTTCGAGGGCGCGGGCACTGCCGGCCGGGTATCCGCACCAGCGGGCGATTGCTTCCAGGTCGGCGCGTCCCGAGGGTAGGGTGTCGGATTGGCGCACGCCGCGCAGTACGTTGCCGCCGCGGATCTTCGTGGCGAGCAGCCAGGCGCCACTGAGGATTTCAGCGTCCGCGGCCTCGACCAGCCCCGCCTCAACCGCGGCGTTTAGCGCCTTCAGCGTGGAGGTGGTGCGCAACCCCGGCACGGCGTGCGCGTGGCGTAGCTGTACGAGCTGGACCAGCCATTCCACGTCGGAGAGTCCACCGCGGCCGAGCTTGAGCTGGCGGGTGCGGTCGGCACCGTGCGGCATGCGTTCGTTTTCCACGCGCGCCTTCATGCGGCGAATCTGCTGCACCTGCTCGGGCGTGAAAGCTGCCGGGTAACGATACGGGTCGATGAGCTCCACGAAAGCATCGCCGAGCTCTTCGTCGCCGGCGATGGGGCGGGCGCGGGTGAGCGCCTGGAATTCCCAGGTTTCCGCCCAGCGCTCGTAGTAGGAGCGGTAGGAGTCGAGCGAGCGCACGATAGCACCTTGCTTGCCTTCGGGGCGCAGGTCGGCGTCCACTTCGAGGGGGCGTTCGGCGCGAATGGCGGGCTTGACGGGCTGTTTGAGGAGCGCCAGGGTGCGGTTGACGATGCGTGCCGCCTGTTCCTGTGCGGCGTCTTCGTCGGCCCCGTCGAGGGGTTCGTGGACGAACATAACATCCGCGTCGGAGCCGAAGCCGTTCTCGGCGCCGCCGAGGCGGCCCATGCCGATGACGGCGATGCGGGTGAGCAGCTTCTCCCCCGCTGTTTCCTCAGCTTCGGCTGCTTCGGTTGCTTCGGCAGGTTCAGCACCTTCCGGTGCCGCCTGGAGTTCGCGCAGGGCAATCTGCAGCGCCGCGCCGATCGTGCACTCGTCAATAGCGGCAAGACCGGCGCAGGTGTCCTCAATGTCGACGATGCCCAGGGTCCAGCCCATGGCGGTGCGCAGGGTTTCGCGGCGGCGCAGGTAGCGCACGGCGCGCATCGCCTCGGCGGCGTCCGCATGGCGTGCCAGCAGGGAGGAAATCTCGGAGGCGAGCGCTTCCTCCCCCAGCGGTTTGAGGTCGGCGACCTTGTCCAGCCAGGCGATGGAGGCGGAGGCATCCTCGAGCAGGTCGGTCATGAGGCGCGAGCTGGAGAGCAGCTGGCTGAGGCGTTCGGCGGCTGCGGGCGAGTCGCGGAGCATGCGCAGGTACCAGCTGGTGCTGCCGAGCGATTCGGAGACGATGCGGAATCCGAGCAGACCGGCGTCCGCGTCCACGCCGCGGGCGAACCAGCCCAGTAGCACGGGCATGAGGTGCCGCTGAATGTCTGCGCTACGGGAAAGTCCCGTGGTGAGTGCCTTGATGTGGCGCATGGCGCCGCGCGGGTCGCGGTAGCCGAGGGCGGCAAGACGGTCCTGTGCCGCCTGTTCGCTGAGCACCACTTCGTCGCGGCTGAGCGTGGAGACGGCGGCGAGTAGCGGGCGGAAGAAGATTCGCTCGTGCAGAGAACGGACATTCCGTTTAATTTTCTGCCACGCCTTCAGCATCTGCTCGGCGGAGAGCGTGCCGTTGCGTTCCGGGGAGAGAATCGAGCGGGCAAGAGCGCGCTGTTCGGCTTCCTTCTCGGGCATCAGGTGGGTGCGGCGCAGCTGCTGCAACTGGATGCGGTGCTCCAGTACGCGCAGCTTCTTGTAGTCGCGGCTGAACGCCTCGGCGTCGGTGCGGCTAATGTAGCTGACGGCGGTCAGCGCCGCGAGAGAATCCACGGTGGACTTGGTGCGCACGGCGGGGTCAGTTCGACCGTGCACGAGCTGCAGCAGCTGCACGGTGAACTCAATATCGCGCAGGCCGCCCGGACCCAGCTTAATCTGGCGGTCTACCTGGTGTGAGGGAATGTTGTCGGTCACGCGGGCGCGCATCGCCTGCACGGATTCCACGAAGGATTCACGGCCGGCGGACTCCCACACGAAGGGGTCAATTGCGCGGGCGTAGCGGGCACCCAGCTGCGCCGAACCGGCGATGGGACGCGCCTTGAGAAGTGCCTGGAACTCCCAGTTTTCGGCCCAGCGTTTGTAGTACTGCACGTAGGATTCAACGGTACGCACGAGCGGGCCGTCCTTGCCCTCGGGTCGCAGGTTCGCGTCGACCTCCCAGAGGGCGGGTTCGGGTGCGGGGCCCATGATGGCGCGGGTGAGGGCGTGCACGAGTTCCGTGCCGATGGTGGAACATTCGTTCTCGGTGAGCTTGAGCGGGGCGCTCTCCCCCTCTGCCCCGGCATGAGGCGCGGCGCCAGCGGCGGCGGGTTCCACGGGCGCAACCACATACACCACGTCAACGTCAGAGATGTAGTTCAGCTCGCGGGCACCGCACTTACCCATACCGATAATCGCCAAGTCCAGGGCGTCTACGGCTTCGCCTCGGCGAGGAGCCGCCAGACCGGGCCCCAGTCCCTCCGCTACTTCGGTGCGCGCAATAGCGAGCGCGCCCTCCAGCGCGGCGGCTGCCAAATCGGCGAGGTGACGACCGATGGTGGGCATCATTTCGACCGGGTCTTCACAGCACACGTCGAGCAGGGCGATGCGCGCCAGGGCGGCGCGGTAGGCAACGCGCAGGGTCACGTAGCCGTCTTTGCCGGTCTGTTCGGCGGCAGCGCGCGGACGCTCCGCGTGGGGGTCGGCGCCGAGGGCGGTGAGGATATCGCGGCGGTAGGGGGTATCCAGCGGTGCGATGGGGGTCAGGAATTCCCCGTCGGTTTCCGGCAGGATTGACGCCGGGTGCTGGGAGCGAATCAGCGCGCTCTCAGCCGGGTACACCTGCGTGTCGAAGAGCGGATCGATGAGCTCGGGGCGGCGGTAGAGAAAATCGCCAATCGCCTGGGATGCGCCGAGCAGTCGGTACATGCCGAATTCTTTGTCGCCGCGGTTGGCGCGTTCGGCGACCGCCGGGTGCTTCTCGATGAGACGCACGAGGGCGGGCAGGGCAATATCCGGTGAGGGTGCGAGGCGCAGCCCGGCAAAGAGCGCATCCTGCGAGACGTGCTTCAGTTCGGGTGCGTTGAGCCAGCGTTCTGCCTTGGACGGGTCGTGGAAGCCGGTGGCAATCATGCGGGTGTGCAGGCGCAGCTGTGCTTTGCGTTCGGCTTCGGCGCGCTGTTCGTCGTCGAGCGCATCGGGGGCGATGTCGGTCAGCGGCTTGGGTTCTTTGGCGGGGTCAACAATGCGGATGAGCCCGGTGACCGGGTAGTGAGAGCTGTCAGTCATAGCGTGAGAACTGTGGGTAGAGAGTATAAATTTCGGCGGGATAAAAAGCGATGCTGATACACCTGTGGGCGGTACCCGCCGGCGTGTTACCGGTAGCGGGTACCGCCCTGAGGCTGTCAGCGCTCACTCATCCTGTGAGGAGGTGAGAGGATCCAGCCGTTAGAGGATTCCGAGGTTGTGCTTGAGCTCGTAGGGGGTCACCTGAGCCTGGTACTGGTCCCAGTCGGCGCGCTTATTGCGCAGGAACTGCTCGAAGACCTGCTCGCCCAGAACCTCCGCCATGAACTCGGATTCTTCGGTGATATTGATGGCTTCACGCAGGGACGCGGGCAGCGGGTTGTAGCCCATGGCGCGGCGTTCGGCGTTGGTCATGGCGGCGAGGTCTTCGGTCACGGCGGGCATGAGCGGGTACTCGTTTTCGATACCCTTCAGACCGGCGGCGAGAATCACCGCGTAGGCGAGGTACGGGTTCGATGCTGAGTCCAGGCCGCGGTACTCGATGCGGGCGGACTGCATCTTGTTCGGCTTGTACAGGGGCACGCGCACGAGGGCGGAGCGGTTGTTGTGGCCCCAGGAGACGTAGGAGGGCGCCTCGCCGCCGCCCCAGAGGCGCTTGTAAGAGTTGATGAACTGGTTGGTGACCGCGGTGAATTCGGGGGCGTGCTTGAGCACACCGGCGATGAAGTGGCGTGCGGTCTTGGACAGCTGGTATTCGGCACCGGCTTCGAAGAATGCGTTGGTGTCGCCTTCAAAGAGGGAGAAGTGGGTGTGCATGCCGCTGCCGGCGTACTTGGTGAAGGGCTTGGGCATGAAGGTTGCGTACATTCCCAGCGAGTAGGCGACTTCCTTGATGACGGTGCGGAAGGTCATGACGTTGTCGGCGGTCTGCAGGGCGTCGGCGTGGCGCAGGTCGATTTCGTTCTGGCCGGGGCCGGTTTCGTGGTGGCTGAATTCGACGGAGATGCCGACTTCTTCGAGCATGGTCACTGCCTTGCGGCGGAAGTCCTGCACGATGCCGCCGGGGGTGTGGTCGAAGTAGGATTCGTGGTCCACGGGCACGGGGAATCCGTCAGCGCCGAGCTTGGAGGATTCGAGCAGGTAGAACTCAATTTCGGGCGAGGTGTAGCAGGTGAAGCCCATCTCCGCAGCCTTGTTGAGCACGCGCTTGAGCACACCGCGGGTGTCGGAGGCGCTGATCTCGCCGTCGGGGGTGAGCACGTCACAGAACATGCGGGAGGTGTAGTCTTCCTCGCCGCGCCAGGGCAGAATCTGGAAGGTGGAGGGGTCCGGCTGCAGCAGCATGTCGGATTCGTAGATGCGGGAGAAACCCTCAATCGAGGAGCCGTCAAAGCCCAAGCCCTCATCGAAGGCGCTTTCTACTTCAGCCGGTGCGAGCGCAACGGATTTGAGGGTGCCGACCACGTCGGTGAACCAGAGGCGGATGAAGCGGATGTCGCGCTCTTCGATGGTGCGCAGTACGAATTCCTGTTGGCGGTCCATGAGTTGCCCTCTCGGTGCGGGCGCGCATCCGCGTGGTACCCGTCTGTGGGTGGCGGAGGCGCGCTAAATTTGCTGCCGAGGCGCGGAAGACCCTGTTGCGAAAGGCCCTGCTGCGGAAGACCCTGCATGTCCCATGGGTTCTAGAAGATTCCAGGGGATTCCAGGGGGGTTGCGGCGGGCGGCGTGCCAGCGGTGCTGGCGCCTCCTTGCCCCGGCGTGTGTCCTGTTGTTATCTAGCCTATCGGGTTCTGCTGTGTGGCGGGCGGGTGGGAGGTTTCGTTTGTGTAAATTCTCGCTTGTGTGCTCTCGATTGTGCGCCGCGGTAGCTCAGATTCTGGGCGGCTCCGGGGGGGGAGGGAGGGTGACCGCTCCCCCGCTTTCGCTACGGTCGGGTGGTTACTCCCTACCTGCGCATCCCTATCTGTGTCTGTCTATCTGTGCCTATCTATTTGTGCTCAGATAGTCCGGCATATGACGGTTCGCGGGGCGTGTTCGGGGTCGCCTTGCAATAATGGGGGTATGCTACATTCCATTCTTCTCTCGACTGTGCAGTTTCCGCTGGCGCAGCTTCCGTTGGCGACCAGCATTGTTGCCGCTGATCCTACCGGTTTAGAGTGGCTGCTGCTTATTGCGGCGCCGGTTGTTTTCTGTATTGTCTACCTGGCGTGCATTATGGCGATTGCGGCGTTTGGTCCGCTGGTCATGAGGAACAACAAGTCGGGCGGCGCGACCTACCTGCTGGACCGCCCCTCCCGCGTGGCGTTTAGGACTCGCACCGTGGCGCTCTTTGCTGTGGTGGGTGCGTTTGTGGAGCTTCTTTGGCTCGGTTATACGGGTCGTGTGGGGTCGATTGCGGTCATTCCGATTCTGCTCTTCACGTGGTCGTGGAAGTTCGCGTTCTTCTTCCTGCCGCTGCAGCTGATTCGTGCCTGGTATGTGCACGCAACGCGCGGCAAGTATGATTCTCTCTCCGCTGAGGGTGCTCAGCGCCGTGAGAAGCTGAACCGTAAGAGCGCCTACGAGGTGTCGAAGATGATGCAGCGTAACCCGCAGCAGTTCGCGATGAGCAAGGAGCTGCATACGCTGGCGCGCGGTCAGAAGATTGCGGGTGTGCGTCCATTCCAGAACCTTGACGAGGCGGGCAAGAAGCGCCGCACGAACTATACGGTGGAGCTGGCTGTGGCGCTCATGCAGGCGCGTGCAATGAACCCCGGCAAGCTTCCTTCGGAGGCGTTCGGTGAGAGCATCCTGGGTATGGGTGTTGGCATAACGTCTGATCGCGCGGTGGAGCAGACCTGGTTGACTCTGTGCACGGAGCGTGTCAACGCACCGGATGCGCCGAACTACCCGGATTCGCTGTACCCGGTTGCGGCTCGTTTTTCGCTGTTTACCACAATGTCACTGTTGCAGCCGGTGATGGGTCGCCCCTATTCGCCGTTTACTGCTAAGGATGCGCGCCGTTTTGTTCCACGTGATTTCTCGGCGGATACCGTGCTGTTGAAGACTGAGGAGCTGGGCAAGAAGGCTCTGGCGCAGAGCGCGATTTTCTGTCAGCTTCATGAGCGTCTTCTGCCCTTGCATCAGCAGCAGCCTCAGCTGGTGGATGGTCGCGCCCTGGCGTATTGCGGTGCCCTGCAGGCGACTGTGGCGAAGGCTGAGGCGCAGAGCCAGCGGTTGACGAGCCAGATTCTGGCGGCGGCGGCTTCTGAGCGCGGCATCCTGCCCTATGGTTTGTTCTCGCAGATCGCTGAGGATTATCAGTGTGTTCAGCGTCTGCTGAATCTGATGGTGAAGGCGACCGCCGACGTTGAGCGTTTTATGAACGCGGTGGAGGCCCTGGTGCAGATGCATTCCGGCCCGGCTCAGCCCTCCGGTATCGCGTACGAGAAGGTGCAGATGGAGTACATCGCTGCTCTTCTGGACGTTATTGTCTTCTCTTCGCACGCCCCGCTTGCCGGTTCTATTCAGGCGTCGTACGCCCTGCTGAAGGCAGACTATGAGGCGTTTACGTTCAACACCACCGATGAGCTGAGCCGTAGCTATTGGCTGCAGTACGCGAAGAACGCGGTGAGCGCCTGCGATACGGGCCTGTCTCAGGGTTATGAGGGTTTCTTCGGCTCTGATGATGCGGCGAAGACGGCGTGGGAGTCCTACGCGGAGGACGTCGTGAAGGAAGTCTGCACCTACTCGATCACCCAGCTCTATTGGGATGCGCTGGTGCAGCAGGCGCTCATTCAGCGCGATTTGCCGCGTGAGTTTGAGGATGCTTCGTCCGCCGTTCCGGAGCTGATGAATAAGAACGCCGCTGCGTCGTTCCCGACCTACTACATTAACCTCATCTGGAACTAGGCATAGTTGTTCCCTCGTGGTGAGCGGTACGCCAGGTTGGAGCCGTACAGGGTTAGAATAGTCAGCATGACTACTGAGCGTTCTTCCGAGATCTCTTCGCCCTACGCTGCGCAGCCTGCCGCTACCTCCGCGGCTGCTCCCGCTTCTGCTAACGCATCGAAGGCTTTTGACCTGGACACCGTCAAGAAGGTGCGTACCGTTCACTTGGCGCAGGCTAAGGCGACCGGGCAGAAGTTCTCCATGCTGACCTGCTACGACGCCCTGACCGCGCAGATTTTTGATCGCGCGGGCATCGATATGCTGCTGGTTGGCGATTCTGCGGCGAATGTGGTGCTCGGTTACGAGTCGACCCTGACCATTACCCTGGATGAGATGATTCCGCTGGTGGCGGCGGTTTCTCGCGGTGCTTCCCGCGCCATGGTGGTTGCCGACCTGCCGTTTGGTTCGTATGAGCAGTCCCCGCAGCAGGCGGTGGCGAGCGCTGTTCGCCTGATGAAGGAGGGCGGCGCGCACGCGGTCAAGATTGAGGCGGACGCTTCGATGACCGAGTGGGTTCGTGCCCTGGTGCGTACCGGTATTCCGGTGGTGGCGCATGTTGGTTTCACCCCGCAGGCGGAGCATGCCCTGGGTGGTTTCCGTGTGCAGGGCCGCGGCGATGCGTCTGAGCGTGTTCGTGAGGATGCGGTGGCGTTGGCTGAGGCTGGCGCGTTCTGCGTGCTCATGGAGATGGTGACCGCCCAGACCGCGCAGCTGGTGGATGAGGCTGTGGGCGCTGTGCCGACCATCGGTATTGGTGCCTCGAATGTGACGACCGGTCAGGTGCTGGTGTGGCAGGACATGATGGGTGTTCGTTCCGGTCGCGTGCCGCGTTTTGTGAAGCAGTTTGCGCAGGTTGGCCAGGTCATGGAGGACGCTGCGCGTGCGTACCGTGAGCAGGTTCGTTCGGGTGAGTTCCCGGCGGCTGAGCACACCTTTGAGTAGGCTTTAGGCTGAGAAAAGGCTTATGCAGAAAGCCTGAGAAAAAAGCTTGATGAAGAAAAACCCCCGTACCCGGTGCTGAACTGCGCCCCGAAACTTGGACGCATTAAATAGTAACCCTTACACAGCTTCCAACAGGGCCTGATCCCGGTACTCCACCGGAGTCAGGCCCCTAAGCTTCACCTGGCGCCTTACTGTATTCCAGTGCATGATATAGGCATCAAGGTCGGCCTTGAAACTCTCAAAGGTCTGCCAGTCTTGGCCGCGGAAGAACTCGTCCTTCAGATGTCCAAAAACCTGCTCAGTGGCGCCATTATCAATACAGTTGCCCTTGCGTGACATACTCTGGATAAAACCATTCTCAGCAAGCGTGCTGATATAGAACTCGTGCTGATACTGCCACCCCATATCCGAGTGCAAAATCGGTTCAACCCCTGCGGGTTTGGCCTCCATGAGTACCTGGAGCATCTCTTGTTGCTGGAGGAGGTTAGGGCACATCGAGATCGAGTGGGCAACAATCTCTTTGCTAGCAAAGTCGTAAACCGGAGCGAGATACGCCTTACCAAAGGAGAGCTTAAACTCGGTAACATCGGTACCCAACTTCTGCCAGGGACCGGTCGCCGTGAAGTTGCGACCAATGACGTTCTCAAAACTTTGCCCCACGTCCCCCTTATAGGAGTTGTACCTGCGGTAGGGCCTCTGGCGGCGTATACCGCAACGCAACCCCATCTGACGCATCATCTTCAAAACCGTCTTATCGGCAATGCGCACCCCTTCCTCAGCGCGCAGGCACATAGCCACCTGCCTGTGACCACACCCGTTGGGGGTTCGCGAAAAGATCTGTGTGACCTTGGGACGTAGCTGCACTCTGGTTGGCTGCCGGGGATGAGCCAACGCGTAGTAGTAGCTCGACCTGGCAAGACCAGCAGCTTCGAGCAGATCACGCACCGCGTGTCCGCGCCCTGAAAGCTCAGCGACCACTAGGGCTTTGTCCCGGTTTGGGAGCGCCTGTGCGCCTTCAGGGCAATCGATTTTTTTAGGTACGCCACCTGCGCCTCAAGCTTGCGCACACGCTCGGCAAGTTCCTCCTCACGCGTTGGTGGTACCGCCCCCGCACCTAATCCCTTTGGCCTGCCCTTGGGCTTAGGCTTAAGCGCCTGCGCGCCGCCTTCACGGTACAGCCTGCACCATTGCTTCAACGGTGTCGCGCTTGCAATGCCGAAACGCACCATTGCCTCGGGCTTACTCATTCCACCGTCAACCACGGCCTTGGCTGCGGCGACTTTGGTCTCGTAGTCGTATTTGGTGTGTTTTATTCCCATGGTAAGAAGCCCGTCCTTCCCGATGACGTGGTACGTTTTCTGCCACTCTCTCACAGTTGCGGCGGACACACCAAGCTTCCTGGCGGTTAGACCATAGCCGAATCCTCTCTCAAACATCAGTGCTGCTTGCTCCCGGAGCAAACGATCATGCCTCATTCCCAGATTTATAGACATGAAAAGCCTCCCATTTCCTGGACTTCATTTTTGTTGTCCAAGAAACGGGAGGCAGTTCATGCTTCCGGGTGCGGGGGTCTTCTGTATCTCAAACTTTTTGTGGCGTCGGTAGCCTCAAACAACGCCGGGAGCGTTGAATCTTTAGAGCCAGCCGCTGTCCTTGTCCCAGGCGTCGTTGCGTTCGCGGGCGCGCTCCATGGCGTGTGCCGCCTCCTCGTAGGTTTTGAAGGGGCCCCACAGGGAGGTGACGACGCTCTGCTGGCCGCGTTCCACCTGACCGGTTTTGAGGTTGTACCAGTACTCTTCGGGGTGCGGGCTGGTGGCTTCGGTCGCGGAGTTCAGGGTCTTTTCGACCGCCGATTCGATGGCTTCGCTCAGGCGGTTTTTCTTCTCGCTCACGGGTTCTCCTTCGACGGTGAGGGGTTGGTGTTTCTAGCTTCTCACGCGCATAGGTTCGTGGCAATGAGGCGGGCGGAGCTTCTCACGGCGCTCCCCCTCCACGATCTTCTGTCCCGGTCTTCCGCCGCGCGGTTTTGCCGCTAGGGTGCATGAAATTTTATTCACAATCTGGGAAAAAGGTACGGCTTATGTATCCGCCGCTTTTTAGCGCCCCCGCAAGGGACACAACCCGCCCACGCCCGGTAAGATGAAACTATGTCTTCAACCAAAACGAACACTTCGCATAATCTTCCCGCAGAGCCCGGTCGCGCACCTGTCGGTTGCCTGACCCCCGGACGCGTCACCCCCATGCGCCCGGTCCCCTCGCACATTGTTCGCCCCGAGTACGTGGGTAAGCCCACCGCCAACGAGGGTAACGACTCGAACATGTACACCCCCGAGGAAGTTGAGCGGGTTCGCGCAGCCGGCAAGATTGCGGCAGGCGCCATCGTTGAAGCATCCAAGATTTGCGTGCCCGGCACCACCACCGACGAGATTGACGTGCTGGTCCACGAGTACATTTGCGACCACGGCGCGTACCCCTCCACCGTGGATTACCGCGGCTACCCCAAGTCCGTGTGCACCTCCCTAAACGAGGTCATCTGCCACGGCATCCCGGACTCCACTGTGCTGGAGGACGGCGACATCCTCAACCTGGACGTCACCGCATACCTGGACGGCATGCACGGCGACACCAACAAGACCCTGCTCATCGGCAACGTGGACGAAGAGTCCCGCCTGCTGGTTGAGCGCACCGAGGAGTCCCTGAACCGCGCGATTAAGGCTGTGAAGCCGGGTCGCCAGATTAACGTGATTGGTCGCGTCATTGAGAAGTATGCGGCGCGTTTCGGTTACGGCGTGGTTCGCGACTACACCGGTCACGGTGTGGGTCGTGAGTTCCACTCGGGCCTCATCATCCCCCACTACGATGCGGCACCCGCCTACGACACCGAGATCCGTGAGGGCATGATTTTCACCATCGAGCCCATGCTGACCCTCGGCACCATCGAATGGGATCTGTGGGATGACGACTGGACCGTGGTCACCCGCGACCGCAAGCGCACCGCGCAGTTCGAGCACACCCTCGTGGTGACCGCTGACGGCGCGGACATCCTCACCCTGCCCTAAAGCGCAGACTTCTGGGTTTCCTGCTTGTACAGGTACGACTTGTACAGATACGGCAGGTACGAGCCCAGCACCTCACTTTTATATCAGTTCACCCACTAACAAACCCGCCCGCTCCCCCAGTTACACGGCAGTAGGCGGGGCGAAAGAGAGAAAACCATGAGCGATTACGCAGAACCCAGCGTCATCACTGAGCTGCCCGCACCCACCCCCAAGGACCTGCAGATTGGTGTAGACATTGGAGGCACCGGCATTAAGGGCGGCATCGTTGACCTGCGCACCGGTAACCTCGTTTCGGACCGTTTCCGCATTGACACCCCCAAGCCCGCAACCCCCGAGGCTGTGGCTGAGGTCGTACGCCGCGTAGTCGATGAGCTGCAGGGCCGCGACCTGGCACCGGATCCCGAGTCCGCTGTCGGCATCGACTTCCCCGCCGTGGTGAAGAACGGCATGGTCTTCTCCGCAGCGAACGTGGACGACTCCTGGATTAACACCGACCTGGAGCAGGTCATGAGCGAGGCGCTGGGCGGCCGCACCGTCTACGGCCTCAACGACGCTGACGCAGCCGGTCTGGCTGAGGCGACCTACGGTCAGGGCCGTAACCGTGACGGCCTGATCGCTGTCATCACCCTGGGCACCGGCATCGGCTCCGCTCTCATCAACGACGGTAAGCTGATTCCGAACACCGAGCTGGGTCACCTGGAGATTGACGGCCACAACGCCGAGTCTCAGGCTTCCGCGCGTGCCCGCGAGGTGCACGAGCTGTCCTGGAAGAAGTACGGCAAGCGCCTGTACCGCTACTTCGAGCACGTTCAGATGCTCTTCTCCCCCGACCTGTTCATCATTGGCGGCGGCATCTCCAAGAACCCGGAGAAGTTCATGCCCTACTTTGAGGATCAGATTCGTACCCCCATGGTCATGGCTGCCCTGCGCAATAACGCCGGTATTGTGGGTGCGGCACTGTGGGCTGGCGGTATGCTGCCTGAGCGTCAGCGCCGCGGCGAAGCGTAAAGCCTAAAAGCAACTGAAAGGGACCGCCTTTCCGAATGATTCGGAAAGGCGGTCCCTTCTGCATGCCGCCGCTCGTCTATAGCGGCTACCGGTTTAGTTAGCTACTGGGCGATGCGGTCCTCACGCAGACGCGCAATCGCCTCCTCAAAGTCTTCAAGGTTCTCAAAGGCCTGGTACACGCTCGCAAAACGCAGGTAGGCGACCGCGTCCAGCTTCGACAGCGGCTCCAGGATGGTCAGACCCACCTCGTGCGCGTTAATCTCCGCCAGACCGCGGGCACGAATCAGCTCCTCAACTTCCTGGGCGAGCTTCGCCAAATCGTCCTCACCCACGGGGCGGCCCTGGCATGCCTTACGTACGCCGGCGGCAATCTTCGAACGGTCGAAGGGCTCGGTCACACCGGAACGCTTAATCACCGAAATGGTGGTGGTTTCAACGGTCGTGAAACGGCGAGCGCAGGAGGTGCACTGGCGGCGGCGGCGAATGGCGGCGCCGTCATCGGTGGTGCGGGAATCCACCACGCGCGAGTCGGTGTGCTTGCAATAGGGGCAGTACATTCGTTTCTCCTTGGCTGGGCGCTAGCGCCCGCGTATACAGCGCTCAAGAATATTTATACCTATTCTACCGTGATATACAGCGCAGACGCCGTATGTTGTGAGTGAATATACGCTCAGGGTGGACTCTGCTATGCAGAATCCACCCTGTCATTCCCCTCACGGGGGCGTTATTAGCGCACGTTATTAGCGTGCGTTGTTAGCGTCGAATGCAGCTCGGACCGAAAATCGTCTTGATTTCACCGAAGAGGCTCGGGTTCGGTTCCACGCGCACACTCGGGTCCAGCAGCACCAGCTGCTCCTTATCGCGGGTACGCACGAGCATGCGCACATCCGCGGTTCCCTTGTGGTCGCGCAGGGTCTCCTTCAGCTCCTTCAGGTTCGCCTCGGTCACCAGGTATTCGGGTACCACGATGGTGATGGGTGCGGCGCGGCCGTCATCGCTGATTTCCAGGATCTGCAGTTCCTGCGCGCTCATGTTCACACTGCCGTCGTCGCGGCGCTGCACGCGGCCACGAATCGAGCAGATGAGGTCGTCCGCCAGGGCGGCGCCCATCGTCTCGTAGGCGCGGGAGAAGAACATGACCGTAATGGTTGCGCCCGAGGGGTCTTCCAGCTCCACGGAGGCGTACTGGTTACCGCTGGACTTGGCGATACGGCGCGAAACGCCGGTGAGCATGCCCGCAAGGGTGACGGTTTCGCCGTCGCGCACGTGCGAGTCTTCACCGATGATGTCGTGCACCGAATGGCTTGCAGCGTCCGAGAGGGCACGCTCCAGGCCGCGCAGCGGGTGGTCCGAAACGTACAGGCCGAGCATGTCACGCTCAAAGTTCAGCTTTTCACGGCGGTCCCACTCGGGCACGTCGGGGATGGTCACGGTCAGCTCATCACCCAGGGCGTCATCCATGCCGAGGGAGCCGAAGAGGTCGAACTGACCCGCCGCTTCCTTACGCTTGACTGCCACGGCTGCGTCCACTGCCGCCTCGTGAATGAGGGACAGGGAACGGCGCGTGTGGCCCAGGTCGTCGAAAGCGCCCGCCTTAATGAGCGACTCGATGGTGCGCTTATTGCACACCTGCAGCGGCACCTTCTTCAGGAAGTCGTTGAAGGACTCGTAGCGGCCCTTCTCCTCGCGGGCGGCAATCATGCCTTCGACCACGTTCGCGCCCACGTTACGGATCGCGCCCATACCGAAGCGGATATCGTCACCGACAGGGGCGAAGGTCAGGGTGGATTCGTTCACATCCGGTGCGAGCACGGTAATGCCCATGGCGCGGCACTCGTTCAGGTACAGCGCGAGCTTGTCCTTGTTATCGCCCACGCTGGTCAGCAGCGCGGCCATGTACTCCTGCGGGTAATGCGCCTTCAGGTACGCAGTCCAGTAGGACACCAGACCGTACGCGGCCGTGTGCGCCTTGTTGAACGCGTAGTCAGAGAACGGCAGCAGAATATCCCAGAGCGCCTTAATAGCGCCCTCAGAGTAGCCGTTAGAAATCATACCGTCGTGGAAGGTAGCGTACTGCTTATCCAGCTCCGCCTTCTTCTTCTTACCCATCGCACGGCGCAGCAAGTCTGCCTCACCCAGAGTGTAGTTCGCGACCTTCTGAGCAATCGCCATCACCTGCTCCTGATACACAATCAGGCCGTAGGTGGTGTCCAGGATGTCCTTCAGCGGCTCTTCCAACTCGGGGTGAATCGGCTCGATCTCCTGCTTACCGTTCTTACGCAGAGCGTAGTTGGTGTGTGAGTTCGCACCCATCGGGCCCGGACGGTACAGCGCCAACACTGCCGAAATGTGCTCGAACTCCTCGGGTTCCATGAGCTTGAGCAGCGAGCGCATCGGGCCGCCATCGAGCTGGAACACGCCGAGGGTATCGCCGCGCGCCAGCAGACGGTACGATTCCGGGTCATCCAGCGAGAGAGATTCAAGGTCCAGGTCAATGCCTCGGTTAGCCTTAATGTTCTCCACCGCATCAGAGATGATGGTGAGGTTACGCAGACCCAAGAAGTCCATCTTGATCAGGCCCAGGCCCTCACAGGTGGGGTAATCGAACTGGGTGATGACCTGGCCATCGGCCTCGCGGCGCATCACGGGGATCACGTCCACGAGGTCCTTGCTGGACATAATCACGCCCGCAGCGTGCACGCCCCACTGACGCTTCAGACCCTCCAGGCCCTTCGCGGTTTCGAACACCTGGCCGTAAATCTTATCGACCGGGTCCTCAATGAGGGCTCGCAAATCTGCCGCCTCGGCGTAACGCTTATCCTCTTCGTTGTACACGTTCGCCAGGGCGATGTTCTTACCCATGACGTCCGGCGGCATCGCCTTGGTGAGGCGCTCGCCGACCGAGTACGGCTGATCCATCACGCGGGAGGCGTCCTTGAGCGCCTGCTTCGCCTTAATGGTGCCGAAGGTGACGATCTGCGCGACCTTCTCTTCACCGTACTTTTCGGTCACGTAGTCGATGACTTCGCCGCGGCGACGATCGTCAAAGTCCACATCGAAGTCGGGCATGGAGACGCGGTCGGGATTGAGGAATCGCTCGAAGATCAGGTCGTGGTCGAGCGGGTTCAGGTCGGTAATACGCATCGCGTACGCCACCATGGAGCCCGCACCGGAACCACGGCCGGGACCCACGCGAATACCGTTGCGCTTAGCCCAGTTGATAAAGTCGGCGACCACGAGGAAGTAGCCGGGGAAGCCCATGGAGGTAATAACCCCCACCTCGTACTCAGCCTGCTTGCGCACCTTGTCAGGCACGCCGTCCGGGAAGCGGTAGTGCAGGCCCTTCTCGACCTCCTTCACGAACCAGGATTCCTCGTTTTCACCCTCGGGCACGGGGAAGTTCGGCATGTAGTTCGCCTTGGTATTGAACTCCACGTTGCAGCGTTCAGCGATTTCGAGGGTGTTCTCGCACGCGCCGGGAATGTCGCCGAACAGGGCGTACATTTCTTCTGCCGAGCGCAGGTAGAAGTTATCCGCGTCGAATTTGAAGCGCTTGGGGTCAGTGAGGGTCGAGCCGGACTGCACGCACAGCAGCGCCGCGTGGGCGGTGTGGTCTTCCTGGCGGGTGTAGTGCAGGTCGTTGGTGGCGACGAAGGGCAGGTTCAGCTTCTTGGCGAGGCGGTGCAGATCCTCCTGGACGTTGCGTTCAATGTCCAGGCCGTGGTCCATGACCTCGCAGTAGAAGTTGTCCTTGCCGAAAATATCGCGGAATTCGCTCGCCGCCTGGACTGCCTCGTCGAACTGGCCCAGGCGCAGGCGCGTCTGAACCTCACCGGAGGGGCAGCCGGTGGTGGCAATTAGACCCTTCGAGTAGGTCTGCAGCACCTCACGGTCCATACGGGGCTTGTACAGCTGACCTTCCAGCGACGCAATCGAGGAGGCGCGGAACAGGTTGTGCATGCCCTCGGTGGTTTCAGCCCACATGGTCATGTGGGTGTACGCGCCACCACCGGAAACGTCATCGCGGGAGCCATCGCCCCAGCGCACACGCGAACGGTCGGTGCGGTGCGTGCCGGGGGTCAGGTACGCCTCCACACCAATGATGGGCTTGATGTCGTGCGCTTTAGCCTGGCGCCAGAAGTCGAAGGCACCAAAGAGGAAGCCGTGGTCACTGGTCGCCATGGACTTCATGCCGAGTTCTTTAGCGTGGGTGAACAGGTCTCCCAGGCGCGCGGCACCGTCGAGCATGGAGTACTCGGTGTGCACGTGCAGGTGCGTAAATTCTTTGGTTGCCACGGGAATCTCCTGGAGGATGGGCGGTGAATGTGAAGCTGTGTGCGACGGCCCGCGGGCGGCTCTACCTAGCTGGGCTGTCTATCCGAGCTGTCTAGCCGAGCTGAACCTTACCCTCGCGCAGAGCAGTCAGCGCGTAGGACAGGTCGAGCGGGTATTCGCTGGTGAAGGTCACGCGCTCACCGGTGCCGGGGTGGTCGAAGCCCAGGCGGTGCGCGTGCAGCCACTGTCGGGTCAGACCCAGTTCGGCGCTAAAGCGCGGGTCGGCGCCGTAGGTCAGGTCGCCGCAGCAGGGGTGGCGCAGCGCGGAGAAGTGCACACGAATCTGGTGGGTGCGCCCGGTTTCTAGGTGCACCTCTACCAGGGATGCGGGACCGAAGGCTTCGAGCACGTCGTAGTGGGTGATGGAGTTGCGTCCGTCTTCAACCACGGCGAACTTCCATTCGTCGCCGGGGTGGCGGCCGATGGGTGCGTCAATGGTGCCGCGCAGCGGGTCGGGCAGGCCCTGCACGAGGGTGTGGTAGACCTTGTCCACGGTGCGTTCCTTGAAGGCTCGCTTGAGTTCGGTGTAGGCGCGTTCGCTACGGGCTACGACCATCAGGCCGCTGGTGCCCACGTCCAGGCGGTGCACAATGCCCTGGCGTTCTGCCGCGCCGGAGGTAGCAACCGAAATGCCCTCGCCCATGAGCGCGGAGATGACGGTGGGGCCGTGCCAGCCGGGTGAGGGGTGTGCCGCCACGCCTGCGGGCTTGTCCACCACAACGATGTCCTCGTCCAGGTGCACGATGCGGAAGCCGTCCACCTTTTCGGGGCGGATGTCCGCCAGATCGCGCGGTGCGGGTGCGTCCACGACGACCTCGTCCCCTGCGGACAGCTTGTAGGACTTGCCAATTTTTACGGTCTTGCCGTTGTTGGTCACGGTCACGTGGCCGTCACGAATCCACCCGGAGGTGCGGGTGCGCGGCGCGTCGAGGGCACCGGCGAGCGCGGCGTCCAGGCGCATACCGGCGAGCGCGCCTTCAACGGTGAATTCGGCGCGGATGCGTGCCGTATCTTCGGCGGCGTTGGTGGTTTCGCTCATGCGGCTCTCCTTCGGATGGTGTTTGCTTTGGTTGTCTGTGTGAGGGGTCGTCTGTGTGAGAACGTCTTAGTAGGCACGTGTGTCGGCAACGTAACCGTCGGCGCGTATGCCGGAACGGGGAGCTACTTGGTGCTCTTCCCTGCCGCATTCTTGTCGTCAGCCTGCACACGGGTTCCGTTGAGGTTCAGGCCCTTGAAGTTCAGCAGCACGATGAACGCCATGCACACGCAGATTGCGGAGTCTGCAATATTGAAAATCGCGAAGTTCGGCACGGAAATAAAATCAACCACGTGACCGGAGCCGAAGCCGGGCTCACGGAAGAGACGGTCGAAAAGGTTGCCGCAGATACCGCCAAGCAGACCGCCCAGCGCGAGGGTCCAGGACAGGGCGCGGGTGCGGCGCAGCAGGTAGAGCACCACGGCGGCGGCGGCGGCCATGACGAGGGTGAAGACCCAGGTGACGTTCTCACCCATGCTGAATGCGGCGCCGGAGTTACGGATCGAGTACCACCACAGCAGTCCGTCAATGACGGTGATGCGCTCCCCCAACTGCATCTGGGTGACGACCAGGTATTTGGTGCCCTGGTCGATAGCGAATACGACGGCGGCGAGCACGAGCGCGAGGATGCCGGCGGAGCGAGCCGAAAGGATGCGCACGCGGTGTCCAGTAGCTTCTTCGGTGGTGTTTTCGGCAGCGTTATCGCTAGCCTGTGCGACTGAGGATTCAGCAGTCTTGGGGGTGTTGGTCATAGCTCTCCTCTAGTCTGTGCCGGTTGCTGCGGTCTGTGCCGGTTGTTGCGCCTACGGCGCGGAGGCCCTATGGTGCGGAGGCGGGTCGCGCTCGCGTTCGATAGTGCCCCTCTAGCTTAGCAAATCGGGGTAGTGCATCGAGTATTCGGTGGTGATGTGGCGGGTGCTCTCCCCCGCTTCTCACGCTGGGTTCGCAGGGGTTCTTGGGGGTTTTCTTGGCTCGTGCCGGACAGGTATGAGAATACCGCCCGGTTCTCTCGATCTTCCCCGGTGAATAGCGGTGGAAGAGAAAGAATCCGGGCGGCATACGCCTCAAAGCGTCGTTAGCTTAACAGCGTCGTTAGCTTAACAGCGTCGTTAGCTTATTTAGGCACGCTGATTTATGCGGAAGCCTCAATGGACTTGAGGTTCTTCAGCTCCTGAACCTGTGCGTCCAGGTGCTGCAGCAGCTTGGAGCGGTAGCGGCTCTCGAAGCCGCGCAGAGCCTCAACAGCGATCTCCAGCTCTTCCTTCTCGTCGGTGAGGCGAGAGAGAACCTCTTCGCGCTGCTGCTGAGCTTCGCTCACCATAGCGTCTGCCTTCCTCTCTGCCTCTTCGAGCAGTTCAGCCTTAGCCTTCTCGCCCTGTGCCACGTAGTCGTCGTGAACCTTCTGTGCCATGGCGAGCAGTGCCGCCGCGTCCTGAGGTGCAGCCGATGCCGGCGAGGACTGTGCGGGTGCTACAGCCGCTGCGGGGGAATCGGGTGCATTTGCAGAGAGCTGCTCAACCTGACGCTCCAGGGCGTCACGATCGGAGTAGAGTGCGCGCAGTTCGACAACAAGCTCGTCCAAGAAGTCGTCGACCTCGTTGCGGTCGTAACCGGACTCTTCGGTTACGATCTTGAAGCTCTTAGTGATCAGGTCTTCGGGGGTGATTGCCATGGGCTTCTCCTCTGGGTATCCCTACGGTGTTTGGTGGTGAAGATGAGTGCTGCGGATTCACCAGCCAGATAGGTCGTGGCCCCAATATTTCAGGGTCCCGATGGTTCAGGGCATGGCTATTCCGCTATGCAGTCGTTGGCACCAATTCTACTATTCTTTGGTTTCTGTGCCCGGTTATACGTCGGTTGAACCGTAAAATATTCGCTCTGCGCAAGGGTGGGATTCACCACGTCTAATATCCTCCCTAGTCCCCGCTATCGCCCTTACGTTTTTTGCCCTGCGGTGCATTTTGAGAAGGTTTTCGAGAAGGCATTGTGACGCTCCCCTGGCAGAACCCAAGCACAGAGCCCAGGCAGAGCCTAAGCGCAGAACCCAGATTGATCCTAAGCGCAGAACCCAGGCACAGAACACAGGTATAGAACCTAAGCACAGAAAACCCCTGCTCTGCACTCAACCCGTGAACGGGTCAGGCAGGCGGGGGTCTATCGTTTGTGCTCGTCAGCTATCGTCTCTTAGCGGGCAGGCGCTTACGAGAAGGCCGCGGTCATCCGCATCATGATGCTCAGCAGCAAAGACAACAGAACAATCAGAATCAGGAAGCCGGTGTCCAACGCAACGTTACCCACACGAACCGGCGGGATCAGGCGGCGCAACTGGTTCATCGGCCAGTCAGTCACCGAGTACACGCCGCTGGCGAAGAGCAACACAATGCCCTTGGGTCGCCACTCCGGTGCGAACATGCGCACCCAGTCAAAGAGCATGCGCAGCAGCATCGCAATGTAGAGAACGTAGATAACGATCGTTATGAGGGCGAAAATATAACCCATCTATCAGTCCTTAGCCCTGGTCGAAGGGGAATTCGCCGTCGGTCTCAAAGCCGGCGGGAACCTCAGAGTTAGCCACACCCAGAACCTCCAGGTTGGAGGGGGTCAGCAGGAACACCTTAGCGGTGACACGCTCAATGCGGCCCTCCAGTGCGAATGCCAGACCGGATGCGAAGTCCACCAGGCGCTTTGCGTCTGCGTCAGGCATTTCTTCCACGTTCATAATCACGGGGATGTTCTCGCGGAATGCCTCACCAATGATCTTTGCGTCATTGTAGGAGCGGGGGTGGATAGTGGTGATGCGACGCAATTCGTCCTCTTCTTCCTCGTAACCGTAGGTGTATCCGTTGGTTTCTTCGGGCTCGTAGCCCTGGTCGTAGTAGCCGTCGTTGGAGTACGTCTCGGCGTACTGCTCGGTGTATTCGGTATTCGGCACCGGGGTGTCCTCCCAATTGTCTGCGCTGGCATCGTCCCAAATCTGCTCGGTGTCCGCCAGATCAGCTGTGGTTTCAGGTGTATGAGCGGTGGCGTACGCCGCTGCATCTACGGTTGCTCGTCCGTCGGCAGATTCTTCTGCGTCCAGATACTCGGTTTCTGTACCGTCATCGTAGCTATCAGCCTGCTGGTACTCTTCCTGTTCAGTATAGGCGGGTTCGTCCTGCAGGTGGTAGGTTTCGCTCTGCGACTCGGCAACGCTGTACTGTTCCGAGCCGGGCAGTGCTGAGAGCCTGTTGGCGCTGTCGGTCTTCTGCGCTGTAGCAGCCTGCCCTGCGGAGGCGTTTGCCTCCCGGCGGGAGTCAGCCTGCACAGCCTGCGGGGATTCTTCCGGCGTCGTCTCAGCGCCCTGGTATCGTTCCAGGCCGAGGAAACCCGCCAGACGGCTTTGCTTCGCCATGATTCTCTCGCTGTTCTTTGCTTGTGGTGTACAGGGTCTGCCGTGGTGCTTCGTCAGAAGGTGTGTGCGTGACGGTACGCCATGCACCGGCATGTATATATTACCAGCGCCCACCCCGCGCAGGCGGTCAAGGGCACCGATGATTATGCCGCCAGTTTGCGCGCCCAAAGCAACCCAGAGCCCGAAAGCAACCCAGAGCTCAGGGGGGCAACGCACGGCACGTAGCTTAGGCGAGGCTAGAGCACCGGGCGCTTACCCATGATGTCGCTACCCACGCGCACGCAGGTCGATCCCCAACGCACCGCCGCCTCCAAGTCACCGCTCATGCCGGCGGAAATCTCGGTCGCATGCGGCACCTGCTCACGCACCAGCGACGCCAGTCCGTAGAGCTTCTCAAACGCCTCATCCGGGTTCATGCCCAGCGGCGCCACCGCCATCACGCCACCACAGCGCAGGTGCTCGTGGTTTTCGATGCGCTCCACCAGCTCCAGCAGCTCGGAGGCGCTCGTACCGCCACGCGCACCCTCAGCAGCGTGCCCAGCCGTCGCAACCTCCGCCAGGGACACCTGCACCAGGCAGGTCAGCGCGCCCTGCTGCGCCGCCGCGGGTGCGGGCGCCTCCCCCGCCTCGAAGCGTGCCAGCTGGTTCGCGTACGCCTTCGCCAGCGCGTCCGCCAGGGAGGGGCGATCCACCGAATGCACGCTGGAGGCGTACTTGACCACAGACTTCGCCTTATTCGTCTGCAGCTGGCCGATAAACGCCCAGTGCGGGGGCTGCACCTCACGCTGTGCGCAGTAGGCGGCAAGCTCACGAGCCTTCGCGCTCGCCTCCTGGTCGCGGTTCTCGCCGAAGAGGGTCACTCCCCCGTCCAGTAGCGCCGCCGCGTCGGAGGCGGGGAAGAACTTCGTGACCGTCACCAGCTGCACCGGGGCGCTCGCCTCGGTACGCACGGCGCTACGATCCTGCTCCGCGGCGCGGATACGTTCAAGCACACGACGGTAGTTCTGCAGCAGTTGCTCGGCGCGTTCGGGAGCGTAGTGCAGGTTCTGTTCTTCTACATTCATTTCAGACATCTTTTCTCTCCTTCAGCGCCTCTACGCGGCAGGATCTTCCAGCTTCTCAACCCACACCAGACCCGCGATACGGCCCGGCTTCTCACCGCGGTTCGTGAACCCGCGATGCGAATACACCGTCGGCTCCTCAAACGTGCACTGCGCACAGTCCATGTTCACCTGCACGCCTGCCTCCTCCAGCACGGCGCGGGCACCGGCGGGCAGATCCAGGCCGGGGGTCTGCTGGCTGGTCACCGAATGTACCTGCGGAATCAGCTCGGTGGACTCGGTGCGCATCGCCTCGGGCACCTCGTAGCAGCTACCGCAGATGCTCGGGCCCAGCCACGCGGTGATTTTCTCCGCGCCGAGCTGACGCATCCGCTGCACGGTCTGCTGGAGCACGCCGTCGAGCAGGCCGCGGCGGCCAGCGTGAGCCACCGCCAGGATTGGTTGCCAGTTCGCGACCCGCTCACCCACCAGCACCACGGGAATGCAGTCCGCCACCATAATCGCCAGGGGCACACCCTCAGTACTGATAGCGGCATCGGCGACCGGCGAGTTCTCCAGCACCGCGCGGGCACGCTCAACCGTACGCTCCTGCGGAGCACCGGGCGCGTAGGATTCCACCGCGTAATCTTCCGGGTAGGCAATCTGCACACCGTGCACCTGGTTCAGGTAGAAGAACGGGTCGGTACCCAGCGCCTCCTCCAGGGCGGCACGGTGGTTGAGAGTACGCACCAGGGAGGCGTCCATACCGCCGCCGAGCTCATCGTCCACGTGCAGGCCCAGGTTGCCCGCCGCGCGGGAGGTGAAGCCCACCCGCACACGCCAGTGGCCCAGAGTGAGGGTATCGGCAGCGGCAAGTAGCGAAGTTGTGGGATTATCGCTCATCTTCTATTCCTTCATCAGATGTCAGCGGGGTAGAACGGCGGGTATAGCAAAGGGGAGCCGAGAACAGCACAATGTGCGTGTTTCTCAGCTCCCCTATAGCTTCATAAGACTCTCAGCCGTGCAACGCTTAGGCGTTCACAGCCGGGCAGACTACTTCAGGAAGTCAGGGACATCCAGGGTGTCGCGGCGAGCCGGAGCTTCCTCCACAACCGGGGGAAGGTCAACGTCGAAGCCAGCAGCACCGGTGGAAGCCGGAGCAGCAGCGGGTGCGTTGTAGCCGTAGCCGTTAGCAGCCGGAGCAGCGGTGGAACCGCCGAAGGATGCCTGGGTGCGCTGAGCCTGGGTAGCCGCAGCGGTGGAAGCGTTGGAGTTGGTCTCCGGGTTCACTGCGTCGAAGCCAGCAGCAATCACGGTCACGCGAGCCTCATCGCCCAGTGCGTCGTCAATAACCGCACCGAAGATGATGTTTGCGTCGGGGTGAGCAACTTCCTGAACCAGGCGTGCAGCCTCGTTGATCTCGAACAGACCCAGGTCAGAGCCACCCTGAATGGACAGCAGAACGCCGTGTGCACCGTCGATGGATGCTTCCAGCAGCGGCGATGCAATAGCCAGCTCAGCTGCCTTCACGGCACGGTCCTCACCGGATGCCGAGCCGATACCCATCAGAGCCGAACCTGCACCCTGCATGACGGACTTAACGTCAGCGAAGTCAAGGTTGATCAGGCCGGGGGTGGTGATCAGGTCGGTAATGCCCTGCACACCGGAGAGCAGAACCTGGTCAGCGGACTTGAATGCGTCCAGCATGGAGACGTTGCGATCCGAAATCGACAGCAGTCGGTCGTTCGGAATAACGATCAGGGTATCAACCTCATCGCGCAGAGCGGCGATACCGGTCTCAGCCTGGTTGGAGCGGCGGCGGCCTTCGAAGGTGAAGGGGCGGGTCACCACACCAATGGTCAGAGCGCCGAGGGAGCGGGCAATACGTGCCACGACGGGTGCGCCACCGGTACCGGTGCCACCGCCCTCACCTGCGGTCACAAAAACCATGTCTGCGCCCTTGAGGACTTCCTCAATTTCCTGCGCGTGATCCTCGGCTGCCTGACGGCCAACCTCGGGGTTTGCGCCCGCGCCAAGACCGCGGGTCAGCTCACGACCAACGTCCAGCTTAACGTCTGCATCGGACATCAGCAGAGCCTGAGCGTCAGTGTTGATAGCAATGAACTCAACGCCGCGCAGACCAACCTCAATCATGCGGTTGACTGCGTTGACGCCACCGCCGCCGATACCAACGACCTTGATGACTGCCAAGTAGTTCTGGGGAGTTCCAGCGTCCATGTATTCCTCGATTGTTCCGTGTTCCAGCTTCGGAAGACCCGCAGCTTAATCTAAGCCTGAAGGTTTCCTCTAAAGAATGACTTTATCTGCTAGGATACCAAACTGTTTTTGTCGGTTCCTAGTCACACAGCGCAATTACCCCCTCTTTTTGCGGATTTCACACAAAAAGGGAGGATAAAGCGCCTGAATGGTTCCCCTATCGGGTCACCGGTACGCGCGGGGCAGACACGTCATAGACGGTCACCTTCTGCGTCTGTGCCTCGGAAGATTTCTCCTCCTGAGCACGTTTGGCAATAGCCTGGCGCAGGGAGAGCAGGACCTTAGCCTTCAACTCGCTCTCTTCAGCGGTTCCCCACTGCACCGTAGTATTATCCCTCAAGGTTAGAGTGATACTTGAGGTTGACGTAGCGCCGGCTTCCTTAACCTGAGCTAGAAGCTCAGAGGGCATCGCCGAAAGCGCGGTAGAAATAGTGTGGAACTCAGCCGAAGTCTGCGGGTCATCACCGCTGAAACGAACCAGCGGCACCGACGTATCGGGCTGAGTAGCCGACTCCAGCAGGCTCACACCATCACTATCAACAGTATGGTACGTATCGCCCTGCTTCACAACCGCAACCGCAGTACGCTCCTTCAGGGTCACCACCAGCTCATGCGGCGGACGGCTCTCCACCTGCACGCTACGAATCACATTATCCTGCCCGATCAGCTCACGCACCTTCTTCTCATCAATGCGAGTGAGCGGAACACCGCGCAGAGGCTCCAGCTTCTGCTCCACCTGACTGGTTTCCAGCAGGGATGCGCCGCGCACCGTAATCTTCTGAGTCGCCAGCAGGGGCGAGAAGAAGACCAGCACCACGTACAGCACCGCAATAATAGCCAGCGCCGAGGCAGTGTACAGCAGCTTACGGGCACGAGTCAGAGGCGCACGCTCCTTACGGGGACGCTCCTCAGCACGCAGACCGTCCAGGCCCGGATCCTGACGCAGACGCTCACGCTGAGCCTGACGGCTCGCCCGCTCGCGTTCCTTCTCAATCTCCGCGGCACGCTGCTGCTCACGCTCAGCACGCCAACGACCGAAACGGCTCGCGGGGCGAGGCTCTTCAGCAGCCTTCTCCCCTGCCTTATCGGTGCTCTTATCGGCGCTTTCTTCAGCCTTCGGAGCGGCAGACTCTTCGCGAGAGCCAGCAGACGCCTTGCCAGCGGTGGGCACCGACTTCTTGTCAGAACCCTTATCGCTATCCTTACCTACGCTCTTCTCCGACTGCGAGGACGCGGCCTGAGCAGATGCAGTCTTAGAAGATGCACTCTTAGACGAAGAATCCTCAAACGCCTCAACATCAAACAGCTCGGGAGCGTGCTCAACCTCAGACACGGTACGACCGGTCATCAGCGCCGAACGCACCGAATCCTTCAACGACTGCGCCGAAGAATGAACCACCGCAGCGCTCTTCGAAGCTGAAGAATCAGTACCGTGCTGAGCGGAAGCCTTATGCACCACAGGCTTACGGGGCATGTGCCGCACAGAGCTCGAAGGCTGAGTAGCGGCAGAGCCGGCAGATACCCCAGAAGAGGCAGGCTGAGCGGATGCTGCAGGTTTTACAGATTCGGCAGCCTCTACGGTCTTTGCCGCCTGAGGCTGAGCTACCTGAGCCTGCACGGACTTAGCCTGTACCGCCTCAGCCGGTGCCACCTCAGTCTGCACATTCTCAGGTGCCTGCTGGGCACGCAGACGAGCACGCGAACGCGGGGCCTTCGGCGCGCGCGAGGAGGAATGCCCCTCCGAAGAGAGACCAGAACTCATCGGCACAGCCTAAGCCTCCGACTTCTTCGACTCGCCACCGTGACGGACCTGCAGGGACTCCAGCAGACGCGCACCCAAAGCGGTCACGTCACCGGCGCCAACGGTCATCACGATATCGCCGGTCTGAGCGCAGGCCACAATATCCTCAATCGCGCTCTCAGCCGTAGCGTAACGAACCTCAGAGAAACCAGCACCGGTAATCAGCTCACTGGTCACGCCCTCAATCGGCAACTCACGAGCCGGGTAAATATCCAGCACATGAGCGCGGTCAGCCATCGATAGAGCCTGCGCGAACTCCTTCGCGAACTCGCGAGTACGCGAGAACAGGTGAGGCTGGAAAATCACGTACAGGTTGTGGCCGTCAGCCACGGTACGACCGGTCTCCAGGGCGCGGAACACCTCGGTCGGGTGATGCGCGTAATCGTCAAAGACCTTCACGCCGGCAACCTCACCGCGCAGGGTGAAGCGGCGGTCAGCACCCACGAAATCAGCCAGCGCGCGAGCAATATCAGCAGCCTCGTAACCAGAAATCAGAGCCGACGCAAAAGCAGCCGAAGCATTCAGCTGGTTGTGGATACCGGGCACCTTCAGAGCAAGATCCTGCTCACCCTCATAACGCACGCCGCGGCATTCAAAAGACCAGGACAGGTGCGACGATGAGGAAGAACCAGCGCTGGTAATCTCGCTAATGCGCAGGTCAGCATCCTCAGACTCACCGTAGGTCACCACGGGCACACCCGCCGCACGAGAACGAGCCGCCAAAGTCGCCGCGCCCTCATCATCAGCGCAGGTCACCACAACACCGTTAGGTGCCAGCGAGCCCACAAAACGGTTGAACGCCTCAAAGACACGCTCGTCCGTCTCGTAGAAGTCCAGGTGGTCCGGCTCAACATTCGTCACCACAGCAATAGCCGGGCGGTAACGCACAAACGAGCCGTCCGATTCATCAGCCTCAGCCACAAAAATCGACTCCGGACCCTGAGCGCCCAAGTGAGCGTTCGTGCCGCGACCAGCGATCACAGTACCCACCGCAAAGGAAGGCTCCGCACCCAGCTGATCAAACATCACAGAAATCATGGAGCTGGTCGTGCTCTTACCGTGAGTACCGGCAACAGCAACCACCTGAGACTCACCCATCACAGCGGCAAGCGCCTCAGAACGATGCAGTACACGCAGACCCTGCGCGCGAGCGGCAGCAAGCTCCGGGTTATCCTCACGAATCGCGGTAGAAATCACCACGGTATCAACGTCCACAATGTTCTCAGCCTGCTGAGGAACACCCACACGAGCACCCGCAGCACGCAAAGACTCAACAGCAGCCGACTCGGCACGGTCAGAACCGCTCACCGTCACACCAGCCTGCAGCATCAGAGCGGCAATAGCGCTCATACCCGCGCCACCAATACCGATGAAGTGCACACGGCCCAACTCGCTCATCTTCGCACGCTCAGGGAACGGCGGGTTCAGCGGTGCCGGCAACACCATCTCAAGATTCATCAATTCAGTCATTACTTCTCAGCTGCCTTCAATACTGCTTCAGCCATAACGCGCGCCGCGTCACGGATACCAAGTTCATACGCCGCAGCGCCCATACGCTCCAGCTCCTCCGGGTTCGCCATAAGAGCCGGAATCTCACGGGCAAACCACTCACCGGTGACCTCTGCATCCTTCACCAGCAGAGCCGCAGACGCCTCCACCAGAGAACGAGCATTCAGAGCCTGCTCGCCATTACCAATGGGAAGCGGCACAAAAATCGCGGGAACACCCACCGCAGCAACCTCACTGACGGTCGCCGCACCCGAACGCACCAGCAGAAGATCAGCGGCAGCGTACACATCCTGCATGCCGTTGCTGAACTCAATCTGACGGTAATTCGGCGCGCTCAGCGGCTCGCCGTTCTCGTCCAGAACAGTCTTACCCTTACCGGTAATATGCAGGATCTGGAAGTCCCACTCCGCAAAGTGGTCACGGCACGCCGCCACCGCATTGTTCAGGCTCTGCGCGCCCAACGAACCACCGGTCACAATCACGGTCGGCTTCTGCGGGTCCAGGCCCAGGTTACGGCGAGCCTTCGAACGGTGCGCCTCGCGGTTCAGGTAGGCAATCTCATCCTTCATCGGCATACCCACCAGGGTTGCGCGCGGGAACGGAGTATTGGGGAACGCCACGCCGGTGAACTTCGCGAACGTACCACCCAGGCGGTTCGCCAAACCGGGCTTCGCATTCGCCTCATGAATCACCACGGGAATCTTAGCGCTCAACGCAGACAAATACGCCGGCGGGCACACATAGCCACCCACGCCAACGACCACATCCGCATCTACATCCTTGAGGATGCGGCGGGTCTTCGACAGGCCACCAAAGAACTTAGCGGGGAAAGCGAAAGCGGCACGGTTAATGCTACGGGGGAACGCCGCACGAGGGATGAACTCAATATCGAAACCAGCTGCCGGAACCAGCTCGGCTTCCATCTTGTCGGCGGTGCCCAGCATCAGGATCTTAGCGTTCGGCTCAAGGTCACGAATCGCACGCGCAATCGCGAGCATCGGATTAATATGACCGGCGGTGCCACCACCGGCGAAGACTATAGAGGGCGCCTTCTTCGTCATAGGTCTTTCTCCCAACACATCGGTACAGCATCATTTTACGCTATCGCACCTGTTCAAAAGAGCGCCCCCGCCATTGAGCTACAACTCAATAGCGAGGGCTTTATCTTATATTCAGCACATATTCATTTCGGGTAGAGGCACGAACCGTAGCTCACTCCCCCGAATGTCAGCCCCCGATATGCAGGCTTCACGGAGCGGGCTCCGCGGGGTTTAGCCCTGCTTGCGGGTGCTGCGCTGAGCCGAGTTCCGAGCCGCGCCCTGAGCCGGACGCTGCGCCTGCTGGGCGCTGTTCTTCTGAGCGCCCTTTGCCTGGGTACTCTTTGCCTGAGTGCCCTGTCGCGGCGTCACCTGACGCTGAGCACCCTGTCGAGGGTTACCCTGTCGCTGGGCTCGACGCTGACGGTCCTCAGGATGCAGCGGCTGCAGACCCGCAGGTAGCGAACCCGACGGACGATGCTGCGCGCTACGGGGCTGAGCAGCACGAGGCTGTTGCACTCGCTTCTGAGCAGCAGGTTTCTGAGCGGTACGGGGCTGAGCAGCGTGCTGCTGTACAGCATGCTTCGGAGCCGCGGGCTTCTGACCTGCAGGCTTCGCAGCAGTCTGCTTCTGAGCAGTCGTCTTCTGGGCGGGGCGACCCTGCGCGGGCTGCCCACTCGCAACACGAGCCTGCTGACCGGTACGAGGCTGAGCGGAAGCCTTCTTCGGAGCTGCCTTCGTCGGTGCAGGCTTCTGCGAGGCCTTCTGCTTCTGAGCTTCGGTTTTCTGCTTCTGTGCTTCCGTTTTCTGCTTCTGCGCGGCCTTCTGCTCCGCCTTCACACGGGCAGCTTCCTCACGAACCTGCGCCTCCTCCTCGCGAATACGAGCTTTCTCCTGACGGATACGCTCCTTCTCCTGCTCACGAGTCATACGAGCCAACTCGCGCTGCTGATCCGGCGCAAAACCCAACCAGCGGCGCAACGTGCTCTCCGGACCAAACATCAGCGCAAACGGGTTATGTTCCTTCATCAGGTGGCCACCGGCAGCCGCACGAGCTGCCTCCTCCTGATTCAGCACAATCTGCAACGGCGTACGACGCTGCCAATCAGCATTCGCACGACGAACCTCACGCACGCTCTGAGTCTCAATATTCGACGGTGCCGTCGCGCCACGCAACGGAGTCTGCCGCGCAAACGCCAACAACAAACCCGCCGCAAACAACGATGACAACAGCGACGAACCACCATAGGAGACGAACGGCAGAGGCACACCAATCACCGGCAAAATACGGGACACCATGCCCATATTGATAATCGCCTGAGAGCTCAACCAAATCATGATGCCGCCCGTAGCCAAACGCACCAGCGGGTCAGTAGTGCGCAGCATAATACGCACCGCACAATACACCAGGCCCGCATACAGCAGCAGAACCGCCAGCGTACCCAGCAGGCCCAGCTCCTCACCAATAATGGCGAAAATATAGTCGTTATGCGCCTCAGCCAAGTAGTTGTACTTCTGACGCGACTGGCCCAGGCCAACACCCAAGAAGCCGCCGGTCGCCAGCGCCACCTCACCAGAATTCGCCTGGTCACAGTTAGCGTTCGTGCACGAACCCCAAACACCGAAAATACGAGCCACACGGTTCGCGCTACTGAGAACGCCCACCAGCGCCAGCGCCGCAAACGCGCCGCCAATCTTCAGCAGCGAGCTACGAGAAGCACCCGCCAGCCACATCATGCCCACAAAGATGAAGCCGTACACCATGGCGGTACCCATATCGCCGCCGAGCATAATCAGCAGCACCAGGGCACCCACACCATAAATCGAGGGGAACAGAGTACGCCAAATATTGCGAGAAATATCGCCGTGGCGACTGTACACCCACGCCAGCCACATAATAATCGCCAGCTTCGAAAACTCCGACGGCTGAATCTGCACGCCGCCGGGGAATTTCAGCCAGTTACGGTTACCGTTCACCTCAACGCCAACGACCACCACGGCAAGCTGCATGACCAACGCGGCAATCAGCATCGCGTTCACCACAAACTTCTTGTGGTAAACCCCCACCGGGATACGCGTAATACCCGCCATCGCAATCACGCCAAGCACCAAGAACATGACCTGCGACGAAACCTGCGAGAACGGCGACTGGCCCTGAGAAATCATGGTGACACTCGAGGCCGACAGCACCATAATGCAGCCAAAAATAGCCAGACCCAAGGTGGTGACCAGTAGCATCACCGGCACATCCCACAGGTCGGCCTTCAAACCACGACGGTACAGCCTATCGGCACGAGTACGGAACGGCGCAGAGAAATCCTCCCAACCGGCTCGCAAAGACGCCCAACGACCACTCGCGGTCGAACGCGCCGAAGAAGCCGAACGCTCCGAAGATGCGCTGGTACTCACATGCCCTCCTATAGGCCTCAACTGCCACGGATTCGTCGTGGCGACTACACGAAAAAGGTTCAGGGGTGGGACACCATTACACCATCCCACCCCCGAGAAGAACCCGCAGAAAGCACCCCGGTCACCCGAGACGCCCCCTGCAGGCAACGTCCTAAGAGTCTGCCAGCTGGGCGGCAACAGCATTCGCAAACGCATCACCGCGCACCGCATAATTCTTGAACTGGTCCATTGACGCAGACGCGGGAGCCATCAGCACAGTATCACCCGGATGCGCCAGCTCAGCAGCCTTCGCAACGGCCGCGTTCATCACGGCAATGCCGTCCGAAGAATCAGCCACAGCGGCGGTCATATTGTAGGTCGGAACCTGCGGAGCGTGGTTAGCCAACGCCGACTTCAACGCCGCAGTATCAGTACCGATAATCAGCACAGCCTTCAGGCGCTGAGCATGAGCAGCAATCAGCTCATCGTACTCAACGCCCTTCGACAGACCACCGGCAATCCACACCAGCGAGGGGTAACCGCTCATTGATGCATTCGCGGCGTGAGGATTCGTAGCCTTCGAATCGTTCACCCACATGATGTCGTTCGCGTAGCCCACCAGCTGGTTACGGTGCGCACCGGTCTTGAAGGAACGCAGACCAGCGCCCACAGCCTTCGGGTCAATATCAGCCGCACGGCACAGCGCTGCAGCCGCCAGAGCGTTCTCCACGGTGTGCTTCGCGGGCATCTTACCGGGTGCCGGAGCCAAATCCTCCAGAACCGCCAGCTCGTACGCCTCGTTGTAACGGTTCTTCAAGAAGGCGCGGTCCACCATGATGTCCTCAGCCAGGCCGAGCATAGACACGGCGGGCATCTCAGTGGAGCTAAAACCAATCGCGCGAGCGCCCTCAATGACGTCCGCGTTCTCGACCATGCGCAGGGTGTCTACGTGGTCGGTGTTGAAGATGCAAGCAACCTGAGTGTGCTCGTACACGCGAGCCTTATCAGCCTTGTAGCCGTCGAAGGAGCCGTGCCAGTCCACGTGATCCTCAGCGATGTTCAGAACCACCGAAGCGTACGGGGACATCGAGTAGGTCCAGTGCAGCTGGAAGCTGGACAGCTCCACCGCGAAGAACTCATAGGGCTCATCGTCGGCAATGGCGTACACGATGGGCATACCCACGTTACCCACCTGAATAGACTTCTTACCGGCAGCCTTCAGAATAGAATCCACCATGCCCACGGTGGTGGTCTTACCGTTCGTACCGGTCAGGCACAGCCACTTGGGAGTCGGGCGGTCGCTGCGCTCATTCAGGCGCCACGCCAGCTCCACATCGCCCCAAATCTGGATGCGACGCTCATACGCGTCCAGCATGACCGGGTGGTCGGGACGCAGGCCCGGGGAGGTTACCACAAGCTCGGGTTCCTGACCATCCACCGGGGGCAGTGCGCGCATGTGCTCGGGACCGAACAGGCCCTCAACATTACCGTAGGCGTTCTTGTAAATCTCGATGCGCTCACGCTTCTCCGGGGTATCAGCCCCGTCGATGACAACGATATGTGCACCCAGCTGGGCGAGCACATCGGTCACGGCGTCGCCGCTGGTACCCATGCCCACCACGGCCACTCGCAGGTTAGCCCAGGGGGCACCCCAGTGAGTCAGCTCCGCGAGGCGCTCGTTCTCATACACCGGGTTCACCGCAATAGCGGCGGCGTTCGCTTCAATGCGAGCGGCATCCGGCTGTTCATTAGTTGACATTAGTGAATCACTCCAGAAGTCTGCGAGAACCAGTCACCGAAGAACAGCGCCAGGGCAACGAGCACGCAGAGGGCGTTAACAACCCAGAGGCGGAACACGGAGTTCACTTCGCCGCTGCTGACGGTACCGGGGGCAATGCCTCGCTTATCAATTGAGTATTTGCCGTTGACGCCGACCTTCTCCATGTGGTGGTGGAAGGGGGTCATACGGAAGTAACGGTGCGCGTGCAGGGGCTTCTCCCCCGCTGCGACCGAACGCTTACGGCTGGTCTTGAACACGAACTTCTGCACGATCACAGAGAACACTTCCAGCACGGGAATCAGGGCGATGACCAGCAGGAGCAGCTCGGTGCGGGTGAACAGTGCGAAAGCAACCATTGCGCCACCAAGTGCCAGGGAGCCGGAGTCGCCCATAAAAATCTGCGCCTTCGACACGTTCCACCAGAGGAAGCCAGCCAGCGAACCCACCAGGGAGGCGGCAATCAGCGCCAGCGAACCGGGGTCGCGCACATCGTAGCAGGCGGTGCCGGCACCAGCGGAGCAGGCGTGCACGTACTGCCAGATGCTGATGGTCAGGTAGCCGGAGAAGATGGTCATCATGATGCCGCCAGCCAGGCCGTCCAGACCATCGGTGAAGTTCACGGCGTTCGTGCCGGACAGGGAGATGAGGGTAATCCAACCAACCAGCAGGATGGAGCCGAAGACCGCGCCCGCCGCGAACAGGTCGATGGGCAGGTCACGCACGAACGAGATAGCGGTCGACGCCGGACGAGCACCCGACTCATTCGGGAACTGGAACGCCAGGTAGGCAAAGGGCAGGGTCACACCCAGCAGGCCGATGGTCTTCTGCTTCTCGGTCAGACCCTCGTTGCCCTTATTGCGGAACTTCATGATGTCGTCCGCCGCACCCACGCCGAGCATACCCAGGGTGAAGGCGATGGTCAGCCACGCGGTGGCGGTCGGCATCGGTGCGGTACCGAAGAACAGCGCGCTCACCGCCAGCGTCAAGAAGTAGGCGAGAATCGCCGCGGGGATGAAAATCAGACCCGCCATGGTGGGGGTGCCCGCCTTGTGCTGGTGGGCTGCCGGGCCTTCCTCACGGATGAGCTGGCCAAGCTTCAGGGACTTCATCTTCTTGATGAACACCGGCAGCGCGGTGAGGGAGATGAGGAATCCGA
Source organism: Rothia mucilaginosa (assembly GCF_019334805.1). Lineage (NCBI taxonomy): Bacteria > Bacillati > Actinomycetota > Actinomycetes > Micrococcales > Micrococcaceae > Rothia > Rothia mucilaginosa. The sequence goes on from NZ_CP079822.1 coordinate 448,177, forward strand.
AGATTCCAGCAATCAGCACGGTAATCATAAAGCGCTACCCTTCGTTCGTGGTCTGTTCGGTCGAGGTACGGTCGCCGTTAGCGGCACCGTCCAGGTAAGCGGCAAGGTGGTCACTCAAATCGGTGGTTTCAACAAAATCACCGGCAGAAAGCCAGGTCGGTGCCTGCTCTTCCTCAGCGCCAAAGGTGTACTCGGCGAAAGCAACCTGGTCGCCCAGAATGCCCAGCTTCGCGCCGTTCGAGGACTTGAAGAGCACAATGTCGCCGGGGCGAACCTCGGCGCGCAGAATCTGCTCTGCCTCTTCCGGGGTCTTCACCCAGGTCGCCTCATTACCCCAGGAGCCTTCCAGGTGAGCCGCATTGTAGATGGGCTTCGTCTCGTCACCCACAGCAATCAGCTTGGAAATGTTCATGCGCACCACGAGGCGGCCGATGCGGTCGTGCTCCTCCACGGAGGCATCACCGAGCTCCAGCATGGCGCCCAGAACAGCCCAGGTGCGGTGCGGCTGACCGGTCGCCGGGTCAACGGTGCGGCCCAGCTGCGCCAGAGTGCGCAGTGCAGCCGCCATCGACTCGGGGTTCGCGTTGTAGGCGTCGTTAATGACAGTCACGCCGTCGGCGCGGTCGGTGCGGGCCATACGCCACTTCGAAGCTGCCGCCGCCTTGTTGAGCGCGCGAGCAATCTTCTCACCCGAAATACCGCTGTTGTAGGCGATCGTCGCCGCAGCCAGCAGGTTGTACACATGGTGCTCACCGATCAGCTGCGAGGAAATCTCGTACTCGCTACCGTCAGGCAGGCGCAGAGTGAATTCGGGGCAGCCGGCGTCGGTGGTGCGCAGGTTCAGCGCCGCAACGTAGCGTTCGTAGGGCTGACCGTTCGCGTCGGTCTTCTCGCCCACGCCAAAGTAGGTAATGGGCGCGACCGAACGCGACGCCATGCGCAATACGCGCTCATCGTCAGCGTTCAGAGCCAGGGAACCGGTCGGCTGAACGCCCTCAGCCAGCTCACCCTTAGTGCGCTCAATATTGTCCACACCGCCGAATTCGCCAGCGTGCGCGGTACCAACCTTCAGGATGGCACCGTGATCGGGGTGCGCAATATTCGCCAGGTACTCGATGTTACCCACGTGGTCCGCACCCATCTCAATCACCAGGTAGCGGGTGGACTCATCCGCGCGGAAAACGGTCAGGGGCACGCCCACCTCACTGTTGTAGGAGCCAACCGGGGCAACGGTCGGGCCCTCCGGGGTGAAAATGGCGGCAAGAAGGTCCTTGGTGGTGGTCTTACCGGCAGAACCGGTAATACCGATAACGGTCAGCTCACCCTGAGCGCGCATCTGCTCAATGGAGTAGCGCGCCAAATCGCCCATCGCCAGTACCACATCGGGCACCTGGATGCTCGGGTACGGCACGCCCTGCTCGTCGAGTACTTCACGCTCGACCAGTGCCAGGGTCGCGCCCTTCTCAAACGCCATGGGGATGAACCTGTGGCCGTCAGTGACCATGCCGGGCTTCGCCACGAACAGGGTACCGGTCTGCACCTCGCGGGAGTCGGTGGTGGCGAAGTCTGCGAACACCTGCTCCTCACGACCGTCCAAGCCGATAGCGGTGCCGCCGGTTGCCTCAATAATCTGAGCGGCGCTGAGCTTAATCATTCTTCACCATACCTTCAGCGGTCTTAGAGTCACTTTCGTCGAGCATGCGCTGGTAATCAGGCAGAATCTCGAAACCGTGCGCACGCAGGGCACGGGCGGTTTCAACGCGGTCATCCAGGGCGATATCCACGCCGTCAACATCCTGTTCGGTTTCGTGGCCGCGGCCAGCAATCAGGATGGCGTCATGCTCGCCCGCCAGGGCAATTGCCGCATCAATAGCGGCGGCACGCGGAGAAATATTCAGGATCTGGGTGGCTCGGCGGTTCTCAGCCTTCTGCGCGCCCTCCTCAACGGCGGCACGAATCGGCTCGGGCGCCTCACCGTGCGGATCGTCATCAGTCACAACCACAATATCTGCGTACTGTGCCGCAATCGCACCCATAATCGGGCGCTTGAGCTGGTCACGCTCACCGGTCGCGCCGAAAACAATCATGACCTTGCCGTCGCCGGGGCGGTCCATCGCCTCCAGGGCACGGGTCAGGCCGTCAGGGTTGTGGGCAAAGTCCACAATCGCGTGCGGAGCCAAAGAAATCAGCTGCATACGGCCCGGCACCACCGGAGTCAGAGCCGAACCGGACGCCAGCTCGGGCAGCAGGCGCTCACGCTCAGCAGAGTCAGTGTCCAGGTACGCCATGAGCGCCGCCAGCGCGGCATTCGAAACGTTAAAATCAGCGGGCAGACCGGTGTAACATTCAATGCTCTCACCGGCACCATTAGCCACGTGGAAGCGGTGGCCCAGGCCCTCACGCTGAACCTTCACCACAGCCCAATCGCGGGCACCAAACTCTGCAGGCACCTCAGCCAGGCCGGTACCTCGAGCAGTTACCAGACGGTGAACCTGCTGCGCACCCATCTGCTCGCAAGCGGTGGAGAACATCTTCTCGCCCCACTCGTCATCAGCAGTAATCACCGCCAGCTCGGCGCGCTCGGGAGTGAACAGCTGAGCCTTCGAGTCGAAATAATGCTCCATGGTGCCGTGCAGATCCAGGTGATCCTGAGTCAGGTTCGTAAAGCCAGCAACCGCATACTTCACGCCGTCCACACGGTGGTAATCAATCGCGTGCGAGGACACCTCCATCGCCGCGCAACGCACCTGATGCTGACCCATAATCGTCAGCAGAGAATGCACGTGAGGAGACTCCGGGGTGGTCATCTTCGAAGGAACCGACACACCATCAATCAGAATCTGAATAGTGCCAATCAGACCCGTCTTCACACCCAGGCCGGTGCGGAACACCGACTCCAACATGTAGGTGGAGGTGGTCTTACCGTTCGTACCGGTCACCGCGTAACGGTGAGTAGCGGGGAACGAAGCCGAACCATAAATCAGCGCAGCCAACGGACCAACGTACTCGCGCAGGTTCTCAGTCACCAGGACAGGCACCGGCGCCTCACCCAGCAGCTGCGCACCGGCAGCATCCGTCAAAATAGCGGAAGCACCCAGATTCAACGCGGCCTCAGCAAACTGCGCACCGTGCACCTTCGCACCGGGCAGAGCCACGTACAGGTCCTGCGGGCGAACACCTCGGGAGTCCATGCTAATACCGGTAACCTCAACGGAATCACCGGATTCAGAACCCTGAACGCCACTAGCCAGCTGGGAACTCACCTGAGCACCCAATCCCTGCAGATATTCGCGAAGGTGCGCCAAACTCACCGGGCGCACAGAATTCGGGCGCAGAGTCTGAGCGTCGCCGCCCAGCAGGTTCTGGCCGGGTGCGTGAGATGCGGTATCCATCGTCCTTCTTTCCTCTCCGCTGTCCGAAGCGGTGAGCTCTGTATGGTCAATGCGCTCAAGGCACACAGGGTCATTCAATATTCTACGGGCTTTAGGCTTCGACAGGTGTTCAGTCCCGGGGCTTCTTCATCACGAATCAGCTACCGGGAACCTCTCCCCCGCTCGCCTTTAGCTCGTCTTATTGGGGCTATCCTCAGCAAAAAGCGGAATCAACTCCGGTTCACCGGTAGAACGCGGCACATTATAGGTGTGCAGGGTCTTCTCCATAATCTTGGAGAACTCAGCCGTCGTACCGTTCGCACCCACGCTACCCTCAGGACGCTGCATGGTCACCGCCACCAAGAACTGCGGGTTCTCAATCGGCGCCACACCAATAAAGGACGTCGTGTTGCCGTCGTAGCCGCCCTTCTCACTCGGAGTTTCCGCAGTACCGGTCTTACCGCCCACGCGGTAGCCGGTCACCTTCGCCGGACGGGCGTGGCCTTGCTCCACCACATTCTCCATGAGAGTCAGGCAGGAAGCGGCAGTCTCCTCGCTGACCATGCGTTCGCCAGGCTCTACGGCACGCTTATGTTCGGTACCGTCGGCGTCAATGATCGCGTCCACAATGCGCGGCTTCAGACGAACGCCCTTATTGCCCAGCGCCTGGAAAATCATGGCGGTCTGCAGCGGAGTCTGCGCAACACCCTGACCGAACAGCACAGTGTACTGCTGACGGCCATCCCAATCACGCCAATCAGCGATTATACCCTGCTCCTCACCGGTCAGCTCAATGCCGGTAAACTCGCCGACGCCGTACTTCTTCAACCAGTTGTAGCGCTCTTCCTTGCTGAGCTTCTGACCGACCAGCACCGTACCGGTGTTCATCGAGTCATGAATAATGCCCGAGAAAGTACGCCGCTGCGCCCCGTGCTCAAACGCATCCTTGAAAGTCTGGCCGTCAATCGTGAGGGTCGCGGGCACATCATACACACTAGTCGGAGTCGTCAGGCCCTGCTCAATCAACGCAGAAGAAGTCAGCATCTTCTCGGTCGAACCGGGCTCCACGCTCTGCGAAATAGCGCGCGGGGTCATGTCCGCCGCGTCCTCAATGGTTGCCGCGCCCGGGTCCATCGTGGAGGAATCAGCAAGAGCCAAAATGGAGCCGTCACGCACATCCATAACAATGGCGGTACACCATTCAGCTTTCAGCTCCTCGGCGCGGGCACGCACCACCTGCTGCGCAAAATACTGCACATCACGGTTAATGGTCAGACGAATATTCTTACCGTCCACCGCCAGGCGCTGCTCTTCCTTCGCCACGGGGATACGCACACCATCAGCACTAATCTCGTAGGTGCGCTCACCGGGGGTACCGGCAAGCTCCTTCTCAAAGACACGCTCAATGCCCACCGAGAAGTTACGGGACACCGTGCCGCCCTTACCGTTGCCGTCAGCCTCTTCAACAATGTTGTACTTGCCGACCACGGAGCCACCCACACTACCGTTGGGGTACAGGCGCTGGGAGAACGCCTCACCGTAGATGAAGGGCGCACCCAGTGCATCAATCTTATTGAAAATTTCCGGGGTGATATTTGCCTTAATCACCGAATACTTGGAGGTGCCGTCCAGCTTGGACTTGATGAACTCGTCGGTAATGCCCGGGTCAACAGTCTTGAGAATATCGACCATCTCGTACACCAGCTGGTTGGGGGTGACCTCAATCTTCTGGGTGCGGTCCTCGTTGTAACGCTTGAAGGTCGCCACTGCGCTCTGGTCAGCGGTCAGGTTATAACGCTGCACGGTACGCGCCATAACGTTGCCGTTGATATCGAGAATCTGACCGCGCACAGCCGGAAGCACCTGCGAACGCAGACGCTTCTGACGGGACGCATTCGCCACCGCACCGGGATCAAAGCCCTGACGGATAAACAGGTTCGCACCGATAACGCCCAGAGCGCAGGTGGCAGCGGCGCCTGCGACAAAGCCACGGCGGGTCAGATCCGGCTGACCGGATGCCGGTTCGTTCGCGTTCTTACGCGCGTCGGAGCTCATGCGGTGGTCCTTTCGCTGGTCTAGTCTATCGGTGATGCTGTGCATCCTGTGGTCAATGGTGTTTATCGTGCAGCCTGGCTTGCCGCGGGGCTGGCGGCAGGGCTGGGTTGCTGAGCGGCGCTCGGTGCGGCAGACGCGGCGGGGCTAGCAGGTGCGCTCGGTGCAGGGTTAGCCTGCTGAGCGGGGTTAGCCTGCTGAGCGGGGCTTGCCGAGGCGCTTGCAGATGCCTTAGCCGAAGCGCTCGCCTGGCTGTGTCGTTGCTGAACAGACTTGTCAGCCTCCACAATGCCCTTGGCGTAGCTTTCGTTCGAACCGGCCGCCGGAGGCGCAATCAGGTTCTCCTGCTTGGATCCTTCAACACCGGTGGGGCTTGCAGCCGGGGTGGGGGTGCCCTCAATCGTGGAGGACTGCAGGTTCAGGGTCGCCTGAGAAGAACTCACAAACATGCCCAGGGTGCTTGCTCGAATCGCCAAATCCTGCGGGGCTTCTTTGAAGCCAATCTCCTGTTGCAGAGCCTGATTTTCTTGCACGAGGCGCTGCTCCTGCGCACGCAAATCCACCATGTCGTACTGGCGGGTCACGATCAGTACGTTGAGCAGCAGAATAAAAATCAGGGTCAGCGGGATCGCCGCAAAAACAGCGAGCATGGTGGGCGGGCTGAGCTTACGGGCTCGGCGGCGCACCGTCGAGAGCGGGTTACGCTGCTTAGGCTTCTCTTCTCGGGTCTCTTCGGTGCGGGCTGCCGCACGAACGCTCGAGGGAACACGGCTCGCATTCGTCGAGGTGCGCTTACCGCCGTGCGATGCTGCGGTGCTGACGGGGCGGACCGCCGGCTGGGATGCGGTGACCGGCTCCAGACGCGCGGTGCGGGTACGACCGGAGTGAGCTCGGGTGGAGGCGCGGCTCGCCCCGGTAGAGCCGCCAGTAGAGGATGCGCGGGTAGAGCCAACGGCGCCGGGGGTGCCGGCGGCAGGGCGCGAGGAACCGGCGCGTCGACTCCGCGGGGCGCCCTGGGTGCGGGTGGGGCGCTGGGATGCGTGCTGGGTGCTCACTCTTCTTCGCTTTCTGTCTTCTACTTGGCGGGGATGCGGATCTTCTCGGCGGCGCGCAGCTTGGCGCTGGCGGCGCGGGAGTTCTGTTCGATTTCCTCGTCGGTAGGCGGTTCGGCGCCGCGGGTAATGATTTTGATGGTGGGCTTGTGCTCTTCAAGCTCTACCGGGAAGCCCTTGGGCGCCTTGGAGGTTGCCTCTGCGGTCAGTGCCCTCTTGACGATTTTGTCTTCGAGACTGTGGTAGCTCATGGCGACAAATCGGCCGCCGAGGTTGAGCGCCTCCAGGGCTGCCGGTACGGCGCGTTCGAGGGCTTCCAGTTCGTGGTTCACTTCGATACGCAACGCCTGGAAGGTGCGCTTGGCGGGGTGACCGCCGGTGCGCTGCGCGGCGACGGGCACCGCCTTCTGGATAATGCGCACGAGCTCACCGGTGGTTTCCAGGGGCGCGTTGGCGCGGGCGGTGCAGATGGCGCGGGCGATACGCGATGCGAACTTCTCTTCGCCCCAGTTGCGGATAATGCGGCGCAGCTGGTCTTCGCTGTATTCGTTGACGACGATGCGGGCGGTGAGCTCGTCTTCGGAGTTCATGCGCATGTCCAGGGGAGCGTCGTAGGAGTAGGCGAAGCCGCGGGTGCGTTCGTCCAGCTGCATGGAGGAGACACCCAGGTCCATCAGGATGCCGTCGATGCCCTGCACGCCGGCAGCTTCCATGGCGCGGTCAATCTCATCGTAGACGGCGTGGACGGGTACGAAGCGGTCACCGAAGCGTGCCAGACGCTCACCGGCGATGGCGTGTGCCTGCAGGTCGCGGTCAATGCCGATCAGCACAAGGTTTTCGAAGCGTTCAAGCAGCGCCTCGGAGTGGCCACCCATACCGAGGGTGCCGTCAATAACGTAGGCGGTGCCGCGCTCCTCGACGGCGCGTTCAATGCCGGGTGCCAGCAGGTTAATGCAGCGGTCCAGCATGACGGGCACGTGGCGTTCGCTGGCTTCACGCTGGGAGAGGTTCTCAATGGATGCGCCGGGGGCCTTGGCGGCAGTACCGGAGTCGGTCGTACCGGTTTCGGGGGCGTGTTCTACGCTCATGGGTGCTCCTGTGAGAGTTCGTCCTGCGGGAAGGCTTACGGAAGAGTGGTGCGGGTGCTAGAGATGCCGGGGCGGTAGCCGTCGCGTCGGCGGGATGCCGACTAGAGCAGCGGGCTGAACGGGTCCTCGTCGAGGGAGGCGAATTCAGCTTCGGTGCGGGCGAGGTATTCCTCCCAGGCGGCGGCATCCCAGATTTCTGCGCGGGTACCGGATCCGATGACGACGAGGTTGTCGGTCAGTCCTGCGTATTGGCGCAGTATCGGCGGGATGGTGATGCGTCCCTGCTTGTCGGGCAGTTCGTCTGAGGCTCCGGAGAGGAAAACTCGCAGGAAGTCTCGGGCGGCTCGTCCGGGCAGGGGCGCGGTGCGCATCCGTTCGTGGATGCGTTCAAATTCTGCGGCGGGGAAAACGTACAGGCATCGTTCTTGACCGCGGGTCAGAACGAGGCCTGCAGAGAGTTCCTCACGGAATTTGGCGGGAAGGATGATGCGTCCTTTGGCGTCCATTCGTGGTGAGTAGGTACCTAAGAACATTCACTTCACCTCCCCGATGTGTGCCCCTGATGTGTGCCGATGTGCTGAAGCCTGCGGGAGCGTGGTTGCTCCACGAATCCTGTAGGTGCCGGTGGCGGGGTGTGCCGGACCGGTGCCTCCGCCGCGTGTTTGAGGGCACGACGATAGGACTGACTTTCAGCTTTCCCCTCCACTTTACCCCACTTTCCACCACCCACCCCACCCGGCAGAGCATCTTTTAGTGTTTTTATGCTCTCTCCTGCATTTTTAACGCTGACGCACAGCTTCTACACAGCTTCGGGCGTGCGTACTCAGCGCTCCACCCTCATCAGGCTTGCCATGCCCCGACTCAATGACGGGGCTAGTTTCAGGGGGGTTAGTTTCGGGGTTTGGCGTGCTCCGCCCGCCTGCCCCTCATACTTCCATCTCTCACCAGTTCGGGCATAGTCACTAGTTCTTTGGGCATAGAAAAAGCGGAGGTAAGAGAATTCTTACCTCCGCTTGATCAGTCTTGAGTTTTGAGATTCTCGCATCGGGGGTCAGCCCTATGAGCTGAGCCGCGAAGCTTCTGCACCCTGAATACTTTAGAACTGAACGCTTTAGACCTGAGCTTTAGAGCTGACCGTTATTACGCTCGTCCCAGCGGTCCTCCAGGCGGTTCATGAAGGAAGAGCGTTCCTTCTGCTCGCGCTGACGCACACGGGCTGCGCCTTCTGCCTTACCGCCGAGGAAGGAATCTACCGGGGTCTTCTTGCTGGTGGTTGCGAAGTACACGCCACCGGCCGCAAAGAGGAAGCCGAATACACCCAGCCAAATCATGTTAGATGCGACCGCACCAATAATGATGCCCAGGCCAATAAGAACGAAGAGAATACCGAGAGCCAAGTGGCGAGCGCTAAAGACTGGCGCAGTATTGCCGGTTGAAGACATGGAGGATGCAAAGTGCGGATCCTCATTGCTCATGAGTTCTTCGAGCTGGTCCAGAACCTTCTGTTCACGCTCGGACAGTGCCATCGTTTTCTCCTTTGAGGTGTCTTTGCTCAAGATGACGTCGGTATCAACCGGGTTAGGACCGGGTTAGCTACTGTATCAGCTGGTGCGGTGAGCGCTTCTTACCGGCCGTATATTTCCCATCGTACCGCGCCGGGTGGGGTTGGCGCATTCTTTTTCGGTCAGAAGCTCTTTATGTCTTTCTCCCGCCTTCTGCGGAGGTGTTCTTCGCCCGCACTTTACGAGTAACCGGCTGCGATATAGCCGCTGACCATGCTATGGCCCAGGCTGTATCGACTCCCCAGTTGTTGCCCCTCAGCTATTCCTTATTGTGGCTCTTTTCTTCGATATTCTTCTCGGGCGCGGTAACTCCGGAGGCTGGTTTGAGGCTTTCCTGCGAGTACTTGCGGTGAATGGCGTCCATGACGTGCTCCACCTCGGACCATCTGCCGCTTTTCACGAGGCGAGCGCCAGACCCTAATTGAGTACCAGAGCCCGGGCGAATACCAAACCCTGTGCGAGTACCGTTCTGCGGACTATTACCCGCTCCCCCGCCGCGTCGTTGTGCGGAGACGGTTTGTGCGGAGGTGATTTTTGCGGAGCTGGTTTGTGTGGAGCGTGAGTTTGCCCCGCTCTCGATGGAGTCGAAGAGGGTTTGTTGCACCCCGTCTTCTGCGCGGGCGAGCTTTTCGGCGCGCACTCCGATGAGTCGCAGGGCGCGGGGTGCATCCTGCCCTACCAAGATTCCGTCTGCGCGCAGGGCTTCCAACGCTAAGGAAGCAATCTGCATGCCGGAGTCTACGGGCACGTTCAGGGCAATAGCGCGGGTGTGCGTTTCGAAGGTGCTGTAGCGGATTTTGAGACTGAGCCCTCCGGCGAGTTTACCGGCGGTGCGCAGGCGTTTTCCCAGCTTGAGGCTCAGCTCCCGAATAGCAGCGCTAACCTCCCGAGCATCGGTCGTATCCGTCTCGAAGGTGTGCTCGCCACCCATGCTTTTCTCTTCGCGTTCGGTGATCACGGGGCGCTCGTCAATGCCGCGCGCCATGGCCCAGAGGTGCTCGCCCTGGGCGGTGCCGAAGCGTTCTTTGAGCCAGTCCAGGCTCATGGACCTCATCTGGGCGATGGTGTGAATACCGTATCGGGAGAGCTGCTCGGTACTTTTCGCGCCCACTCCCCACAGGTCGGAGACTTTTCTCGGGTCAAGGAATTCTTGAACGCGCTCGGGCGGGATGACCCACAGCCCGTTCGGTTTACTACCGGTGGACGCCATTTTGGCAAGTAGTTTATTGGGCGCAACCCCCGCGGAGGAGGGCAGGGAGAGTTCCTGCGCGATGCGGTCACGAGCGCACTGCGCCAGGGCGACGGGGTCTTGGCCGTGCAAGTAGGCACCGGTTAGGTCCACAAAGGCTTCATCCACGCTGACCTGCTCAACGTAGGGGCTCAGATCGTTCAGGATTGCCATGACGGCACGGGAGTAGTGCCGGTAGTCGCCGCGCAGCGGCAGGACGGTGGCATTGGGACTGAGGTTCCGGGCGCGGCTGAGCGGCATGCCGGAGCGCACTCCGTGAGCGCGCGCCTCGTAGGAGGCGGAGCATACGACCGAGCGGGGACCCAGGGGCGCCACGATAATGGGCTCGCCACGCAGAGCGGGGTTTTCGAGGAGTTCGACGTTGACGAAGAAGGCGTCCATGTCCAGGTGCATAATGACGCGGCCGTTCCTTGCGCCGCCGTTCTTTGCACCGCTGCTCTTGCCGGTTCGTGCCTGCCCCATGTCGCCTCCTCTCATAGCTTCTACGCCCACCTACCGAAAATATAGCACATTTCTACGAAAAATAGAGACAATATATCGTAAACATGTTCGTAAATGCGTTCTCTTGGGCTTTTCTCCACTAAGCTAGAAGAAGTGCACACCGCACCCCATCAGGACCGTACACAGCGACCTTCAGCGAGGATAGTATGACTCCCCCTTCTCCTTCCGGAGCACCCACTCCCCAGGCGACCGAGAGCCTCACCGTAGCGGCACCGAATATCCCGGCGGCTTCTGCGCACCTTGCTGAGCGTATTGCTGAAGAGCAACGAGCCTACCTGCACGCTTTTGACACTCTCATGGCTGAGTTTTTTACCCGCCAGCGCGAGCTACTCGAGGGCATTTCTGCCGAAACTCTACCCCTGCTGGAGGCCATTGAGTCCCTCTCCACCGGCGGCAAGCGCCTGCGCGCCCTGCTGAGCTACTGGGGTTGGCGAGGTGCCGGCGGCGCACCCGTCACCGAGAACCGCGCGTCCTGGTCCATTGTGAAGGCGGGCATGGCGGTGGAGCTATTCCAGACCTCCGCGCTGATTCACGACGACATTATCGACCGCTCCGATACCCGCCGCGGCGCACCCTCCGTGCACAAGCGCTTCGAGACGGCACACGAGCAGAATAGCTGGCGCGGTGATGCCTTCAACTACGGTCTGACCGGCGGTATTCTTGCCGGTGATCTGACCCTGGCGTGGTCTGCCGAGGTTTTCGCGTCCCTGGGTGAGGGGGCAATCTACGGTGCCCCCGCACGCACTATTTTTGACCGGATGCGCACCGAGGTTCTGGCGGGTCAGTACCTGGACGTCTACTCCGAGGTTCTCGAAACCGAGGATGCTCAGGCGGCTCTGCAGCGTGCCCTGAACGTGATTCGTTTCAAGTCCGCCAAGTACTCGTGCGAGCACCCCTTCACGATTGGTGGCGCTCTGGCTCTGCAGGCTACCGCGCTGGAGAACGGCGCCGGTGCCGTGAGCGAGCAGCACCCGGTACTTGCCGGTTACCGTGCGTTCGGCCTGCCGCTGGGTGAGGGTTTCCAGCTGCGTGATGACGAGCTGGGTGTCTTCGGCCAGCCCGAGGTGACCGGCAAGCCCGCTGGCGATGACCTGCGTGAGGGTAAGCGTACCGTGCTGGTAGCGCTCACCTCCGCCGCTATTTCTGAGGGCGACGCGGCGCTTCTGCACAATAGCTTGGGCAACCCCGAGCTGAGCGATGAGCAGGTGGAGCGCATCCGTGAGCTGATGGTTTCTTCGGGCGCTTTCGCCAAGCATGAGCAACTGATTGAGCAGAAGTCTCAGGCTGTGTTTGAGGCGCTGGAGGCGATGAACCTGGACGAGCTGGTGCACGCGGCGCTGACCGATATTGTGGGCCGTGCACTACGCCGCAAGGCATAGATGCACTGCGCTGCAAGGTATAGATGCGCTGTGCCGCAAGGCATAGAGGTTCAGCACAGTTAGAACGTTAAACACGTTGAGGCGGCATACCGGAGTATGCCGCCTCAACGTATTGAGCTATCGTGCCGAACCGGTGCCACCTAGCAGGTGCTACCAAGCGGTGTTACCAAGCCAGTGCCTGCGCACGGCGACGAATCTCAGTCTTACGACCGTCGATCAGTGCGTCGATGGGACGGCCGGGCAGGGAGTCGTCGTTGGTGTACAGCCACACGATGGCTTCTTCATCGCTAAAGCCGGAGTCCTTCAGGACAACGAGGGTGCCCTTGAGGGATTCGAGAACTCGCGAACCGTTCAGGAACAGTGCGGGTACCTTGCGCACGTTGGTTTCCGGGTCGCGCAGTGCGATGAGCGTACCATCAGAAATCAGGTTGTGTACGCGGGTCACCTTCAGGTCGAGGGCCTGCGCAATTTCGGGGATAGTTACCCAATCGCCGACGAGGGCGAAGGTCTGAGCAATATTTTCGTTAGTCACCTTTTAAGAGTGCCAGAGCTGGCACGTATTTACCACTTTTGACCCGCATCTGGCATGGGGGCTCTCCTACGCACCTTTTGTTTTTGAGCGTTGCCCGCGGTTCGTGAATTGGGTTCGGAGCGTTCGGCGCTTCTTAAGAATTCGCTGAGTGTTCACCTGTTCGGCCCCCTTTGGCATCGTTTCTCCCCAGGTGGGCGGGCTAAAATGTTGAGACGTATGAATACTCCCAGCCCACGCCGGATTTCTCCCGTGAACCCTCGTTCTTCTTCTAATACTTCTGTTCCTCCCGCCACTCGTCCCGCTGCCTCTGATACCGCTATCGGTTCTTCGCAGTGGCTCAGTGGCGCCATTATTGAGGGTCACTACCAGGTGGGTTCGCTCATTGGCCGCGGCGGCATGAGCGAGGTCTATTATGCGCTGGACCTGTGGTCGAATAACCCGGTCGCGCTCAAGGTCCTCTCCCCCGCTCTGGCTGAGGATGCGGCGAACCGCCAGAAGTTCCACCGTGAAGAGCGTTCGATGCGCCAGGTGGGTGGCGGCGGGCATACGGTGGGCGTGATCTCTTCGGGTACCGAATATTTTTCGGGCAAGATGGTCATGTACATCGTCTTGGAGTATGTGCACGGCTGCACCCTGAGTCAGCTGTTGCGTGTGCGTAATGCACTGTCCCTGGGTGAGGCTCTGGATATCCTCATTCCGGTGGTGGAGGCGCTCTCGGAGGTGCACGCGAACCGCTACCTGCACGGCGATATTAAGCCGGGCAATATTCTTCTCGACGCTAACGGTCAGGTGAAGCTCACGGACTTCGGTCTTTCCCGCCGTGATGATCAGGTGGATGCGGGCGCCCCCATGGGTACCCCCGCCTACGTTGCGCCGGAGGTCCTGGACCCGAAGGTGAAGGTCGGCGCGCAAGCCGATATTTTTGCGCTCGGCGTGATGATGTACCGTATGCTTTCAGGTCGTCTGCCCTTTGTGGGTCTGGAGAATGACCAGCAGGTGCTCTACCACAACGCCAACATTGAGATGCCCGCGCTGACCGATGTGGCGCCGGGTGCGGACCGCGATATTGCGGGGCTGATTTCGTGGTGTACCCGCAAGCAGCCTCATGCCCGCCCGGAGGATGCGACCGAGCTGTTTACGGCTCTGCTGGAGATTTCTGAATCGTTGGGTGAGTCCGAGCGCGCCTGGCGTGCCCCCTCGTGCCCGGAGCCGGAGCTTCCCCTCTGGGAGGCTGTTGCCGATATTGCGGAGCGTAGCGGTGCCGCGCAGATGGTGCGTAACACCCCGATTAGTGCTTTTAGCGATGCCCGCGATCTGCTGGCGTACGATGTGTACTCCCCCGATAGCCTCGTCTACGATGCCTCGGCTGCGGGGCAGGGCGTGCACCTTGCCGACGTGGACGCTGAGGACTCCGTGCTGAACCGCCAGGGCATTCCACCGCTGGTAAGTTCCGCTCCCTATGACGAGGATTCTGAGGGCGAGCCGGAGAAGGGCAAGAAGTCCGCTAAGCGCGGTTTGGGTTCTTTCCTTGACCGTCGTGCGGGCGCGAAGAGCCCGCAGACTCAGTCCGTCGGTATTGGTCCACAAACAGAGCAGGAGTTCATCTCAGCTAACGGCGAGTACGCCCCGATTCAGGCGGAACGTTCGTTGAGCCCCTCGGGTTCGCGCCGTTCAAAGGCTAAGGTGGCGGCGAGCGCTTCTGAGGCTGAGGAGTCTACGGGTATTTCTGATGATTCCGCTCAGTCTTCGAAGAAGGATCCTCGTCTGCCCGCCAAGCAGTTTAGGACCCCGCCCTCGGGTATGGCGGTGGGCAGTTGGGCTCTGGCGCTGATTCTGCTGGGCATGGGTTCGAGCTTTACCGGTTGGTGGCTTGCGACCTCACTGGTGCAGTCGCAGTGGTGGCGCAATATTGAGGCGTTCCTGACCTTCTAGTAGTGTTCCCCCTCGAGCACTCTGTCCTCGTCTGTGCACTCTGTCCTCGTCTGTGTGGTGCGCAGGTTAAACGTAATGCCCGGGTCTTCATTCATCGTGAGTGAAGACCCGGGCATTGTTTTTCTGCTATTTCTCACCGACTAGTACGGCGAGGCGCATGAACGTTTTATGCGCGGTTCTTGAGGTACTCGGAGACCAGGAACGCGATTTCCAGGGACTGCGAGTGGTTCAGACGCGGATCGCACAGGGACTCGTAGCGGTCAGCCAGTGCTGCCTCGTCGATAGCATCGGAGCCGCCCAGGCATTCGGTCACGTCGTCGCCGGTCATCTCCACGTGGATACCGCCGGGGAACGAGCCCAGTGCCTCGTGCACCTCGAAGAAGCCGCGAACCTCGTCGAGCACATCGTCAAAGCGGCGGGTCTTGTAGCCGGAGGGCACGGAGATGGTGTTGCCGTGCATCGGGTCGGTAACCCAGACGACCTTCGCGCCTTCAGCCTGAACGCCCTCAACGATTGCGGGCAGCTTCTCGCGGATGTTCTTCGCACCCATGCGGGTGATGAAGGTCAGGCGGCCGGGCTCGCGGTTCGGGTCGAGCTTATCAATCAGGGCGAGCGCGTCCTCTGCGGTGGTGCTGGGGCCCAGCTTCACGCCGATGGGGTTACGGACCTTGGAGAGGAAGTCCACGTGTGCATCGTCGACGCCGCGGGTGCGCTCGCCAATCCACAGGAAGTGCGCGGAGGTGTCGTAGGGCAGCTGGGTGCGCGAGTCGATGCGGGTGAGGGCACGCTCGTAGTCCAGCACGAGCGCCTCGTGGCCGACGTACAGGTCGGTGGTCTTGAGCGCTTCGAAGTTAACGCCGCAGGCTTCCATGAACTTGAGGGCGCGGCCGATTTCGCTGGCGGTCTCCTCGTAGCGCTCGTGCGCGGGGTTGGAGGTGAAGCCGCGGTTCCACTGGTGCACGGCGCGCAGGTCTGCGAAGCCGCCCTTGGTGAAGGCACGCACCAAGTTCAGGGTGGATGCGCTGGTGTGGTAGCCGCGCAGCATGCGCTTGGGGTCGTGTACGCGGGCTTCGGGGGTGAAGTCGAAACCGTTGACGGTCTCGCCGCGGAAGGAGGGCAGGGTGACGTCGCCGCGGGTTTCCATGTCTGCGGAACGGGGCTTGGAGAACTGACCCGCCATGCGGCCCATCTTCACCACGGGCATGGAGGCGCCGTAGGTGAGCACTGCAGACATCTGCAGGATGGTCTTGACGCGGCCGGAGATCTTGTCGGCGGTTGCACCCGCGAAGGTTTCTGCACAGTCGCCGCCCTGCAGCAGGAATGCGCGACCTTCAGCAACCTCACCGAGTGCCTGGCGCATGGCGTCGACCTCACCGGCGAAGACGAGCGGCGGTACCGAGTTCAGCTCGGCGATGGTGCTCTCAAAATCTTCGTGCTCGCTCCAGGTGGGCTGCTGGTCAATGTGCAGCTGGCGCCAGGTGTCCAGGCCGTGGTCGGGGGCCTGCGAGGTGCTGAGGTTTTGATTGCTCATCTTCACTCCATCGGGATGGTCTTGTGCGTTTTCTGATTCAGCCCCGTTTCGGGTGCTCGGCGCACCGTGTATGGCGTGCCAGCTTACGATTTTTCAGGCTGAATAGACCTAATTGTACTCTTGCTTGCTTCAACGCCTAACCCCGAGGTCAGGTACATCTCACATGTTTAGATAGCGCCACCCGGTATCGGCGATAAGCGGGTTGATAAGTGCCGTTGCAGAACGGCATACGAAAGGGCGGGATGCGGCGCGTACCGCATCCCGCCCTCTGGCGTATGTGCGCACCCGTTTGGGGTACTGTCTCAATGTCTAGTACTGCAGGTCTAGTGCTGCAGGTGCGCGATAGCTTCGTCAGCGCTCATGTTCTTATCAGCCATGAGCTTCTTGACGCGGTCGGCGTACACGTCCACGTATTCCTGGCCGCTCAGGGCACGAATCTCGGAGCCGATACGGTCGGCAATCTCGCGCTGAACGCGGTGGCTCATGTCTGAGCCGTCGGTGTATTCCTCGAAGTTGAGGGGCTTGCCGATGATGGTGCGCACCTGAATGGGCTTGCCGTCGTGGCGCAGGCGGACGCGGTTCGAGCCGGAGGGCTGGATCAGGTCGGTACCGATCTGGCCGACGGGCACTACGGGTACGCGGGTTTCTAGGGCGAGGCGGGCGACGCCAACCTTGGGGCGGTAGCCGCGTCCGTCGGGGCTGCGGGTGCCCTCGGGGTAGATGCCAATAACGCCGCCGTCCTTGAGGACCTGCGCACCAGCATTGAGGGATTCCTGGCTCTTCTGGCCGCCGGAGCGGTCCATGGGAAGCTGGCCAACACCACGGAAGAACGCCGCCATGGCCCGGCCCTTCACGCCGGGGGTGGTGAAGTAGTCGATCTTGGCGAGGAAGTTCACGGTGCGAGGCATGGCGAGAGGAATGAAAATGGAGTCACAGAACGCCAGGTGGTTGCTTGCGACAATGTAGGGACCCTCGGGCAGATTCTCAAGGCCCACCACGTCATGGTGGTACAGTCCCTGCAGCAGGGGGGAGCCAAGAATCTTGAGCGTTGAATAGAGGGCGGTGTTAGGCATTGGGGTCTCCTCTCTGAATATTCCCGGGTCAATTCTATCTTGTCTGGAGCGTAGCGAGATAATGAAAGAAAGAGAACGATTTTTCTGTGCACCGGTGTATCGGTGCATTTGAAGCGATATACCAGCACCGGTGCTGTATCTGCGATAGCCGGTCAGGGTGCGTTATAGAGCCTGCACCTGCGTTCATATTCTCGCAGGTTGGCGAAGGAGGACCATGAGCATTTTTGATAACTCGTTGGAGCCGCTCAAGCGGATGCGCCGCAAGGCTCGCGAGCGCAGGCTTCTAGCAACCCAAAATGTTAAGGACTCCCTGGCGCGTCGCCTCGAGGGCGACCAGGAAGCGTTCGATCACTCCCCCGTTTCTTTTAGTCCTGACCCGGCGCAGCATTCTGTGGGTATTTTGCTGGTGCACGGGTTTACGGGTTCACCGCATAGCATGCGCCCGTTGGCTCAGCATTTTATGGAGCTCGGCTATGCGGTGGAGATGCCTGTTCTGACGGGTCACGCGACCCGTTGGCAGGATTTGCGTAATAGCACGTACCAGCAGTGGCTGGCTTCTGCCGAGCAGGGGTACCGTCGCCTGGCTGATCAGGGTCTGCAGGTGGTGGTCATTGGCATGTCGATGGGTGGCACGGTGGCGGCTCATCTATCGGCTCGTCTGCCGGTGGTAGGCACGGTGCTGATTAACCCCTATATGGTGGATGTGAACCCGATGATGCGCCACGCAGGTAAGGTCTCGAAGGTTCTGCCGGTGCTCAAGGCGATTGGTTCCGATATTGCGGTTCCGGGCGTGAGTGAGGGCGCGTATTCTATCGTTCCGACGGCGGCGGTGTATCAGCTGCATCTTTTGGGCGCTGAGACTCGTGCTCTGATTCCTCAGTTGAAGTCGCCGGTGCTGTATTTGCGTTCACTGGGCGATCATACTGTGTCGGATAGCTCCCATAGATATTTTCTCGAACATTGTTCAGTTCCTGTAGAATTTAGGTGGCTGACCCGCAGCTACCATGTGGCAACCCTGGACTATGACGCAGAGTATCTGCTCTCCACCATCCAAGATTTTGTCGCATCCCTAAACCACTAATTCTGCGGCTCCGCTCGCTACAACTGGCGCAAGCATCACCCGCCGTAGCGAGTAGAACAACAGATAGATATTACGGCTCCTTGGGCCATCGAGGGCACCCCTCGGTACCGGATTCGCCACGGGTCCACGCCCTGATTTGAAAGGCGCATTATGAAAGTCTTCTCCACTCCCGCTGAGGTTATTGTCGACCCCTCACTGAATCTGACAAGCATTGTTGAGCGCCATCGTGCCGATAGCTCCAATCCGGTGCTGTACCGCCGTCAGATGTCTCCGGGTAACTGGCAGCCGGTTCGCGCCCAGCAGTTCCACCAGATGGTGACCGACCTGGCTAAGGGCATGATTGCCGCGGGTATCCGCCCGGGTGACCGTGTGGGCATTATGAGCCGCACCCGTTTTGAGTGGACTGTCATTGACTTCGCGATTTGGTATGCCGGCGCTGTCTCCGTGCCGGTGTATGAGACGAACGCTGCCGCCCAGGCGGCGTGGGCACTGTCCCATTCTGAGGCTGTCGCTATCTTTGTCGAGGATGAGAAGCTCCTGAATCGTGTGGCTGAGGCTGAGGAGTTCGCCTCCACGACTGAGGAACCCATGCAGTTGAAGCACCGCTGGGTCATTGAGAACGGCGACCTTGATGCCCTCAGCGCTCGCGCGTCCGAGGTGAGCGATGAGCAGCTGGAGCAGGTACGTTCCGCTGCCGGCTGTGATGACATCGCGACCATTGTGTATACCTCCGGCACGACCGGCCGCCCCAAGGGTTGCGCGCTGACTCACGGCCACTTCCTAAACCTGAGTGTCAACACCAAAATGGTCGAACCCGAGATTGCGAACTCCCGCAACTCCTCCATTCTTTTCTTGCCGCTGGCGCACGTTCTGGCGCGTCTGATTCAGGTGCTGGCACTGGATGCCGGTCTGGTCATCGGTCACTCCCCCAATATTAAGAACCTGGCTGCTGACTTGGATAGCTTCAAGCCGACCATGCTGCTGGTGGTGCCCCGCGTCTTTGAGAAGGTGTACGAGGGCGCCATGGCGAAGGCGGCTAAGGGCGGCAAGTTCAATAAGTCGCTCTTTGAGCGTTCCACCGATATTGCGGTGCGCTGGTCACAGGCGAAGGTTGAGGGCCGTGTCCCGCTGAAGCTGGCGGCGCAGTACGCTCTCTACGACAAGCTGGTCTACTCGAAGCTGCGTGCGGCTCTGGGCGGCGAGCTGCGCTACGCGGTCTCCGGCGGCGGTCCCCTCGGCGAGCGCCTGGCGCACTTCTTCCACGCGGTGGGTGTGCAGGTGGTTGAGGGTTACGGCCTGACCGAGACCTGCGCCCCGATTGCGGCTGGCCGCATCAACCCGTACCAGATTGGCATGATTGGCCCGCTCATCCCCGGTTCCGAAGGCTATATTGCTGAGGACGGCGAGCTTCTGGTTCGTGGCGTGGGCGTGATTAGCAGCTACTACAAGAACCCCGAAGAGGACGCTCAGGCGTTCACTGAGGACGGCTGGTTCCGTACCGGTGACCTGGCTCATTTCGATGAGCGCGGCTACCTGAAGATTGTGGGCCGCAAGAAGGAAATCATTGTCACCGCCGGCGGTAAGAACGTGATTCCGGGTATTGCGGAGACTCATCTTCGTACCTCTCCCCTGGTTTCTCAGGCGATGCTGGTAGGCGATGAGAAGCCGTTCGTTGCGGCTCTGGTGACCCTGGATCCGGATACCCTGCCCGAGCAGTTGGAGCACTTGGGTCTGCCGCGTTCGCTCTCCATCCCGGAGGCTGCTGTTCACCCGGCGGTTCGTGCTGCAGTTCAGAAGCTCGTGGACGAGGCGAACCAGTTGGTTTCCCGCGCTGAGGGTATTCGCGAGTTCCGCATTATGAACCGCGATCTGACCGAGGCGGACGGCTATCTGACTCCTTCGCAGAAGTTGCGCCGCGCGAAGATTCTGCAGGACTTCTCCTCCTACGTGGATGAGATGTACGGCAAGGTTTCCGATAGCACGTCGGATTCTTTGGCTCGCCTGCAGGAGTACGCGGCGGAGCAGTCTGAGAAGTTCGCTGAACTGCGTGAGCAGGCGGCAGAGCGTCTGCACGAGTACGCGGACCACCAGGCGGAGCGTCTTGCCGAGCTGCGTGAGCAGGCGGCTGAGAAATTTGAGGAGCTGCGTGAGCAGACCGCCGAGATGATGCAGAAGCCTCAGGAAGAGGAGGCTGAAGAGGCGAAAAAGGCTGAGGAGTCTTCCGCTAATGCTCCGGCTGAGAAGCCCGTGCAGGATGAGAAGAAGACTGTTGCAGAGCAGAGCCCTCAGAAGTCTGACAGCGACACGGCATAACCGGCTCTGGCCACCAATAACGAGAGGAGGGGGTCGTACCACTTAGGTACGACCCCCTCCTCTGTGTTTGTCCGCTAGAAGCCTATGCTTGCTAGAAACCTAGGCTTCCGGGCGTTATCTAGCCGCCGCTAGCTGGCGGATTCTTCGTTTGCGGGCTCGTCGAATTCCAGACCGAGCAGCGCGTTCTCAACGACTTCGGTCAGTGCCGGGTGGATCCAGTACTGGCCGCGTGCGAGGGTGCGCGCGTCCATGCCGAAGCTCATTGCCTGCAGTAGCGGCTGGATGAGCACGGAGGATTCTTCACCGACCAGGTGCGCACCGAGCAGCTCGCCGTTGTCCTTGCGGGCAATCAGCTTGCACAGGCCGATCTTGTCTTCCATTGCCCAGCCGTAGGCGGTGTCGCCAAAGTTCTGTGCCTTGACGGTGATCTCAAAGCCTTCACGTTCAGCTGCCTGGCGTGCCTGCTCTTCGGTCATGCCGACCACGGCAATCTGTGGGTTGCTGAAGACGGCAGCCGGTACGTAGCGGTGGTCGCTGGCACGCAGATCCTCGGGGTGGCTGAGGTTGTGCTGCACAACGCGGGCCTCGTGGTTTGCCACGTGCTTGAGCTGGTAGCGGCTGGACACGTCGCCGAGGGCGTAGACGCCGGATACGGGTGCGCCGTTGTAGAGCACACGCTGGTACTTATCGACGCTGAGCTGGCCGCCGTCCTGCACGTCGAAGTAGTTCTTCGCGTTGAGAGTGTCGGTGTTGGGGCGGCGCCCGGTCGCTACGAGCACAGCGTCTGCCGGGATTTCGAGCAGTTCTTCACCGTTCTCAGTGGTGTGCTTTGCTACAACGGTCACGCTGCCGTCGGCGTTCTCACGGATTTCGGAGAGGGACGCATTCTTGACAATGTTCCACTGCTTGCTTGCGGCTTCTTCGAAACGTGCCACAACCTCTTCGTCCACACCGCGCAGCAGGCGGGAGGAGCGGTTCAGCTGGGTTACTTCGGTGCCGAATGCGGAGAAAACGTGGGAGAATTCTGCCGCAATCACACCGCCGCCAATGACGACCATGCGGGCGGGCAGCTCATCCATGCGCATGACGTTGTCGTTGGTGTAGACCTTGGAGGAGTCGATACCGGGTACGGGAGGCAGCACGGCGCGCGAACCTGCCGCAACGACAATCTGGCGGCTCTGCAGTCGGGTGCCGTCGGTCAGCTCGACGGTGTGGGAGCCGACGAAGCGCGCGTACTGGTCGTAGAAGTCGACGTTGGGCAGACC
Source organism: Rothia mucilaginosa (assembly GCF_019334805.1). Taxonomy (NCBI): domain Bacteria; kingdom Bacillati; phylum Actinomycetota; class Actinomycetes; order Micrococcales; family Micrococcaceae; genus Rothia; species Rothia mucilaginosa. The sequence continues at coordinate 470,158 of NZ_CP079822.1, forward strand.
GGCACGCCATTCGCGGCCGCCTTCAACAATCTGGTCAATGCGAGAGGCAAAGATGCGGTCACGAATCTGTGCCCAGTGCACGGCGTCTACATGTGCGTCGACACCCAGGTGCTTGACCTCGCGGGTCTTCTGCGCAATAGTCGCCGGGTAGACGTACATCTTGGTGGGGATGCAGCCAACGTTCAGGCAGGTGCCGCCGAAGATGCCGCCGTCGATGAGGGCGACCTTCTTGTCGTCCCATTCGGGGCCGATGAGGGTGTTGCCGGATCCGGAGCCGATGACGATGAGGTCGTATTGTGCTACGCCGTCAATGCGTTCTACGTTCTCGATGCTCATGTGGTCCTCTCGTTGTTGGTGTTGAGGCTGGGCTCGTTCCCAGCATGCCCCTCGATAGCGGGGTTATTTCTGTTACTGCCACTATAACGCGTGGAGGCTACCGGCTATTCCCACTATCTGGTGTCAATGTTGACGGATATGCGAAAGGTGCGCCGTCCCAAAGAACCACAGCGCTGAGAACACAGCGGTTCTTTGAGAAGACGCACTCAAGCGTTGAGAACTATTCGAGCCCGCGGATTAGTGACGCGTATATGTCTGCGCTAAGAGGTCAGCGATTAGATGTCTGCCATAAGCCCAGCCAGCAGACGGGTGAAGTCAATGGCGGGATCAACCGATTCTTCGTCGGGCCAAAAATGAATCGGGTACGCCGCACCCTGGGCGCGTTGCAGCACGGGGCTTTCAGCGAGCACCGGCTCTGCGACAAGATCGCCGAAAAGGGAGCGCATTTCGTCGCGTCGGTAGCGGTGTTCGCTGTCGTTGGGGCGCATCTTGTTGATAACTACTCCCGCACCGTCAATGCTGATGCCGCTTTCCTGCTGAAAGCGCACGATGGCGCGCAGGGTTCGTTCGGTGCCCGCCACGGAGAAAAGGGAAGGCTCTGCGACCGAAAGGATGCGCTCGCTAACCGCCCAGCCCATCGAAGACAGGGTTCCGAGGAACGGCGGGCAGTCAATCAGGATGACGTCGTAGGCGTCCGCTGCCGCCTCCACCATGCGCTTGAATCGGCGGATGAACGGTGCCGCTTCCTGCCGGTCCACGAGGGTGGAACGAGCCGAACCGCGCGCCACCTTCACGCTACCGGTGGTCACGGGGTTATTGGTCAGCAGGGTGGGCTTGCCGACGAGGGCATTCCAGGAGGAGCTACCAGCTTCTTCAGCGAAGGCACGTTCATTGGAGCTAGCGATTAGAGAGGCGACGTCGGGGATGGTTTCATCCACTGCCAGGCCGGTGCTGGCGTCGCCGTGGGGGTCGAGGTCAATAACGAGTGTGGAGAGTCCGCTGTGTAATGCCGCGGAGGCGAGCCCCAAAGTGATGGACGTTTTGCCAACGCCACCTTTGAGACTGCTGATACTGACGATGCGGGGCATGCAGGTCCCTTTTTTGAGTGAGGTGTAATGCCCCTTTATTTTAGCGAATCTTCGCTTTTCTTCCGGGTCTGACAGGGGTGTATCTTGAGTTTTTTCTCAAGTGAGCATTGAATATTCCCTCGCATTTAAAGCTTCAGCCCGCGCTCGCTACCCGATAGGTAGTGAGCGCGGGCTGATTCACGTTTTGTGTTTTATGCCTGTGCGCGGCGGGCACGGCGGGCGGCAAGTTCGTCGCCTTCGAAGTTTTCGTGCATTTCTTCGCCGGGCTGACCGTTGAGGTTCATTTCGATTTCGCGCCAGACGCGGCCAATCGCGATACCGAAGACGCCCTGACCAGCCTGAACCAGGTCGATAACCTCGCTCGGGGAGGTGCATTCGTAGACGGTGGTACCGTCACTCATCAGGGTGATGTTCGCGAGGTCGTCAATGCCGCGGGTACGCAGATGCTCGATGGAGGTGCGAATCTGCTGCAGGGACACGCCGGTGTCGAGCAGTCGCTTCACAATCTTAAGCACGAGCACATCGCGGAAGCTGTAGAGGCGCTGGGTACCGGAGCCGGAGGCGCTACGCACGGTGGGTACAACCAGGTCGGTGCGTGCCCAGTAGTCGAGCTGACGGTAGGTGATGCCTGCTGCCTTGCAGGCGACGGCGCCACGGTAGCCGAGGTTTTCCTCGACGACAGAGACCGGGTCGGTGAAGAGTACGCCTTGTTCACCGCGCGGAGGCGGCGCTACGGGGAAGAGGGTGTCGAAGCCATCCAGGGGCTGGTCGAAGCCCTGGGGTGCCTCATGGGTGCCTGCGGCCTCGCCTGCATTTTCGGCTGCCTGCTGCTCTAGCATGGTCCCTCCTTTTCGTTAACCCGTTTAATGCGATTCACCGCGCCCTATCAAATGTGGTCGACTTCGTTCCGGTGTAGCCCCGATTTTCGGGGTGAGATTCTAGGGCTAGGCCTTAGAATCTGCATCTATGATTCGCGTGGCTTCCCTCTGCGAGGTTAGCTACGCGGTTTTCAATACTACACATTGGCTCGACTATTCGGTTCGTAGAACACGATTCGATAGTGCGACCGATGCGCGATAGGCGCGGTTGTTCAATCTATTTTAACTGATAGAGGGCTCTACTTAAAATTGAACCCACCGAAGCGAATGATCTTTTCAGATTCATTCGTACCTCTTTAACGCCCTGTGGGGGGTGCTCCTCCCCCGCTATTCTCCTCGCTTTTTCTGGGTATCCATCCCACAGGGGAGTTTAAAAAGTAAATGCGTACGGAGCAGTCCGTACGCATTTACAGCTGAGTTGAGTGAACAGCCTTGGCAGGCCGGGAGCCCCCTGGTGAGAAAGCTCTTCGTGTTGGACGAAGGGGTAGAAATTCCGAGCGTGCCAGCGTCGGCTTCGTCCAAGTCTAGAGGCCGCTACCCGTTGGTAAGGGGTAGGGACTATAGAGGGAATCACCATGGTCAGTGGTGTTTCCCGAGGGAAATCCCCGTTTGGGGTGTGGTAGAACCGCTGAGGGTTTACGAGCAGCAGACTGTCCGGTAGTCTGCGTCTTCGTGCGCCTACTCGTAGGTAGGCATCGCCGATTCGACCAGAGTTGCGTGCAGCTGCAAGCACAACTTGCGGATCTTGTCGGCTCGTTCCTGTGCCTGAGCCTGAGAGGCTGCGTCGCGGCGTGATGCCAGCGGAGCCACCGCAATTTCCACGAGGGAAATTTCGCGGTCTGCCGCTGACTTGAATGCGCGCAGGTGACGAGGCTGAATGCCGTGCTGGGTCAGTTCTGCACTAACGCGGGCAATCAGCACATCGTAATCGGTGTACTCCACATCCGAACCGTCTTCGAGCAGTCCAAAGTCAATCAGCTCGCGAATCAGTTCGGGGGTGGTGTTAGCGTATTCTGCCAGCTCGCGGAGAGTGTAGGTGCGACCTTCCTGCTCGTTCGGGCCAAGGACGGTGTCTAGCACGTCTTCGCTTACGGTGGCAGGCATGGAGTTCAGTACGCGACCGGCTTCCATGTCCTCCAGGTGCTGACGGATTACCTTGAGCGGCATGTAGTGGTCGCGCTGCATGGTGAGGATGTAGCGCAGGCGCTCAATATCCGTCTGGGAGTACTTGCGGTAACCGGTTTCGGTACGGCTGGGGTGCACGAGACCGCGCTCCTCCAGGAAGCGGATCTTGGATGCACTAATTCCGGGGAACTCCAGGTCAAGCTGGCTAAGAACCTGACCAATGGTCCGGCTCTTAACGTCACGCGGGTTACGGTCAGAGTCGCCGTTCTCCACGTCCTCTAGTTGAACCTCAGCGTTAGTGAGGTTCTCATCGATGCGTGAGGTCATCTATGTCTTTCGGGTACTTGTTCAGCTGATGTCGATACGAGCCGAAATTTGAGTGAGTGGCTCGTTCCCCAGTCGGGGTCTCGCTTCGTGCCGAACATCTTTGCTTAGTGTTGAGAGTGTGATAGATAAGTTTAGTTGTTTATCACGAAATGATAAACCGCAAACCTTCGAGACAATCTTATAGCCTCACAAGGCATTTTGCTATTCAGTTCGCCCTTCTCAGGGGCTTTTTGAACCAAAAAATAACCACACAACCAGACACTATCCAATAGAGACAGTACCAATTTTAGCAAAATTCCAATACTTCGAGCATGTGTGTCTCATATTGGACTGTTTTACGGGGAAAATTTTATCTTCTCGCGATAGTTGAAGTTTTCATCACATTTAACTTGAAAGAGGCCCCCACTAGGGGTTTAGCCATCTTTCAAGCCCCTCAGGCAGCTTCAGAGACCCTCAAGATGAACCTTAAATGCGTCCATTTATTTGCGTTTGTGTGCACTTTAAATGAAAAACGGCGAGACCAATCGGTCTCGCCGTTTTATCAGTACGTACCTCTTAAGATGAGGGACGCCAGAGTTATAGAGTCTATCGACTTAGAGCTTGTCCAGCTCAGCCTTGTATGCCTCTGCATCCAGCAGGTTAGCCAGGTCGTCAGCATTCTCGGGGCGAATCTCAATGATCCAGCCCTCGCCGTAGGGGTCAGAGTTAACCAGTGCGGGATCGTCTTCCAGAGCCTCGTTCGCTGCAACAATCTCGCCCGCAATAGGAGCGAAAAGATCAGAGACAGACTTGGTGGACTCGATCTCACCGAAGCTATCCTCAGCAGCTACAGAGTCGCCGACAGAGGGAAGGTCGACGTAGACGACGTCACCCAGTGCATCCTGAGCGTGGTCAGTAATACCAACACGTACGGTGCCCTCGGCGGTGAGAGCGGAAACCCACTCGTGCTCAGAAGTGTACGAGAGTTCTGCGGGAACGTTGCTCATAGCAGCGGTGTCCTTTCAGTGTGATTTTGCGTAGCGCGGACCGTCCCGCGCACGGTGTCGTTCCGCGTGTGGGATAGCGAAACGTCCTACACCAATTATCACATAAGAAGTAACGCGGGGCACGCCCAAACACCCCCGTACCACTTCTACGACACTATTTTTCCTCTTCTTATTCGTGCATCTAACCATCCACACCGTATCGACTTCTAGACGCCCCTCTATTCATCACTTTCGCACACGGCTCCATACAGGCCTATCACTCCCCCGATAAGAGCCCAGCAGAAACGCAAAAGGCTCAGGACCCCACACCATGAAGGTGCAGGGCCCTGAGCCTCAGACTAGAGAGCTAAACTCTCACAGCGTCTTAGCGGGAAGAAATGACGCGCTCGGAGAAGCGGTTCGGGTTACCGAAACGGTGTGCGGTAATCGAAACAGCCTGCTCGCGGAGGAAGGGCAGCATCTCGATACGGCCAGCCTCGGTGACGGGTGCGAAGTACACTGCAACATCCGGGCGACCACCCAGTGCCGAGTAGATGGACTTCACGTCGTTACCGATGTAGCGGATACGGGTGCCTTCCAGCGGGGTGCCAGCCAGTGCGCGAACCGGGGTCTTAGCGTTCGAAGCCAGGTACTCGCGGAACTGAGCGTCCGACTTGACTTCGTACTTGATGCCCTTGTTCTCGAGGACGCCACGGACGTCGACCGGCAGGTCCTTACCGACGGACAGAGCGACCGGTGCGTTAGCTGCCAGACCGGCGAGCACAACGCGCAGGGTCTCTGCTGCGGATGCGGACTCGTCTGCACGAACCAGAACCTGGGTGGGTACGTAGCGCAGGATGTTGCGCTCCACGCCCAGCTTCGAGGGATCGTGGCCGAAGCCGAACTCGGTGTCCCAAGCGTGTGCGTCAGAGGAGACACCGCGCTTGATGAACTCGAAGTCCTCGCGCTTGCCCAGCTCGGATTGCTCGATGGTAGCCAGGGTCTCGCGGACGGTCACCGACTGGGTGACAGCGGTTGCGGTTGCCTGTGCCGGCTCCCAATCGGACAGAGCGATCAGGTAGCTGGGGCCACCAGCCTTGGTACCGGAGCCAACGGTGGACTTCTTCCAACCACCGAAGGGCTGACGCTGAACGATTGCACCGGTAATTGCACGGTTGACGTACAGGTTACCTGCCTGGACCTTGGAGAGCCACAGCTCGAGCTCGTCAGCATCCAGCGAGTGCAGACCTGCGGTCAGGCCGTAATCGGGTGCGTTCTGCAGCTCGATTGCCTCTTCCAGGGTCTCAGCGGTCATGATGCCCAGGATGGGGCCGAAGTACTCGGTCATGTGGTACTCGGAACCGGGCTTGACGCCTTCGCGAACACCGGGGCTCCACAGGCGACCGGTCTCGTCCAGTTCCTTGGGCTGAATGAGCCAGCGCTCGCCCGGGCCGAGGGTGGTCAGACCGCGCAGCAGCTTCTCTTCCGGCTTCTGAACAACGGGGCCCATCTCGGACTCAATGTCCTGCGGGTGTGCCACGTGCAGAGAGCTGACGGAGTCGATCAGCTGGCGGCGGAAACGCTCGGACTGTGCCACGGAGCCAACCAGGATAACGGTCGAACCAGCGGAGCACTTCTGACCTGCGTGGCCGAATGCCGAGTAGACGACGTCCTTGACGGCGAGGTCGATGTCAGCGTTCGGGGTGACGATGATGGAGTTCTTACCCGAGGTCTCACCGAACAGGGGCAGGTCATCACGCCAGGAGCGGAAGAGCTCAGCGGTCTCGTAGCCACCGGTCAGGATCAGGCGGTCAACCTCGGGGTGCGAGATGAGCAACTTGCCTGCAGCGCGGTCAACAACCTTGACGAGCTTCAGAACTTCCTTGGGAACGCCTGCATCCCACATGATCTCTGCGATCAGGGCACCGGTGCGAGCGGTGATGGTTGCGGGCTTGAAGATGACAGCAGAACCTGCAGCCAGACCAGCCAGAACACCACCGGCGGGGATAGCGGTCGGGAAGTTCCACGGGGGAACAACCAGGGTCAGGTCAACAGACTTGTGCTTTGCGCCGTCGATCTTCTCGAGGTCCTCAGCCAGCATTGCGTAGTAGTATGCGAAGTCGATTGCCTCGGAGACCTCGGTGTCACCCTGCTCCAGGGTCTTGCCAGCCTCAGCTGCCATAACCTCCAGCAGGTCACCGCGGCGCAGTGCGATAGCCTTACCGACCTTGCGCAGAATCTCTGCACGCTCGTGGCCGGAGAGCTTGCCCCATGCCTTGCCTGCTTCTTCGGCTTCCTTGATCAGCTTCTCAGCCTCAGCCTCGCTGGTCAGCTCGTTAGCCTTGAGGGTTTCGATGCCCAGCTTGGTGGTCTTGGAGCGCTCGAGGATTGCGCGGCCCCACTCACGGTTACCGGCCAGTGCGGGGTCGGTGTCGGGGGTGTTCTCGAAGCGACCTGCCGGTACGAAGACGTTGTCCTCGTTCTCGGTCAGACGGTTCTGGGTGCGCTTGGGTGCGGGAACCTCGTCGGTGACGGAGTTCAGTGCACGCATGAAGCGGTCCTCTTCGCGCTTGAAGATGGACTCATCGGTTGCCAGGTCGAAGATACCGGACATGAAGTTCTCGGAGGAAGCGTTCTCCTCGAGACGACGGATCAGGTATGCGATTGCAACGTCGAATTCCTTGGGGTTCACGACGGGCACGTACAGCAGCAGGTGGCCAACGCGGCGGCGGATGATCTCTGCCTGCTGCTCAGCCATACCGATCAGCATCTCGAACTCGACGCCGTCCTTGACGCCGCGGTCCTCGGACAGCAGCAGTGCGAATGCTACGTCGAAGAGGTTGTGACCTGCAATACCGAGGCGAACGTTCTTGGTGTGCTCGGGGCGCAGTGCGTAGTCCAGAACACGCTTGTAGTTGGTGTCAGAAGCCTGCTTGGTGTCCCAGGTGGTCAGCGGCCAGCCGTGCATAACAGCTTCCACGATTTCCATGGAGAGGTTTGCACCCTTAACCAGGCGGACCTTGATGCCTGCGCCGCCAGCAGCAACGCGCTTTGCGGACCATTCCTGCAGGTGCTGCATTGCAGCCAGGGTGTCGGGCAGGTATGCCTGGAGCACGATACCGGCTTCCAGGTCCTTCAGGTGGGGCTGGTCCAGGATCTTGGTGAACACCTCAATGGTGAGGTCCAGGTCCTTGTACTCCTCCATGTCCAGGTTGATGAACTTCTTGGGGGAGGTGGATGCAGCCAGCTCGTACAGCGGGGTCAGGCGGCGAACAGCGGTCTCAACGACCTCGTCGAATGCCCAGTGCTGGTGGGGGCCGGAAACTGCGGACACCTTAATGGAGACGTAGTCAACGTCGTCGCGTGCCAGCAGGCGCTTGGTCTCAGCCAGGCGGTGCTCTGCTTCCTTGTCACCCAGAACTGCCTCACCGAGCAGGTTGACGTTCAGGCGGTTACCGGTCTTGGTCAGCTCTGCAATTGCGTCGCCCAGCTTCTCCTCGGAAGCGTCGACGATCAGGTGACCGACCATCTCGCGCAGCACGCGGCGTGCAACGGGAACGGTGGGCCATGCGACCTTACCAGCCAGCTTGCCACCGAAGCCAACAGCGGACTTCATGTACCAGGGCAGGAAGGAAGGTGCCAGGCCGGAAATGCGGGAAAGGTTGCGGCCGGAGACGTTGTCGTCCTCGGGGCGAATAACGCCATCAACAAAGCCGACGGTGAAGGGAAGACCATTGGGGTCCTTCAGAACACCGGCGAGCTGCTCAGCCGCGAAGGTGGGCTTGATCGACTGGGACTCGTTTACCCACTGACGAACAAGCTGACGAGCTTCCAGAGCCATCTTCTGGTAGTGCTCAGATGCGAAAGGATGGGTCATCCTTGACTCCTAACTATCTTACTGTGTGCGGTGCACACCACGTTTGGCGATGTCTCTATTTCACCACAAAAGGGTAATAAATACCTCATTAGAAAAACTGAATGTTTTTTCCAAAATTCATTTAGATTTTCTTAATGATTGTGCGGTGAGGTTTTCACCCCGCGCCCCCTCCGAACCTCCTGTTCGAAGAGACAAGGTGAAGTTTGTAGCGGCATCGCTATCCATCTCTCTCAGGCTAGCACTTTCAGAGCGCAAATATCGAACCCACTTCGTAACAGACGAACACTTCAAAACCAGTCCCAAAAGCATCTTCAACCCCAAGAATCATCACATTCAGCGCGAAAATACTCGCTACACAAGCCAACATGTCGGCACCCCACTTCAGACGTCTCAAAAAGAGCCGGCCGGAAGCCCGCGCGGTACCATATACAAGAGTCCACGATGAGAGACGCACCATGGAATACGGTGGCAACCACAGCCAGCGCAATGCCGAGTGCACCAGGGAGGAAAATATGTCCATCTACGACATCCGACGTATGCAAATGCTCCTCGAAATCCAAGAACGCGGCACCGTCATCGCTGCCGCAGAAGCGCTCAGCCTCACCCCCTCCGCCGTCTCCCAGCAGATTGCCACCCTCGAAAAAGAAACCGGCACCCCGCTTCTGCAGCGCATCGGCAGGCGCGTACAGCTCACCAGCGCCGGACTCATCATCGTCGACAGCGCCCGCAGCATCCTGCGCGAACTCGACCGCATGCAAACCTCCGTCGCCAACCTCACCGGCGAACCCGCAGGCATGGTCCGCCTCGCCATCTTCCAGTCCGCGGCCTTCGCACTGCTACCGGAAACCCTCAGCTACCTTGCCGAACACGCACCCTCACTCACGCTGCAAGTACTGCAAATCGACCCCGAAACCGGCACCTCACTCACCCGAAGCCGCGAATACGACATGGTGCTCTCCGAAGCCTACCCGCACCATCACATCCCCGAATACCCCGAACTGCATTCCGAGCTACTCACCGAAGACCCGCTCAGCCTCATCGTGCCCAGCACCTCCACCATCACCTCGATTGAGGAAGCGCACGCACTGCCCTGGGTTCTCGAAATGGAACAGAACACCTCCCGCAGCTGGGCGCTCAACCAGTGCCGCACCGCAGGATTCGAGCCGGTCATCCGCTATAGCGCCAATGACATGATTACGAACTCCAACCTCGTCAAAGCAGGATTCGCCGTCACCATCGTGCCCGGCTTCATCCTCTCCTCCCTATCCACCACCGAGGGGCTACGCATCGTGGAGCTGCCCGGCAAGCCCTGCCGCAAAATCTTTACCGCCGTACGCCGAGAGTCCGCCGCCAACCCCGCCATCGCCATGGTGCGCGAAGCACTGCACCACGCGGTCAAGGTAGCATTCGGCGAGCATGAAAAGACCGAAACCGCATAAGAAAAACCAGCTGCCACCCATGCCGGCAGACTAGACAATGCAAAGGTCGGGGCCGTTCCAACGAACGACCCCGACCTTTCACTATGCCTTTTTGAACAGGCGCCTATATATAGAGGTATAAAAGCACAGGCAGTGGAGTCGTTTCCCCGCCGAGCCCATCCCTCACAGGGTCGGCTCAACTACTAGTTCAGCGAAGCAACCACAGCCGAGCTCTGCACCTCGTAGAACGAAGACGACAAACCAGCCGCCGCCATATCCAGCACAGCGCTCACATGAACCTGCTTCAATGCAGAACCGGCAACACCCGAAGCCACCTGGTAATTCAGCTGAACATCCAAGCGGTGACCGCGAGGAATAGCAGTGCGCAACTCCAGAACATTCTCGCTACCGGCACCAGCTTGACCGGTCTGCTCGCTACGGCGCACCGCATCAAGATTCAGAGCATCCACAGGAGCCACCAAAGCCGAAGCACCCAGGCTACCCGAAGGCAGCACCGCCTGCCCCGAGGTGACACGAAGAGTCACCGCGGGATTCAACAACAAACCGGTCTTCGGATCCTGCGCGCGAGCACGCACCATCAGGCGAGTACCCACCGGCAGCGTCGAATTACCTTCATTAATAATGCTCAGGCGAGTCGGCAGATTCCGGAAAGCAACAGTACGCGCAGGCTGGCTCTGCATAGACACAGCCTGCACACCGTTAGCAACCTTCAACTCCAGGCGGATGCATGACTCGTTATAGCGCATCGGAACCTGCACCAGCGCAGAACTCGCCGCGCCACCGTGCTGTCCACCGCCGCGCTGTCCGCCAGGACGCTGGGTCACCGGGGTCACGCGAGCGCGCTTACCGCCCGAACGAGTTGCCGCCTCCGCAGCGCTCACGCCGCCAGCCACCAGGGCAGCCGAAGCGCCCGCAACCTTCAACGCGGTACGGCGAGAAGCGTTCATCAGATTATTCTTAGTCATTTTCTACTCCTCTAAGCCTTCGCGATACGGTACACGCCGCTAATTGTGCCCTGCCACCAGGTGCCGTAACGGTCAATCGTGCCCACCATCTGCAGGGTGTCACCACCGCCAAGCAGCAGGCTCACATGCTGAGGCAGGCGCTGCTCGTGCATCGTCTTACCGGTTTCCATGTCTAGCGCGACAGCCCACGCGTAAGCACCATTCGCCAAACCAGCCGGGCCGCGGCGACGCTCACAGGTATAAATCAGGCCGTCAGCAGCGGAATAGCGAGGAACAGCCGAAGAGTACACATCCTTACGGTCCCAAATCTTACGCAGACCGCGGTCGGTAATATCCCAACGCTCCATACCGGGAGCAAAAAGCGCATTCGCAGGAACCGACGGGCCGGCACCCTCCGGGTACTTCGGGTAAGGGTAGCCGTAGGTGCTTGCACCGACCATCGTGTTACCCACACCGATCATAGAATTCTCAGTGCCAGAGGTACCGGCAGTAAACAGGCCGGCGCTACCGACCTTCGCACCGTTATCGGTGCGGTACACAATGACCGACTCCTGAATATCAGAGTTATCGGTCAGCATCACGTAATCCGAACCGTTCGGGCCAAAGAACGTCGGGGAGGCACCCGAACCCCACGCGAGCTTACCGGGCTTGCGGGCGCTACCTCGATCGTACGCATGCCACCACTTGAGGGTGGGCGCACCGGTTGCGGTAGCGTTCAGCATATAAATAGCGTGGGAGGTCACTACGCTCACACCCTGCGGGCACGCCGAAATCGAGTTGTCAATACGCTCGCCTGCAATCGACGCCTTGTTCAGACGCATCGAGCGAATCGTGCCGCGGGCAGAATCAATCACCGCGATGTAGCCGTTCTTCGTCGCAACCCAAATGCGACCGGACCAGTCGGGCACCAGACCAACCACAGCGTCGTTGGCGCTCTGGGCCAGCATGCGGCTCAGGTCGATGCGATCCTCCACGCGAATAGTGCGACCGTCGCTCGAGTGCCCCAGCTTCAACAGACACTGCGAACCATCCACCAGAACCATGCGGTCCTGCGCGTCAAGGTAGGCGTACACGCCACCGAGCAGTGCACCCTTCGGAATGTCCAGGTGCGAAAGTTCACGACCGGTATGCGGATCAAGGATAGAGAGCTTCGGGGTGATGAACTCGCCGTGGGCGAAGACCTGGGTGCAGAGCACCTGAATGAAGCCGTCGCGTCCGGCAAGAATCGTCGGGCAGGCGCCGCCGAGCTTCGTGCCGGTAATCTTCCAATTGCCTGCTCCGGGGCCGGCAAGAGGAGTAGCGTCGGAAGACTGGGCATCACCGTGCATCGTGGTAATGCCGGGTGCGCCCAGGTGCGGATTCGCCTGGGCGTTATAGGTGGGGGTCATGGTTGGTTCTTTCTAACGGTGAGTGGCGCACACCTTCAAAGGAGTGCACTAATATGCGCTTTCACATGCGCAAACGTTTCACATTGTAGGGTCAGAAAGCAGTTTTTGACGACACTAAAGGGCACCTTGAAACATCCTTCAGGCGGCGCTTGAGAGCTTCATCCAGAGAGCTTCACCCAGAAAGCCCTCAGCACTACCCTTTCAGATTCACCCTTCCAGATTCAAGGCGCCCTTTAACCCATAACCACGGACCTCATGCCCGCTAACCTCATGCCCGCGGACCTCATGCCCGCGGCAATTATTTCAGCTACTTCTCCATGAGCGCCTTTGCCAGCGCATCATCAAGAACCAAATCGGTAATCGCACCCGTACGCAACGCACCACGCAAAGCACGCACACGGTGAGTACCGGACGCAACGCAAATACGGCGCGGAATACGAGCCAGCTCCTTCGGAGTCGGACCGGACGCACGCTTATTCAACTCAAGATCAGCCCACGAGCCGTCCTCACGCAGAAGAATCGTGCACATATCCCCCACCACACCCAACTCACGCAACTGACGCTGCTCCTGCACCTCAAAATAACCACCCGAATACACGTGAGAAGGAATAGGTCCGCCAAAAGCACCCACACCAAAAATAGCGAGGTCAACATTCTGCTGGGCATGCAGATTCCTCTGCACGCTACGCTCACGCCACATGGCAGTCTTCGTCTCCGCGTAGTCAAAGAACGCGGGAACCGGGAAGTGAATCGCCTGCGCATCATAAGCATTCACCAGCTGCCCCAGCAGAGAGCCCAGGTACGGAATACCCGAATGGTGCGCATTACCGGCACCATTCATCTGCACGACAGTCACACCCTTCAGAGGGCGGCGCGGCAGATGACGAGAAATCTCAGTCATGGTTGAACCCCACGCCACACCCAGGCTTGTTCCATTGTCAATCAGGGAATCAAGTAGCGCCGCCGCGGTGCGAGACACCTGGCTCATACGAGCAATCGGGGTGGCATCCGAACGGACATTCACGAGGGTAACGCGCACCTTATAGCGCTCACCGATGCGGCGCTCAAGCTCGCTACGGGCGCGGAAGGAATCATCTAGACGGATCTGCACCATGCCGCTTTCACGAGCACTTTTAAGGAGGCGCGATACAGTGGCGCGGGAGACTCCCAGACGAGCCGCGATAGCATCCATCGTCATGTTGTGGATGTAGTACAGCTGCGCTGCCTCATAGGTATGGTTAGCGCGTTCGTTCATCTGCCACAGACCCCCAGTGAAAATCCGTTCATACTGCTTGGTTATTATTTCACCATTGGGTTTTACTAAATGCAAGATGAAACCCCCACGCCGCACAAGCGGCAATACAGGAAAGAGCAGTACATGAGCTCCCAGCACATTGCACAGCAGTCTCAGCTGACCGCCGAGTCCCGCGCCAAGGCGCTCAAGAGCATGGTCAACGAAGAACTCGACATCTTGGTCGTCGGCGGCGGCATCACCGGTGCAGGCATTGCCCTCGACGCAGCAACCCGCGGTCTGCGCACCGGTATCGTCGAAGCAGGCGACTGGGCTGCAGGCACCAGCGCATGGTCCTCCAAGCTCGTTCACGGCGGCCTGCGCTACCTCTACAACCTCGACTTCAAGCTCGTGACCGAAGCACTGACCGAGCGCGGCCTGCTGCTGAACAAGATCGCACCCCATCTGGTGCACGCACAGCCCTTCCTGTGGCCCCTGAAGATGCCCGTCATCGAGCGCGCATACTCCGCAATCGGCATCGGCATGTACGACACCCTCGCATTCCTCGGTTCCCGCGGCAACAAGGGCGTCCCCTCCCAGCGTCACTTCACCAAGACCGGCACCAAGACCGTCTTCCCCGACATCAAGGACTCCGCATTCAGCGGCGCAATCCAGTTCTACGATGCACGCGTTGACGACGCACGCCTCGTGATCGACGTCGTCCGCACCGCTGCAGGCTACGGCGCACTGGCTGCATCCCGCACCCAGGTTGTCGGCTTCACCAAGGACGCATCCGGCCGCGTCATCGGCGCAGAGCTGGCAGACCTGGAGACCGGCGAGCGCCTGAACGTGCGCGCAAAGCACATCATCAACGCAACCGGCGTGTGGACCGAAGAGTCCGAGTCCCTGGCCAACCCCGAGGGCGGCCTGGAGGTGCTCGCATCCAAGGGTATCCACATTGTGGTTCCCCGCGACCGCATCAACGCAACCAGCGGTATCTTCACCAAGACCGAGAAGTCCGTTCTCTTCATCATCCCCTGGCAGCGTTACTGGATCATCGGCACCACCGACACCCCCTACACCGAGGACCGCGAGCGCCCCGTCGCAACCAGCAAGGACATCGACTACGTCCTGATGCAGGCTAACAAGCTGCTCGCTAACCCGCTGACCCGCGAAGACATCATCGGCACCTACACCGGTCTGCGCCCGCTGCTGCAGCCCAAGGTCAAGGACGGCGCAGCATCCACCAAGGTTTCCCGCGAGCACACCGTGACCGAGGTTGCACCCGGCATGAGCGCAATCGCAGGCGGCAAGCTCACCACCTACCGTGTGATGGCTGCCGACGCTGTGGACTTCGCACTGGGCGAGCAGGCTAAGCAGAACCCCTCCGTGACCGCAACCATCGGCCTGGTCGGTGCTGACGGCTACCACGCAATCGCTGCTAACCGTGCACGCTACGCAGAGCGTTACGGCTGGGATGAGGACCGTATCACCCACCTGCTCGAGCGTTACGGATCGCAGATTGAGGACCTCGGCGCTCTCATCGACGCTGACCCCTCCCTCGGTGCTCCCCTGGCTAAGGCACCCCAGTTCCTGCGTGCAGATGTCGTCTTCGCTGTCCGCTACGAAGGTGCCCTGCACCTGGAGGATGTACTGGTCCGCCGCGTACGCCTCGACCTCGAGCAGCGCGACCGCGGCCTGGCTGCCGCCGATGAAATCCTTGAGATTCTGCGCTCCGAGCTCGGCTGGGACGACAAGAAGGTCAAGGAAGAACTCGACCTCTACGCCGCACGCGTGCAGGCTATCCGCGAGGCGGAGTCCACCTCCACCGACACTGAGGCATCGGCAAAGATTGAGGCTGTCACCCCCGTGGCACCCCGTGTGAAGCTCTAATCCGTAGAGATTCCACGCACCTTTCGTGACCGGTTATCCGGTACGAACCGACCGTTCACCCCTCACCGAGCATGGATTATCTCATATTTTCGGTGAGGGGTGGACGAGAGGTTAAATAACCGTTTACGATAATCCCCTGCATAAGAAGCAGCGAGCTAAATACAGGGTTAACCCACTGGTACGATCTGCTTCTCATCCAGGAACATCCATCAACTTTTCGTAGCAACCGCTACACATTTCAGCACAGCGTTGTGCCCCGATCCGCCCGTGCGGTGAGGATGCACGGGAATACGCAAGCAAAGGTTCGCTTGCCTTCCAGACGCTTCGTCTTCAAGGAGCAACAATGTCTCTTCTTACTTCCGCAGGAACTGTACTTGCAGCCGGCTCTTCCGCTCTCGTGGATGCATCCGGTGCCCCCACCACTCTTGGTTTTGTACTTTCCGAGTTCTTCGGTACCTTCATCATGATTCTGCTCGGTGCCGGCGTATGTGCCGCAGTGACCCTCAAGAAGTCCTACGCTAAGGACGCAGGCTGGGGTGTTATCTCCTTCGGATGGGGTCTGGCAGTGTTCACCGCCGTGTACTTCTCCTTCCATTCCGGTGCGCACATGAACCCCGCTGTGACCGTTGGCCTGGCAACCGCAGGCAAGGACCTGGCAACCGGCGTTCCCGCAACCCCCGGCAACATTGCCCTGTACATCGTCGCTCAGATGCTCGGCGCAATGGCCGGCGCAACCGGAGCGTACCTCACCTACAAGAAGCACTTCGATGAGGACCCGGGCGACCGCCTCGGCATCTTCGCAACCGGCCCCGCCATCAAGTCCTACGGCTGGAACGTCATCACCGAGATTATCGGTACCTTCGTCCTGATTGGCTGGATCATCGCATCCGGTAAGACCCCCAGCGAGCTCGGCCCCCTGGCTGTTGCCCTGGTCGTTGTATCCATCAGTATGAACCTCGGTGGCGCAACCGGTTGCGCTATCAACCCCGCACGTGACCTCGGCCCCCGTATCGCCTACACCTTCCTGCCCATCCCCGGTAAGACCGGCTCCAACTGGTCTTACGCATGGGTTCCGGTTGTTGGCCCAATCATCGGCGCTATCCTCGCAGGCCTGATCGTTCCGGCAGTTCTGCCCCTCTAAACCTCTCTAATACCCCCCCGTTCTTTTGTTCTAAGGAAAAATCAATGACGACTTCTCTGCACTCCGCAACCCTCAACGTCGAGCGCAAGTACATCCTCTCCATCGACCAGGGCACCACCAGCTCCCGCGCGATCCTGTTCAACAAGGCAGGCGAGAACGTAGCGCACGGTCAGCTCGAGCACGAGCAGATCTTCCCCAAGGCAGGCTGGGTCGAGCACAACGCAACCGAGATTTGGCAGAACGTCCGTAAGGTCGTAGCAATGGCTATGACAAACGGCGAAGTCAACCACCACGAAATCGCTGCAGTCGGCATCACCAACCAGCGCGAAACCACCGTCGTGTGGGACAAGAACACCGGTGAGCCCGTCTACAACGCAATCGTCTGGCAGGACACCCGCACCCAGGAAATCGTTGAAGAGCTCGCAGGCGAAGAGGGCGTCGGCAAGTACCACGACATCGTCGGCCTGAACCTCTCCACCTACTTCTCCGGCCCCAAGATCAAGTGGATCCTGGACAACGTTGAAGGCGCACGCGAGCGCGCAGAACGCGGCGACCTGCTCTTCGGCAACACCGACACCTGGCTGGTCTGGAACCTGACCGGTGGTGTTGACGGTGGCGTTCACGTCACCGACGTGACCAACGCATCCCGCACCCTGCTGATGAACATCCGCACCCTCGAGTGGGATCCGCAGATTGCTGCAGACATGGGCATCCCCATGAGCATGCTGCCCGAGATCAAGTCCTCCTCCGAGGTGTACGGCTTCGGTCGCCCCACCGGTCTGCTCAGCGGCACCCCCATCGCGGGTATTCTGGGCGACCAGCAGGCTGCAACCTTCGGTCAGGCTTGCTTCGAGAAGGGCATGGCGAAGAACACCTACGGTACCGGTAACTTCATGCTCATGAACACCGGCAACGAGCCCGTCTTCTCCGACAACGGTCTGCTGACCACCGTCGCGTACAAGATTGGCGACGCAGCTCCCGTCTACGCTCTGGAAGGCTCGGTCGCAATGAGCGGCTCCCTGATCCAGTGGCTGCGCGACAACCTGCGCATGATCGAGAACGCTGCAGAGTCTGAGGAACTGGCTACCTCCGTCAAGGACTCCGGTGGCTGCTACGTTGTTCCCGCGTTCTCCGGCCTGTTCGCACCTCACTGGCGTTCCGACGCTCGCGGCGTCATCGTTGGTCTGACCCGCTACGTGAACCGTGCACACATCGTGCGTGCGGCGCTGGAAGCAACCGCATTCCAGACCCGCGAGGTTCTGGACGCAATGAACGCTGACTCCGGTGTTGAGCTCTCCGAGTTGCGCGTGGACGGCGGCATGACCGCCAACGAGTTCCTCATGCAGTTCCAGGCTGACATCCTCGGCGTTCCCGTAATCCGCCCGAAGGTTGTTGAGACCACCGCTCTGGGCGCAGCATACGCTGCAGGTATCGCTGTTGGTTTCTGGAGCGGCGAGCAGGACGTTGTGGACAACTGGGCTGAGGACAAGCGCTGGCTGCCCTCCATGGAGCCCGCAGAGGTCGACCGCCAGTACCGCCTGTGGAAGAAGGCTGTCTCCCGCACCCTCGAGTGGGTTGACGAGGACGTTCAGACCTCCTAATCGCAGCACCCGTTGCCTAACGGCACGGCCAGCATACTAACGAAGCCTCGGCTGCTTCTCCCCCGCTGTGGGGTTGAGGTAGCCGGGGCTTTTCGCTGTTTTATGACGCTCAATTCAACGTTTATTGCGGCGTAATTTCTACAAAAATTAGTGCTGGGGTACCGTTGGTTTTTGTAAATTCGGTATCTTCCGCCGGTCACCTGGCGCGGTGTTGTTCGTGAGGTGTCAGTACCGCACAGGACGCGTACGCGACATATTCATGCGCTGTCCTGACAGGAGTCGACGGTTCGCGCTGATACTTATTTACGCTCCTATCACCGTCCGCCGTGGTTCCTGAAGAACTGCGGCGGACGGGCTTATATAAGGGTTAAACAGTTTGTGCCTGACCTTCGTGGTCAGGCACAAACTGTTTACTCGCGTCAAAAACTACACACCGGAGGGGCTGTTCGGCACCGTCGGAAGCGGGATGGTGCGGTCGTCCTCGCCGCTACCTCCGGTACCGCTCTCAGCCGCATCCTGAGGGCGGTTAGTAGCCGCTCCAGTAGAGGCGGCAGGCTGACGATTCGGCATATCCCTCGCCACAATCACACGAGCGGGACGCAAAGTCCGGTCACCCAGAATATACCCTTCCCGCTCCACCGATACCACAGTACCGGCAGGGTAATCGGGCGCAGAAGGAACCACACCCGAAACCTCGTGGATCGCCGGGTCGAACTTACCCACCGCGTCGATGCGCTGCAGTCCGCGAATCTCAAAAATACTGACGATCTCGTCGGCAACAGACTCGCTCAGCGATGCACTCGCGTCCTGATTCAGCAGACGGTCCAGGGCGTTGAGCACATCGCGGAAGAGGGAACGGTACGCCTCTCCGGATGCTCGTTCGTCACGTTCCTGCAGGCTTGCCTGTACAGAACGAATAAGCTGGTTCTTAGCGCCGTCCTCGGCGATGCGCTGCGCAAAACGTTGGTTGAGCTCGGTGAGCTGCTCCAGGACGCGCACCTCAAAGTCTTCAGTCACAAAAGGTGAGGCAGGCTGAGGCGTTTCCTCTTTAGCGGTGGCTGTCATCCCCTCATGCGTTTCCTCGTGCGGGGGCTGTTCTTTAGCCTCGCCGCCAACCGGCCACAGTTCAGGCTCAGGGACGACAGCGTCCTGAGGATCATACGTTGACACGGTCACATCTCCTTTCAAAGTTATCAATGATTGTGGGGTGCTCCCGCTCTGAAACCGCTACGGCTGACAGAGCGGGAGTATGAGGAAGATAGGCGCTCTCCCCTGTGTTCTTTGACGGCTTTCCTTAGCGGCCCAGCCTGCTCAAGCTTCGGATGAAGATACCGAAAATCATCAGGATGACGCCCAGAATTCCCGTTGCAGCTCGAGTGGGGTCATACCCCTGCCCCGTTAAAGCCCTCTGGTTGGTCTTCCAATAGGGCGGGAAGGCTGTGTAGAAAGCAAAGAGAGGAAGAAGGATGAACGTCACCAGCGTCATGTATCCGTTGATCGTGTCGTAAGCAGCCTGGTTTGAAGAGCGGATCGCCCCCTGCAGGAGCGCCCAGATGACGCTCAGGACCAGAGACCCTGCAAAGAACGTAACCACAAAGCGCACCAGCCTTCCGAAGGTAAAGGGACGGCGGCGGGCAAAACGCATGTTCTCTTCAATGTTCCGGTACTTTAGCAGCAAATCGTAGGGAAGCAGATACGCGTCCCGGACCTTTGACAGGCTCGAACGAATCGCCTTCACCTGCTCTTTCGAGTTGATGATGGTTACCCCGTTGTAGATAACGCCGTGGGAGTCTGCCTCCTCCATATGGATGATGGCGTGCAGACGTAACATCTGCGGGTTATCGGGGTACGCGGCAAGTGCGTTATCCGCATCCTGCAAAGCTTCAGCGTGCTGTCCCACATTCCAACGACTGATGATGAAGTCGCTGATATAGTCGGTGTCCTCCGGTTTCAGAGCCATCAGCTGACGGTTGATCCCCATGACGCGCTCGTAGTCTCCGTCGCGTTGAGCCAGGCTACGCTCCATCATGAGGAGGAATTCCTCATGTTCCGAACCGTAACGGCGTGCCTGCGAGATAGCGTGCATGACATCTCGGCGACGGTTATAGTCCCAATCGCCCCACAGGTATGCCGCTGCCAGTTTCTCCCACGCTTCAACGTCGTCGGGACGAATCCTGTGCATTGCCTGCGCGAACTTTACCAGAGAGTTCCAGTTCTCGTTTTCCCAGGCATAGCGCATGTCAGCGCGCAGACGTTCCTCTTTAGAATCTCCGCTCGTAGAACGATACTCCGCAGAAGGTCGGGGTGCGGGTCCTCGACGCTTCAGCGACTCATCATAAGAGGCACGGGCAGAAGGATTCAGCAGAGTCTGCTCAACCCGGTCAAGCAACTCCAGGCGGTCCTCACCCTCACGCGCCTTGGCGCGTTCAGGGTGGCTGGTCAGGAGGCGGTACCGTTTGCGTTGCTCACGCAACGCTTTCTCCACGTCCTCAGCCGTCGCGTTTTGTGGAAGGCCGAGAACCTCATAAAAATTCTCAGTAGTCATAGGTGCTCATATCTCACCGGTGTTTCATCACCGGTGGTAATGGGTAGCGGGAGGCTAGTTCACCTCCATGCCGCCGATCTTGCGCTGCGCCTCCTGCACTTCTTCGGGTCGCAGGTTAGCCACACGCTCAATATTGAAAGAGCCGAGAGAAGCATTCGCGGTCAGGTCAATCACCTCAACACGAACCGTCTGGTCCACGTCGTAGGCGTAGATGACCTTCAGCGGCGCACCCTTCGGGTAGGCGGGCAGGGAAAGCTCACCGGTACCAACAACGGTCACCAGCTCGGGGTCGCGTTCCTCGCCCTGAGTGACCTTAATGTCCAGGGCGTTCTGGCCGTCGAGCAGGGTTCGGGTGTTCTGTTCGTGGGTGCAGGGAACCTTGGTGTTACGCGGAATCACCACATGGTTAAAAGTCGAACCGTCGGCGTTGTAGAGGATAATGCCCAGCGCCTGGCTGGTCACGTCGCTAATCTTGACGCTACCGCCCAGGAAGCCCTCCACGGTAGCCTTGGAGCCAACCTGCTCCGTGCTGACCTCCACGTCGCCAGCCAGGGTTGCCTGAACTGCAGCGCCGAGAGCGACCGCCTCATCAGGGTTGATATCGAGCTCAGGGGTCTTACCGGAGATACTCTCCACCAGGGTTCGAACCGCAGGCATGCGAGTCGAGCCGCCCACCAGCAGCACCTTATCGATATCAGCCCAGGTCAGCTTCGCCGCGCTCAGAACGTCCTCGAGAACCTCCTGGGTACGGTTCAGCAGGCTGACCGTGCACTCCTCAAACTCCTCACGAGTCAGCGGCACACGGTAGTGCTGGCCCTCAGCAGAGAACTGCACATTCGTCTTCGGAACAGTCGACAGCGCCTTCTTCGCAAACTCAGCCTTCTCACGCAGCGCAGCGGTGAGGGACGGGTCTTCCAGCGCGTCCGGAGCGCCCTGCTCCATCAGACGCTTATTCAGGTACTCCATCAGGGCGTTATCGAAATCGAAACCACCCAGGTTACGGTCACCGTCAGTAGCCAGAACCTCAAATTCGGTGCCGCTAATCTTCAAAATAGTGACGTCAAAAGTGCCACCGCCCAGGTCGTACACCAGCACGGTGCCGTTGGCGTCAGCTTCCACACCGTACGACAGGGCTGCAGCGGTCGGCTCGTTCAGCACACGCAAAACATTCAGGCCAGCAATCTGACCCGCGTGGGCGGTAGCGGTACGACGTGCATCATCAAAATAAGCGGGCACGGTGATGACGGCGTCGGTTACCTCTTCGCCCAGGGCAAGCTCAGCGTCTTCCTTCAGACGCTTCAGGATAATTGCAGAAACTTCCTCAGCGGTGTACTGGGTACCCGAAGAAGCATCAAAACGCCAGGTCGGGTCGCCAATAAAACGCTTGACGTACTGGACAATGTCCTCGGGGAACGCTGCTGCCTGGCGCTTCGCCTGCTCGCCAACCAGAGGCTCATCCGCGCCGCCGAAGGACTGGAAAAGCACCACGGAGGGGGTGACGGTGTCGCCTTCTTTGTTGCGAAGCACCTCAGGCACACCCGTAGGACGAACCACCGAAACTGCAGAGTTCGTGGTTCCCAGGTCAATACCAATTGAAATACCCATAAGTCATTCTCTTTCTAGTCGTATGCTTGCTGCGGCAAAATACCGCAGATGTATATGTGAGTTAGCGTTTCTGGTTATGTCTGCGATAGCCGGCGTCCGCGCTACGGCGTCGCAATACCGTTTCAGGGCTACGTCAACGGTTCGGCTCGTTTCAGCCCGTACCACCACGGCACAGGAGGCGCCAACGGAGAGTTCTTCTTCGCACGCTTCACGAAGGACCGGTCATCAGCCCATCGGGCGGGGAAGGCCGCCGCCATGAATACGTACGGGAACAAGATGACCTGTACAAGGTCCTTGATCCACACAGATACCGCGATGTCAGCCGGAATTGCGCTCAAACCAAGTAGCTCCACAAGCTGCGGAAGGAAAAGGTAATTCGCAAGGAAAAGAGTGACCATAGCCCCCATGAGGGTCAGGCGGCTTCTGCGTCGTCGGGCGGCAGCTACAGCTCCACGAATCTCCTGAACAGCCTGCTCAAGTTCAGCAAAACCGTTCAGAGGCAACCTCTTCAGCTGGGACAAACGCAACTGGGCTAAACGAACCTGGGCGGAACTCACCAGCAGGCCCAGCGGCGAGCGCGATGCAGCGTACGGGTTGGGCCCGGCAAAACCGCCGTACGTGCAACGATAGACGTCGTACAGCAGAGCCCATGCGTACGCCTGAACGATCGCCGCGTCACGGCGACCGGACTTGTACTCTTCACGCGCTTCACGTATCGCCTCTCGGGTATGCCCCGCCCCGGCCTGCTGCACTATCGCCTGTGCTGCTTCCAGCTGCTGGGGGTCCGAGTCCCGCCTCTCGAGCTGAGGAAGGATGCGGTACGGGATCCTCCAGGGCTCGTTCGGAGCGGGGGTACGTTGAGCCGGAGCTTCTTTCTTCGGCCTCTGCTTCTTTCGAGGCGCCTTACGCTTCTTCGGCTTTTCAGGCTTCTGACGCTGCTGAGAAGGCTCAGGTGCAGTAGGGGCAACCGGAGGCTGGTTAGGAACAGCTTGAGTCGGAGGCGTCGTCGCCGAAGGATGCGGCGCATCCGGCGCGTCAGGCACACGCTGACGCAAACGCTCTAGCTCCCGCTCGTGCTCTTGCTCCTTGCGGCGCATCTCCTGCCGCAAACGTTCCATCTCACGCCGCATCTGCTCGGCCTGTTGCTGAGCATCAAGGGTCTGCCGTTGCAGGTCCTCATTCGGCTGAACAGGTACAGTTTGTTCAGCCCCTGCACTTCCACCGGCGGAAGCTGCCGGGGAGCTCTGAAGATTCGCGTCGTAGGCCGCACGAGACTGCTGATCCAGCAGATGCTTCTCTGCCTCAGCAATCAGCTGCATCAGTCGTTCGCTCTCGTGACGCTTTTCTGCGTTCGGGTGATTCGCGCGTGCCCGGGCAGAACGACGCTTCTGAACGATTGCCTCACGCACCTGTGCTTCGGTTGCGTTCGGTTCAATCTCCAGGATTTCGTAGTAATTCTGCATGACGATAGCTAGTCCTCATCGCTTTCTCGTCGGTCTTCGTAGACGTTTTACGGACGGTTTATGTAGGGGTGCTTGAGGCCCGGTACCGAGCCTCAAGCTATAGGGTTGTTCTTCCGCCCCGACAGGTATGTGGCTACCCGTCACCTACATGATGGTCATGCCCCCAATGCGTTTCTTCGATTCCTCCACCTGAGCTTCCTTCAAATTGGACACTCGCTCGATGCTGAACGTGCCCAGAAGAATGCCGGAGGTCAAGTCCTTCACCTCCGCTTGGATAATCTGATCACGATCGTAGCTGTAGGTGATGGATAGCGGTGCGCCCTTGGGATAAGGCGGCATGCGAAGGGTTGCTTCACCTACGAGAGTGACAAAATCCGGATCCTTGTCATCACCTTGAGTGACACGGATTTCAACCTCGCTCTGGTAATCGCACACAGTCTTTACGGTTGTCGTCTCACTCGCAGGCAAGGGAGTATTACGGGGAATGATAATGCTGTTGAATTCTTCCTTATCGTCTTCATCCAACACCAGCACACCCAGTCCCTGACTTGTCACGTCCTGCACACGCACCGGAGCACCGATGTAGCCTTCGACTGCTGAGCGTCCGCCGAGGTATCCGACGGTCTCCTGGCTTTCCGGCGCCAGAAGTGCCGCCTGTACCGCGGCTCCGAGGGCCACAGCTTCATCGGGGTTGATGCTCGTGTCAGGTTCTTTTCCGCTCAGGGTCTTGAGCATTGCGCGCACGGCAGGAACACGGGTAGATCCACCGACCAGAAGCACCCGGGAGATATCTGACCAGTTCAGACGCGCTGATTCCAGAGTGTCGATGACCAGGTCACGCGTACGGCGCAGAAGACGCTCAATGCGTCGTTCAAACTCAGCTCGTTCAATAGTGACGCGGTACGAGGCGTTCCCGGCAACAATCTGCACGGTAGCAGTTGGTGCCGAAGACAGGGTCTTCTTCACCTGTTCCGCCTGCTCACGCACCACGTTAAGAGTGTTCAGGTCGTCGAGGCAGCTGGGGCCTCCCTGTGAACGGACCCGCTCATCAATCATGAGCTGCAGTTCGCTGTCGAAGTCATAACCGCCCAGTCGGCGGTCACCGTCCGTCGCCAGAACCGTGAAATCACCGCCTGAAACGTTCAGGATGGTCACGTCAAAGGTGCCGCCGCCCAGATCGTACACCAGGACAGTCTCGTGGGTGTTACCCCTGGTAGAGACACCGTAGGCGAGCGCCGCAGCCGTGGGCTCGTTCAGCACGCCCAGCACGTTGAGCCCAGCAATTTCGCCGGCGTGGCGGGTCGCTAGGCGGCGTGCATCGTCAAAGTATGCAGGCACGGTGATTACCGCGTCCGTGACGGGGACATTCATCTGCATCTCGACGTCTTCTTTCAAACGACGCAGAATCATTGCGGAGATTTCCTCCGAGGTGTAGCTGGAACCCGTAGCCGAGTCGAAACGCCAGCTGGACTCGCCCATATACCGCTTAACGTGCTGAGCGACATCTGAACCAACACGGCTTGCGTGTTGCTTTGCTTGAACGCCAATCAGGGGCTCGTCACCAGCACCGTAGTCCTGCAGCAGGACTACAGAGGGGGTCGTATTTGCCCCATCGCGGTTTCGCACAATCCGCGGCACGCCGGTGGGATCCACCACAGCAGCAGCGGAGTTGGTTGTGCCCAGGTCAATTCCGATGGCAATTCCCATCGTTTTTCTCCATCCCTCGTCGAGTAGTGTTTTTCACGGAACGCCGCATCTCTGAGGCTCCGTATAGGTTGGCTCCGTATAGGTTTAGAAGGTCGTATATGAGTCCCTATTCATGAACGCACCGTGACCAGTTGTGTAGTCCCAGCAGGTCACGCCCTTTTCCGTCGCGCCACAGACAATGTTCCCGCTGTACACGCTGGTGTTATACAGCAGCACAGCGTCAGTCTGGGTAAAGGTTTCAGGGGTTTCGTGAGAGGTCAGGCGTGCTTCTTCTGCGGTGAAATCGATCCACCAGAGGGGCTCGCCATCGGCTGCTACTCCGTAGGGCTTATCGTCGTAGTAGTTCACGATTCCACACCCAAATTTTCCGTCGATATTCTGGCAAATAATATTGCCTGTCGGAGAGCGGAAAATCGGAGCGGTCAGCCCGTTACGGGTCGTTGAAGAAAGCAGCTCAACAGCACCGGAGGGGATGCGCTTCTCCCCTGCTCCGGGGTATGCATCGGCAGGGATTTTCCCCTTCTTGGGGGTGCTCGAGGAGCTGAGCTGGATGCCCCGGAATAGGTTCTCTACGAATCCTCCGCCGCTACCATCGGGGTGTGTGTACCCCCAGATGTTTCCGCATCCGGTCAGCAGGCAGGCTAGAGTAATGGCCAGCGTGGCACCCACGCCACGGCGAGGCTGCTTCTTCTTGTTGTCAACGTTCATTGTTCTTCCTTCCTGCGAGCCTTCCTGTAAGGGCTCCCGTAGAGCCCGGCTAGTGTGCCGGGCTCTACGACTGGCAAACGGTACGGCTGGCAAACGGTTACGCGCCCCAGGGTAGTACCCCGCGGCGGGCCTTCGTCAGAGCGTCACGTGCATCCGGGTCGGTTTCCATCTTTTCTTCAAATGCTCGGTACTGGTCGAGCACCATTGCGTCAATGACTTCACGTTCACGCGAGCCGAAGATGGGAGTAGGTAGCTGCTCTTCCAGGCGGCGAAGGACTGCCTGAGAAATAAGCATGGTGCCTTCCGTCTTGTAGAGGTAGGGCAATGCGTAGCCCACGCGGAGTACCGTCACCGGCAGTCCCCATTCGTAATGAATGGTGAAGGCGAGGTTCTCGGTCTGCTCAGCGACCTCATGGTCGAACGTACCGCTCTGGAATTTTGCCGGATGCGATACATCGTAGGGCGCGCCGGGTTCGCATTCTACGCATCGACGGTAATACTCCGAGAGAGGGATTGGCTGCTCGTAGAGCTTGCCGTCGGTGCGGTAGGTTGCGGTCGAGCAGGGGGTCTGCTCGTATCGTTCGTCGTAGTCCAGCGCGCCGGTCTCAAGAATGATAACCTTCGGGTTGTACGCGCTAAGTTGCGTCAACAGGCTGTTGAGGGCTTCGTCCCGCTGGATATCAGGCACCTGCCCGTAAACAAGCACGAGGTGATGGTCAGGGGTTACCCCCTCCTCACCGGGCAGGAGCATGTGCCGAATTCGCATTTCCAAAGCTTCGTCACTCTCGTAGAGTGCCTTATTCATCTGGTCAACACGGAAGGAGCGTTCCTCAGGCGCCATGAGGGCGACGGTACGCAGAGGCTGGCAGTTCGTCCAGCGGCTGTCCTTCGGGCCGCGACGGTAATCCACCAGACCGGGGTACACGCCAAATACAACGGTGCATTCGGCTCCTTCAGCCAGTTCCTGGACCATCTGCTGTGAGTTCATCTCCTGTTCCATGTTCTCGGAAGCGGATGCTTCGTCCTCAGCCGCGTTTTTGATGTCTACCTGAATATTGGGGTTGCGGGTGGCCTCGTACCATTGGGCGTTCGGGTCCTTCGAGAAGGTTGAGGTTCGGTACGCTATTTCGCCGTATGCCTCGAACTCGATTGCCACGCGGGTTGCTAGTTCGAAATCCCAAATAATTCCTTGGACGACATCCACATCAATCGGTAGCTCTTCGACCTGGGGATATTCTTCTGCCGCCTGAATACGGTTCGTCTGCCAAGTGGTAAGAGCGTGGCTTCCTGCAGACATCTGGTAGGTCATTTGGTAGAGCGCTTCAACCGACTGAATGTCCTGCAGCAGTTCTTCGCCGAAGGGGAAATACTCCGTTTCACGCAGGTGGTTCGTCAAAATCCACAGCATGTGCGATGCACCCCAGACGTGAGGTCCCATACCCAAAATCTGCGGAACACTAATGCGGTAGATATAGACATTCAGGGTGCTCTTATTCCCAAATACCTCAGCGATTTCCTCAGCGCTCAGAGAGGAACCGATTTCCGGGGTGGATTTGATGAGCTCGTTGCCTTCAATGCAGGGGGTTTTACCGCGGCCATCTGCGGGAAAAGCCGAGTGATCCTTCCAGAAGACGCGGGGCTTGAACGAGCTGTGCAGGCTGAGGTTAACGATCTCTTCACGCTGCCCCTTAGCGGTGCCGGGCGCGCCCTTCATCGGCACAGAATAGGTGGTGAATGATTCGTAGCCGGGCCCCAGCTTCTCATTGGCTACCCCGGTAAAGTGGGAGGCCAGCACGTACACCTTAGTACGGTTCCAAGTTTCGGCGGCGCGCAGTTTCGAAGCAAAAAGGGCGAGCTTGGCGTAGAACCCCTGGGGGTTCTTATCCGGTGCGTCACCGGTTACCAGGTACAGTCGAGGTGTTCCGTACAGGCTGGATAGCGCGTACTTCTGATTGACAGGACCAAAGTCTGCTCCCATCACCAGGTGACATACGGGAGGGTTCAGAGGAGGTACCGAGTAGAAGGGGGAAAAATCAAACCCCAAGTCTACGGTCCGGCATTCGGAGGCGCTCAGGTGTAGCGCCTCCACGGCGAGAGAGGCGTTCGTCGGTTGCCCTGCTGAGTCGTTCAGTCCCAGGAAAAGAGCCGCGTAAGCGTTCTTGGCAGCGTGCGGGTTGTTAAGTTCAAGGGTTCCGCATTGATCGTGGGCACGGTATCGGTCACGGAAGTAAGCAGAAACGCGCTCAGCGCTCCCCCAATCGCCGGTGAAAGTCGTCATCTCGATGGCTCTCCTCATTATGACGGTACCGTCGCTGGCATCATCATATGTCGTATGGGTGTGGTTGTGTTCAGTGTCTTAATCATGCCACAGGTCATCTTCACCGAGTGACCTGTATCGTCATCTACTCCTCTGCTGAGACAGTTATTCACATGTTGTGTGGGGTTGGTCTAACAGCGTTTGTTTGCCTTTGATGTCCACTTCAAGCGCCGTATCATAGATATATAGGCTTATTGATTCTATTCTGGTCGCCGAAGATGGCGGTTGGTTATGCATCTGGCACCTTCCGGTGGTCGTGAGAACGGAGAGAGGCTCCGTTGGAAGGAGGGAGCGGGTTTCCCGCACCGATTATGGTTGATGTCCGTCGCCGCAAGCTTGCAATTATTGCTATGAACGTTTCGGTTCTTGCAGCTGCTCTCTCCTGGCTGTTGGTGCTCTTCTCTGTCATGTATTCTCCCGCAGCTGTACCGTGGGCTCTGGGCGTTGCTATCGTACTGACTGTGATTGGCGCCTACGCGCTGTACCGCTACTACTCCAAGTACTCGCACGTGCTCCCGAGCGAGGACCCGGACGCACACGATGTGCTCGGTCACGACCTGCACTCGACCCACCTGCCGCACCTTCACCACACGGAGGGCAATCCCAACGGAGCAGCTGCTAAGTAGCGTGCCTGCCATCCCCTAGACAGCATAAATGTGCCGCCTCACCGGTACCGGTGAGGCGGCACGTTTGCATTAAAATCGCGGTTCAGAGTCCGACCCTACACTCAAGATTATTTCTGGTTTGAGTCAGTGCTCCGCTGCGCTTCAGCTTCGGCTCTGGCTAGTTCTAGTCTTTTGTTCTCTTCGACGATCAGAGCGTTATATTTCCAGCCGGGGATTCGCTCAACAAGCCACCCAACCCAGAGGAGCGCAGCGGTAATGAGAGCGACAGGAATCAGGTAAATGAGGGCTCTCGGGTCCCGGGTGTGGTCTGAGGTGCTCCCCGCGGTGAGTTCCCACAGCGCAAGGATTGGTACCGCCATTATAGGCATCACTATAAAAAGGATGAGGGCATAGTAAATGCCCATCATGCTACCGGGCCTGCCTCTATTCATACGGGCTTGGGTGACGGCTCTCTTCAGACGTTTGTATTCCTCTAAGGTTTCGCCGTCTAGAAGCGAAGCGTTAGGGATCTTGGCCATGACGTACCGTACGGCTTCTAAATCTGAGGGCGAGCAAATAAAGATATGTCCCTGGGACGTAACGGTATATTCTTTCGCGATGTCGAGGCACGCCTGCGCGTAACGGTTATTAAGCTCTCGGCTCTCCGGGTTTTCTTTGAGTTGCCGGCGGATGTCTTTCAGATCTTCCATGTTTCTCCTTGCAATTTCAGTCATCGTTGAACCCATCGTTGGGGTACGAGAAACACAGGCCATCCCCTACCCGCTGCGGGGTGGAGAAGCCGGAGTATTGAATTGCGGTGTATCGGTGTGTACTTCACAGAATGCCAGCTCTTGGGGCTCAGGCAAAATTGACGGGGCGTCTTGAGATGTTTCAACAGCGGTGCATACATCTCATATATACCGGTCAGTTATAGACAAAACCCGCTACAGGTACGGTACGGAGGCACCCCTCCCCTATGATGGTTGAAAGGGGTATTTGCCCTTTGCACCATCGGCAGTACACACCCACGAGCCTACGAGGAAGAGCATGACCAAAGCGACCGATTCGCCGCAGCCGCCGGAAGCGCTCACGCGCTGGTACACTCGCTACTCGAGCCCCGTCGGCGTGCTCTATATCGCCGCCCGCGCGAACGCGATTGTTGGCATCTGGTACGAGGATCAGGCACATTTTCCGCTCCCCCATGAGCTCGGTGGACTCATCGAGAATCCCGGAGCCTACCTGCGGGAGCACGGCGCTGCAGAAGGTGAAGAGCCAGCCGATGAGTATGCTGCGGCGCAGCTGCTGTCGCGTGCTGAGGTAGAGCTCTCTGAGTACTTTGAGCGCAAGCGCACTTCTTTTACATTGCCGTTAGACCCTGAAGGCACCGATTTTCAGCTGATTGTATGGGAGCATCTGAAGACTGTTCCTGCTGGGTACACCACGACCTACGGTGATATTTCGCGAGCGGTCGGCCCCGGTGCCCCCGCGCAGGCGGTGGGTCAGGCGGTTGGCCGTAACAAAATTTCCATTATGATTCCTTGTCACCGCGTTATTGGTGCCGATGGAAGCCTCACCGGTTATGCCGGCGGTGTTGAGCGTAAACAATTCCTCCTTGATTTGGAGGAGCCGGAAGAGGTGCGGGAGGCGCGGCTCTTCTAGCGCCTGCCGGCTAGTCTTCGAAGCTCATGACGGGATAGGGTATGCATCGGATGCGTATCCCGCCCTTTTTCGTACCTGTTTTCGGTTTCGATGCTCTGCAACACGACACAAAATCGAATATAGTTGCGACTCAATCATAGAAGAGCTACTGTTTAAGTAGAACATGATTCCGAAACACTCGGATCGGCTCAGCAATCTCAGAGAGGAGAAACCGTGACCTCGCAACCTAACATTCCCGCCAAGCCCCTCGAAAACACCCCGAACTACCCCACGTGGGTGACCGATGAGCTTCTGCGCGACTACTACGACACCGAATGGGGCATGCCCGTCACCGATGAGCGGGGACTCTTCGAAGCCCTGAGCCTCGAGGCTTTTCAGGTGGGACTCTCTTGGCGAACGATTCTTGCCCGCCGCGAGGCATTTCGTCACGCTTTTGAAGGCTTCGATCCCGAACGCGTGGCTGCGTTCACCGACCAGGATGTTGCGAGACTCCTCCAGAACGAAGACATTATCCGTAACGAGCGGAAGATTCGCGCGGTCATCTCCAATGCACGGCTGACCCTGCGGATGCGCGAGCTTGCCGCAACGCCCCGTGACGCCTCCACGGAGGATATTCGTCTTCCCCTTATCGCGCCCTCTTCTACCCCGGCCAAAGAGGATAGCAGCGAGGCGGCAGACACTCGCCGCCGTCGGGTTCGCACCCTGAGCTTCGAGGATCTGGAACGGATGCGCGAGCGCACCCTCAGCGACGGAACACGCGTACCGGCTGGCTTGCCCGCGTGGCTGTGGTCTTTCGCGCCGAGCAATACTATCGCGCCGCATACCCTGCAGGATATTCCTACCGATACGCCCGAGTCCGCGCTCCTCGCCAAGTCTTTTAAAGCTCTGGGCGGGGTATTCCTGGGCCCGGTGACCGCGTATGCGCTCATGTGTGCGGTCGGCATGGTGGACGCTCACCTGGTGGGTTCGCATCGGCGCGGCTGTTCGGGGCTCTTTACCTAAGACCCCTCGCCCTAAGCTCCCCTCGCTCGGCGTGCTCGCACCCAAGAGCATAGAAAAGCCGCGCGCCACTTCGTAGAAGTAAGCACGCGGCTTCTATACGTTGAGATGTTCCGCTCTGAATTAGATCGTCACAGGGTTAGATCATCACGAAGAGGAAAATCAGCGCCAGCAGCGGCGGGGTCAGCTGGATTAGCGCGGGCTTGCGCTTTGCCGGGGAGGTGAGGAACAGGTAGATACCTGCGATTGCCATAGAGCCCAGGCCTGCGAACATGAGTGCCACGCCGACCTGCGGGGAGCCGAACCAGAAGGCAAGTAGACCGGTTGCGGCAATCCAGGCGAGCATCAGGTTGTACAGGCCCTGGTTTGCTGCCATCTCCTTGGTGGATTCGGCGAATTCTTCGGTCATGCCGAAGGTTTCGCGGCCCTTGGGCTTAGTCCAGAGGAAGGATTCGATGATCCAGATGTACACGTGAATAGCGATTGCTACGAAGGCAAAAACGGTGGTGACCGTTGCGAGTGCCTGCATTATTTCTCCTTAAGCAGTAGGTGTTCTATGAGGCACCTGCCCGTTCTTTATTCTGGAGCACAACCTGTGGTGATGTTCAGAATCATGCAGGAGCAAGCACAAGAAGTAATTCTACGCTTCTTCCGGGCTTATCGGAACTTCCCTGAATATGCGTAGAACCCCTCGATTCGTCGTCTGCAGAGAAAATTGCAGGGTTCTCATCGAGGGGTTTCTTACGCGGGGTTACGCCGAATCCGGTATTGGCCTTTAGCCCATCATGAGTGAGAGAGCAAAGGACCAGACGCAGACCAGGCCCAGCAGAATAGCGCTGTACTTAATGGACATGGAGGTAATCTTCGATTCCTCGCCGGCACTGTTCACAGCCGCCGCCGCAATCGCGATGGACTGCGGGGAGACGATCTTGCCCATCACGCCACCGGCGGTGTTTGCAGCAACGAGCAGGGTCGGGTCAACAGCAATCTGGGCTGCGGTGGTGGACTGCAGACCCGCGAAGAGCACGTTAGCGTTCGTCACGGAGCCGGTCACGAACACGCCAATCCAACCGATGATCGGGGACAGCAGAGGGAAGACCGGGCCGGCTGCCGCGAGCGCCAGAGCGATGGAGGTGGTCATACCGGCATAGTTCATGACGTTTGCGACGGACATGACCAGGCAGATCATGAGGATCGGCATCTTCAGCTGGTTCCAGGTACCGCCGAGTTCTTCAAAGGCTTCGCCCCAGCTGATCTTCGAGGTCAGGATGGTGATGAGTGCCGCCACCAGAATTGCGGTGCCGGATGCGCCCAGGGTGTTCCAGGAGAACATCGCGGTCACGGTCTTGCCGGCACCGGTGGTGATGGCTTCGTGAATGCCGGGGATGGGGAACGCCAGGGTTGCGGCACCAAGCGGACCGGTGGTTGCGAACACGGGCTTGAGCGCGGTGGACCAGAGCAGGATGGTTGCGGAGAGGAAGATGAAGGGGCTCCACGCCTTAACAATCTCAGCGCCGGTGTGCTTGACGCCCTGCTGCGCCTGAACTTCTTCGAGGCTGGGAGCGGTAGGTTCACGGTAAATGTGCTTGGGCTGCCAGGAACGCATGACGAGTGCCAGCGCTACCAGGGACAGCAGCGGCGGGATGATGTCGACCAGTTCGGGCGAGCCGAGCAGTATCAGGATAGCTGCCTGACCGCCGGAGAAGATTACGCCGGTCATGAGCGCTACGAGACCGACTTCGCGGATGCCGCGCATACCGTCCTGGATTGCGACCATCAGCAGCGGCACGAAGGCGACGAAGATCTGCAGTACCGGTACCATGCCTGCGGACAGGTGTGCGGTGTCCAGGCCGCCGACCTTAGCTGCGGTGGTCACGGGGATACCGATAGCACCGTATGCGCCGGACGCGGCGTTGGCGACCAGCGCCAGCATGGATGCCTTGAGGGGGTTGAAGCCCAGGGATACCAGCAGCGCCGCAGAGATAGCAATGGGGATACCGAAGCCTGCCGCGCCTTCGATGAAGCCGCCGAAGCAGAAGGCAATCAGCAACACCTGGATGCGCTGGTCGTTCGAGATAGAGGAGACGGAGGCGCGCACGATGTCGAAGTTACCGGCACGCACGGCGATGCGGTAAAGCCACACCGCCATGAGTACGATCCAGCCGATGGGCCATGCGCCCGAGAGGAAGCCGGAGAGGATGGAGCCGGCACCTGCGGTGATGGGCAGGCCGAAGACGGCACAGCCGATGATGAGGGTGGTGCCGAGGGTCAGCAGTGCTGACTTGAGGCCGCTGAGTTTCAGGACGGTCAGGCCCAGCAGGAAGAGGATGATGGGTACTGCTGCGACCAGTGCGGAGAGCACCGGCGCGTTTAGCGGGTCGTAGGTTTGCTGCCACATTGGGGCGGGTGTTCCTTTCGGTCTGTGCGTTTGTTGCGGTTGCTTCTTCCGATACGGCTCCTGTGCTGTATGGAAGCATTAGGCCGCATAAAAACCGATGGCCCCGGTCCTTGCGTCGTGGATGGGTCCATCGGTGAAGCGTGATGGTCTTGAGCTGCCGGGCGTTTGGTTGTATGACGTGGCGATATGCCGAGGCCATATACCGGGGCCATATACCGGGGCGCGGCGGCGGTGAGCGGAACCTTTCCCTCTCACTAGGTGCTCTTGACTTTATCTGTCTAAGCTAACAGGTCTTCCTCGAGACTTCAGGATAGGGTGACCTTAAGTGTGCACAAATGAAACTTATGTGCATAATTGCGCTCCTTAGCCGCGAACCTCCTCCCCAGCGCACAAATACAGAAATGCGAAAGCCCCCTCCTACCGAAGTAGAAGGGGGCTTGATACAGACCGTGTCGCGGGCACCTTACCTTCAGAGAAGGTAGGTTACACGCATCTGGTTCTCACGCTGTTTAGAGGCCGACCAGAGACAGGACATAAACCCAAACACAGGTGACAGCCAGCAGAGCTGCACTGTACTTGATCGCCATGGAGGTAATCTTCGATTCCTCGCCGGCGCTGTTCACAGCAGCAGCTGCAATTGCGATGGACTGCGGGGAAACGATCTTCGCCATCACACCACCGGCGGTGTTAGATGCAACCAGCAGGGTCTGGCTGACGCCAATCTGCTGTGCGGTGGTAGCCTGCAGGCCAGCGAAGAGGATGTTGTTGTTCACCACGGAGCCGGTCACGAACACGCCAATCCAACCGATGATCGGGGACAGCAGCGGGAAGATAGCACCCACAGCGGCAACAGCCAGTGCGATGGAGGTAATCATACCCGCGTAGTTCATGACGTTAGCAACGGACATGACCAGGCAGATCATGAGGATCGGGGTCTGCAGCTGCTTCCAGGTTGCGCCGAGCTCCTCGATAGCCTCACCCCAGCTAATCTTGGAGGTCAGGATGGTGATGATGGCAGCCACCAGAATTGCGGTACCGGATGCACCCACAATGTTCCAGGTGTAGGTCACGTCAATAGGCTTGGGGGTTGCAACGATCGGTGCTGCCTGCTGGATGCTCTGGTGTAGCCACGGAACAGGGAAGGTAATGTTAGTGAAGCCGAGCGCACCCTTAGCAGCGAAGACGGGCTTCAGAGCGGTGGACCAGAGCAGAATCACGACGGACAGGTAGACGAAGGGGCTCCATGCCTTGAGGATTTCGCCACCGGTGTGCTTGGTGCTCTGCTGAGCCTGAACTTCTTCCAGGGAGGGAGCGGTGGGCTCGCGGAAGATGTGCTTGGGCTGCCACTTCTGCATGACCAGTGCCAGCGCCACCAGGGACAGCAGCGGCGGGATGATGTCGACGAGCTCGGGGTTACCCAGGGTTGCGAGCAGAACGGACTGGCCGCCGGAGTAGATGACACCAACCATCAGGGCTACCAGACCGACCTCGCGGATACCGCGGATGCCGTCCTGAATAGCAACGAGCAGTACGGGGATGAGAGCCGCCATAATCTGGAGAACCAGGACCATTTCGATGGACAGTGCGTGCAGGTCCACGCCACCGCGGGTTGCTGCGGTGGTCACGGGGATACCGATAGCGCCGTATGCACCGGAGCTCACGTTAGCGATCAGCGCGAACATTGCGGCCTTGAGCGGGTTGAAGCCCAGGGACACGAGCAGTGCAGCACAGATAGCAATCGGGATACCGAAGCCTGCAGCGCCTTCAAGGAAGCCACCGAAGCAGAATGCGATCAGCAGCATCTGGACGCGCTGGTCGGTAGAGATGGAGGAGATGGAGGAGCGGACGATTTCAAAGCCGCCAGAACGCACGGAAATGCGGTAGAGCCACACAGCCATGAGCACGATCCAGCCGATGGGCCACATGCCCGAGAGGAAGCCGTAGAGGATGGAGCCTGCACCGGCGGTGATGGGCATACCGAAGATAGCGCAACCGATGACCAGTGCAATGACGAGGGAGATAACGGCAGATTTAATACCGCTGAGCTTCAGGACGGTGAGGCCCAGAAGGAAGAAAATAATCGGGACTGCTGCCACGAGTGCGGAGAGTGCGCTCGAGTTCAGCGGGTCGTAGACTTGCTGCCACATGATGTACTGTGTTCCTTTCCAGCCCACGGGGGCGGGATCGAGTTGTGCCGTAAAACCTTCCCAGTGACGCTTGTGGCGGCGTGTGTGCCGTGTGTTGTAGGTGCGTGCACCTAGCTGTTTGATGCGTTAAGGACGCTATCCCTTGGGATATATGCCTTCACTTGGGTTCGTGTTGGTTTTGCGGCTATGAAATTTAGCGTGTTGAAACGGCGTTTTTGTCACAAAAACCTAAATATTCCTTGATTTGTCAAGGGAATTTCAGGGTCAGGACAATGAATCCTTAATCCCAAAAACGCAATTCCTTGTGTACCCAATGTACCACTTAACACCCACAAAATCGGGCATATTCCAACATTTAGATTCAAGCTCATAATTGCAACCTAACCTAAAGCCCACCCCGGGTTGAGGGCTCATCCAGCCCCCTCCCCCGCTATTTCAAGGAAGAAACAGCACCCCGGCGCTTTCGGCAGTACACACAGAGCATATCCTGATTACAAACCGCTCAAACTATCAAACCCCGCGAACCCCTAAACGGCATACAAAAAAGCTCCGGAAGGAAAAACCTTCCGGAGCTTTATCTGTCGGGTTGACAGGATTTGAACCTGCGACCCCTTGACCCCCAGTCAAGTGCGCTACCAAGCTGCGCCACAACCCGATTCGTTATTCACGATATTGTGTTTTCAAGGTTTCCCCTGAACACTCGAATAACTATACCGGGCTTTTAACCCCCGCGCAAGCCAGAATCCCTATTTTTAGAAAAAATCTTAAAAATCTTTTCCTCACGGATTTTCCTCGCAGATTTTCTGCACAGAATCCAGCGCGTGGGGGCCAAACCTAGCGAGAGACCAGCCCAGCAACACGGCATCGGGCAGACCCCCGCCACTAGCGGCGGCCGCCCTTACCCTTCCTAGCCTTCGCGCTCTGACGCTCACCCAGGGAGCGGCGCTCACGCACACGCATCGAAATCTCAATCGGAGTACCCGTGAAATCAAAGGTCTCACGCAGACGACGCGTAATGAAGCGGCGGTAACCCGGATCCAAGAAGCCGGTAGTAAACAGCACGAACTTCGGCGGACGCGAAGACACCTGAGTACCGAAGAGAATACGCGGCTGCTTACCGCCACGCAGCGGGTGCGGATGCGCGGCCACAATCTCGCCCAGGAACGCGTTCAGGCGACCGGTCGGAATACGCGAATCCCACGACTCCAGCGAGTGCTCCAGGGCAGGCACCAGCTTGTCCTTATGCCAGCCGGTCTTCGCCGAGATGTTCACGCGAGGAGCCCACTGCACGTGCGCCAGGTCGCGCTCAATCTCACGCTCGAGCATGTAGCGGCGGTCCTCATCGAGGGTATCCCACTTGTTGAATGCCAGGACCATTGCACGGCCCGAATCAATCACAGTCTGCACGATACGCACATCCTGCTCAGAAATCGGCTCGGAAACGTCCAGCAGCACCACGGCAACCTCAGAACGCTCCAGAGCAGTCTGAGTACGCAGCGAAGAGTAGAACTCCGCGCCCTTAGCCATGTGCTGGCGACGGCGAATACCCGCCGTATCCACGAAACGCCAAGGGTAGCCGCCCAGCTCAATAATCTCGTCAATCGGGTCACGAGTCGTACCAGCCAGGTCGTTCACCACGGCACGCTCAGAACCAGCCAGCTTGTTCAGCAGCGAGGACTTACCCACGTTCGGGCGACCCACCAGAGCCACACGACGCGGGCCACCCAGCGCCTCCGGCTGAGCGAACTGCGAGTGCTCCGGCATGACCTCAAGGATCTCGTCCAGAGCATCCGCCAGGCCGCGGCCGTGCAGACCCGACACCGGGAACGGCTGACCCATACCCAGCGACCAGAGGTTATAAATCTCCGGCTCCAGGTGGGCGTCGTCAATCTTGTTAGCAATCAGAATGATCGGCTTCTTCACGCGGCGCAGCATACGCACAATCTGCTCATCCGAAGCGGTCACACCCACGCGGGCGTCCACCACCAGGACCACAACATCGGCCTGCTCCACAGCAATCTCAGCCTGCTCAGCAACCTGAGCATCAATACCGCGGGCGTCAGACTCCCAACCACCGGTATCAACCAGGGTGAAGCTCTTACCCAGCCACTCAGCCTTATAAGACACGCGGTCACGAGTCACACCCGGCTTATCCTCAACCACCGCTTCACGGCGGCCCAGAATACGGTTAATGATGGTCGACTTACCCACGTTCGGGCGGCCAACAATCGCCACTACCGGATCAGCGAGCTGCTCTTCCTCTTCCTCAATGTCGAAGCCCCAGGCGCCCAGCAGGGCGCGGTCCTCTTCATCCAGGTCGTAATCCTCAAGGCCCTCAAGCAGAGCCTGAGCACGCTGGTCAGCGGTCTCATCATCAATCTCAGCGAGGCGCTCGGTAACGTCGTCCTCGCCACCACCCAGGTACTTCTCTTCGTAATCGTCGCGGATAGCGTCCTCAGCCATGCGCATTCCTTTCTCTACCCGCCCCCGCGCCCAACCCGCAGGTCAGCACGCGAGCGCGGCTCAACGTCTTATCGGGAGCGGATGCACCACTCCCCCAGCGTTTCGGCGGGGCCTAACCCGC
Organism: Rothia mucilaginosa; assembly: GCF_019334805.1. Taxonomy (NCBI): domain Bacteria; kingdom Bacillati; phylum Actinomycetota; class Actinomycetes; order Micrococcales; family Micrococcaceae; genus Rothia; species Rothia mucilaginosa. Next base: position 509,149 of record NZ_CP079822.1, read on the forward strand.
GCGCTTCGCCTTCAACTGGTCATTCACAGCGTTAATCACTGCAGAGACCGTCGCATTAAAATCAAGATCCGAGCTGTCCACCAGGGTCACGCCCTCGGCAGCTTCCATAAAGTTATTGACCTTAGAGTCCTTCGCATCACGCTCAGCAATCTGCTTGCTCAAATCACCCGAAGCACCCGACTTCTCAGAGTTCTCCAGGCCGCGGCGCGCCATGCGCACCTCCTCAGAAGCAGTCAGCAGGATGCGCGCATCAGCATCGGGAGCAACCACGGTGGTAATGTCGCGGCCCTCAGCGACCATGCCGTTGATAGCGTGGTCAATCATCCAACGCTGCAGTCCAATCAGGTGCTCACGAACCGCCGGAACCGAAGCCACAGCAGAAACGGCCGAAGAAATGCGCTCGCTACGAATCTCCTCACGGATATCGGTCGAACCCATCAGAATCTCTTCTTCCTTAATGTTCGTACCGAACACCAGGGGCATCTCCTCGACAGCCTTCGCGATCGCCTCAGCGTCGTTCAGGTCAATGCCAAGTTCCAGCACACGGTAGGTTGCGGCACGATACATTGCACCGGTGTCCAGGTACGCCAGACCAAAGTGGCGTGCAACTTCCTTAGACACAGACGACTTACCGGAACCGGAGGGACCGTCAATAGCAATCGTCAGTTTAGGGTTCTCGTGCATCAGCACTCCTTCAAATTCGTCTCAAACTTTATGCCGGAAAATACAGCTTTAACTCTACTTCACAACACGCCAACCGCGAGCCGACAAATCGCGGACTAGCACCTCATGAATAGACGGATTGACCGAGATTTCAGCCATACCCACCGGGGCACCCGTCGAGTGCTCCAGACGCAAATCTTCAAGGTTCGCGCCCAGCTCGCCAATCTCGGCAAGCAAACGAGCCAGCGTGCCGGGGGTGTCGTCCACCAGCACCGTCATCTTTGCGAACGCGGCGGGTGCCGTACCGTGCTTACCCGGAATGCGGCTAACGCCCGCGTTGCCTTCGCTCATCAGCTGCGCCAAATCCAGGCGAGCGCCGGATGCCGTCGGGTTCTCCAGCGTTGCGATGAGGCGGTTCAGGTCATCACGGACCCCGTAGAGGGTCTTCACAATCGGGTCTGCGTTCGCCGCAAAAATCTGCACCCACAGCGTCGGGTCCGAAGCCGCAATACGCACCGTATCGCGCAAACCCTGACCCGCCAGGGACAGCGCATACAGCGGAGTGTCCTGCAGACGCGACGCCAGAAGCGAACTCATCGCCTGCGGCACATGAGAAATCAGGGCAACCGTCTGATCGTGCTCCTCAACGCTCAAAGAAGTCACAATCGCGCCCAGCTCCACCGCCACAGAACGCACCAGACGCACACACTCGGGGCGAACCGAATCGTGCTCGCAGATAATCCACGGACGCGCCTGGAACAACTCACCGCGAGCAGCCACCGGGCCCGACTTCTCACGCCCAGCCATCGGATGCGAACCCACGTAACGGGACGCATCCGCACCCGAGGCAAGCACATCAGCCAGCGGCTGCACCTTCACCGAGGCAACATCCGTCACCACGGCGCCGGGGTAGCCCGCCTCCGGCCGAGGCGCATAAGTATTCAACGCGTGAGCGCACACGGCACCGGCACTATCCGGAGGCGCAGCCACCACCACCAGCTGCGGGGCGAAGGCGGCGCGCTCCTCCTCCGACAGGGTGGAGAAGCTTGTACCGGCACCGATATCCTGCGCCACAGCCTCGGCGGTGGGTGAAATATCTTGGACGTACACGTCCTCGCATCCTGCCGCACGCAACCCCAGACCAATCGAGGCACCCAGCAGACCCGAACCGATAATGAGTACCGGCCCGGTCAGCGTTGAGTCCATGGGCAGCTCAGATGCGGAAAGCTCAGCGGGCGAGCTCATGACAACTCCTTAGCGTTATTACATGTCCACCGAAGCGAGCAGGTGACCGATCTCGACCTTGGAGAGGTTACGGACGGTGCCCTGCTTCTGCGAACCAATACGGATCGGGCCCATCTCGACGCGGACCAGGCGCTCAACCGGGTAGCCGACAGCGTCGAAGAGACGGCGCACGATGCGGTTCTTACCGGAGTGGATGGTCACCTCAACGAGCACGTGGCCGGGGGTGGAGTCCACCAGCTTGAACTCGTCCACGCGGGTCACGCCGTCTTCCAGGCGGATGCCCTTCTTCATGGCTGCGCCGACGCCGGGCTCCATCGGGCCGGGAACCTGCACCAGGTAGGTCTTGGGCACCTCGTAGGAGGGGTGGGTGAGGCGGTTCGCCAGTTCACCGTCGTTGGTCAGCAGCAGCAGACCCTCGGTTTCAACGTCCAGGCGGCCCACGTGGAACACGCGCTCGCTCATGGAGGAACGCAGGAAGTCGGAGATGCAGGGGCGACCTTCGGGGTCTTCCATGGTGGAGACCACGCCGGCGGGCTTGTTGAATGCCATGTAGACGAGCTTGTCGTTGGTCTGAACGGTCATGCCGTCCACCTGCACGGTCACCTTGGAGGGGTCCACGCGCACACCCAGCTCGGTCACGACTTCACCGTTGACGGTGACGCGACCTTCGGTAATCATTTCTTCGCAGACGCGGCGGGATGCCACACCGGCCTGAGCCAGCAGCTTCTGCAGGCGCACGCCGTCGTGGTCGTAGAACTCGTAGTGGTCTACCGGGGCGTTGCGGGGGCGGCGGGGGCGGTGCGGGCCAGCGTAGTTGCTGACGCGGTATTCGCCGCGCTCGTTTGCGAAGGCTTCGCCGGAGCGGTAGGGGCGGCCCGGTGCGCGGCGTTCGCGCTTGGGCAGTTCGGTGCCGCGGCCTCGGCCGGAGCCTGCGCGGCCTGCGCCGAACTTCTTCTCGCCAAATTTCTTGTCACCGAATTTCTTCTCGCCGAAGCCCTTTGCGCCGCCCTTGCCTGCGCCGCTCTTCGGTGCGCCGGGACGACCGCCGCGTGCGGATGCGCCCTTAGCGCCGAGCTTACCTCCCTGACCGGGACGACCGGCGCCGGGACGGCCACCGCGAGAGTTCTGGGGGCGACCGGATGCAGAGCGGCCGCCGCGGGAGGAGTTTCCATATGCCATGGTGTTCTTCTCTTTTCTGTCGTATAGTGCGAACGTTTCAGGAATTTCCCGAACGTTCGTTCGTCTTATTGATTCGTTGTCTTTGTCTTAGTCGTTGCCCTCGGCAAGCACTGCGGCTTCCGTATCATCGGGCAGGAAGGGCGCAAGCGCCGGCAGCTCCTCCAGGGAGTTCAGCCCGAGCTTCGCCAGCAGTAGCTCCGTGGTTTCGTAGAGGGTCGCGCCGCTTCCGGATTCTCGCCCTGCTTCACGAATCAGCTGCCGTTGCAGTAGCTGACGGATTGCCGCGTCCGCGTTTACGCCACGGATGGAGGCTACCCTCGCCCTGGTCACCGGCTGCTGGTAAGCAATCACGGCGAGCGTCTCGTAGGCGGGCTTGCTGAGGGTTGCGCTCTTGGAGCGGGTCACGAAGCGTGCCACCCAGGGGGCGAAGTCGTCGCGGGCGTAGAGCTTCCAGCCTCCTGCGATGTTCCGCAGCTGGAATCCGCGCGGTTCGGGCGCCACCCGGTTTTCGTCTTCTCCGTAGCCGCTTTCTTCGCCGTTGTACTCTCGGTACAGCTGGTCGAGCGCGTGCTCAACAGCTCGTTCGCTGACGATGAGCGCGGCGGAGAGTTCTTTGACGCCCACGGGCGCTTCGGCAACGGCGAGGATCGCTTCGATGGCGCTTTTGACGCCGCCGGGGATTGCCTCGACCTTGGAGAATTCGGCTTCGGCATCGACCGCCACACTGGGTGCGGTGGAGGGGCCTCCCACCGGAATCTTCGCAGTTTTCTTCTCTGCGTGGGGCGCAGGTTCCTGCGATTCCTCGGAGCTGTCGGAAATGTCGGAACCATCGGAGTCCTCTACCGTTTCAGCGGCTTCAGCCTCCTCAGCTTCTTCGGGAACCTCATCCAGAGGAGCGGCGGCTACCTCGTGCTCAGCCGGTTCAGCGTCCGCCTCAGCAGGCTTTGAGCTCTCAGTCTCTACCGTCTCTGCTACCTCTACCGGCGCCGAGTCAGCCTGTTCCGAATCCTCATCCGCGTTCGGATCCCAGTAGCCCATGTTCACGATGGCAAGGTCATCAGGGGTGAATTCACGGTCAAAGCGTGAGCCGTGACTACTCATAATCCTCCTCTACCGGTTCCGTGTTAGCTTCAGATTCGTTCACTTCGGGTGATTCAGACGCTTCACCGATTTCGTGCGCATCCTGAGTGTCTGTTGCTTCGCGAATCACGAACTGTGCAGCGCTCGCGCTCGCACGTACCCGAATGGCTCCAAGCGGTGCGTCCTGTTCTACGTGCAGGGCGCCTTCTTTGTAGAGCTCAAGCAGGGCGAGAAAACGAACCACCGCGATTTCTAGTTCGCCGGATCCTTGAACCAGTTCGGCAAAGCTCAGTTCCCGCGCCGCGGTATCGAGCAGGCTGTGCAGAATGTAGTGTTCTTCAGCCGCGATGGTGGTTAGCGGAACGTGTAGGTGCTCGTTGAGTTCTTCAACGATTTCTTCGGGTTCCGGTTCGGGCTCTTTGGGGGTTCGGCTCAGCGCTGCTGCGGCGATGCGGGCAAACTCTTCGGCACCTCCGGTAAAGACCAGCTCGGGTAGTGCCTGGGCGAATCGTTCTTCGAGGGCTACCGCACGGGGAAAACGCTGTGCTTCTTGCGCCCAGCGTTCAGCAAAAATATCGGCGACTTCGCGGTAGGCACGGTATTGCAGCAGACGGGCAAAGAGCAGGTCGCGTGCCTCCAGCAGTGCAACGTCCTCTTCGAGGGGTTCACGATGCTGCGGGAGCAGGCGTGCGGTTTTGAGTTCCAGCAGGGTTGCGGCGGTGACCAGAAATTCGCTGGCTTCGTCGAGTGCACGTTCTGTGCCTTCAGCGTAGAGGGCGTGCAGGTATGCGAGGAACTCGTCGGTGACCTCTGCGAGCGCCACCTCGGTAATGTCGAGTTTGCTGCGCGAAATCAGGGTCAGTAGAAGATCAAAGGGACCCTCAAAATTACTGAGGGTGAGGGTGAAACCCGGGTTCTGCAGGCCGCGGCCCTCAGTCCGGGCGTTCGCGGCGGTGTCTGCGTTCGGTGTCGGTACCCTCACGGCAGCGACGTTCGTGGTCATAAACGACCTATTCTCCTTAGGTTTATTCTCCCCGGCTGTGCTGGTCCGGCTGTGTTGGTGCCGTCTCAGATGCGGCTTTTACTTCGCCTACTTTTTCGGCGTAAGCAGTGTGCGGGGTCTTTAGAATCCACACAATTATACGCCCTCTGCCGGTGCGACTCAAGGGTGAGAGTCGCCTCAGCAGAGGGCGTATAGGTGTGGGGGCTTTAGCGTGCGCCGCCCTTGTAGATCAGTTCGCGCGCCACCTGGCGGTATGCTTCCGCGCCGGGGTGGCTGGAGGCGTAGCTGAGAATCGGCTCAGCAGACACCGATGCGTCCGGGAACTTCACGGTGCGCTTGATGACGGTGTCGAAGACCTTGTCGCCGAATGCGTCCACGATGCGTGCCAGAACTTCCTTGGAGTGGATGGTGCGCGCATCGAACATGGTGGCAAGTACGCCGGAGATTTCGAGGTCGGGGTTCAGACGATCCTGAACCTTCTCGATGGAGTCGACCAGCAGCGCGACGGCGCGCAGTGCGAAGAACTCACAAATCAGCGGAATAATGACGCCTTCGGAGGCGGTCAGTGCGTTGACGGTCAGCAGGCCCAGGGAAGGCTGGCAATCGATGAGGATGACGTCGTATTCGTCACGGACCTTGCGCAGTGCCGAGGCGAGAACCTGCTCGCGAGCCACTTCGTTGACCAGCTGAACTTCAGCTGCGGAGAGGTCAATATTGGCGGGCAGCAGGTCGATGTTCTCCACACCGGTAGGCAGGATGACGTCCTTGATATCGACCTTGCGGTCCATCATGACGTTGTAGACGGTCAGGTCCAGTTCGTGCGGGTTCGCACCGAAACCGGCGGAGAGAGCACCCTGCGGGTCGAAGTCGACCAACAGCACCTTACGGCCGCATTCTGCCAGTGCCGCGCCCAGGTTAATGGTGGAGGTGGTCTTACCCACGCCGCCCTTCTGATTCACCATAGAGATAATGCGGGCGGGACCGTGGCTGCTCAGCGGAGCCGGGTCGGGGTATACGCGCAGGGGTCGACCGGTGGGGCCGAGTTCTTGAGCCTGAGCTTCAGTCAATGGTTCACCTTCATCAATGAATTCGAAGTTTTAAAGTTTAAGCGTTGTCTATAAGGTTACCTCAAGAGCGGCTGTTCCGCGGATTGACGGGGTTTATCCCCGTTCGTGGGCACGCGGATGCGCCATGCGGTACACCTCCATGAGCCCCTCGGGCGTGACCTTGGTGTACACCTGAGTGGTGGTGATGGAGGCGTGCCCGAGCAGTTCTTGCACCACGCGAATATCGGCGCCGCCCTGCAGCAGGTGCGTTGCGAAGCTGTGGCGCATGGAGTGCGGTGAGAAGTCGGAGCTGAGCCCGGCGGCTTCGGCGGCTTCTTTGAGGATGAGCCAGGCGCCTTGGCGTCCGAGTCTGCCGCCTCGTCCGTTGACGAAGAGCGCGGCGGTGCCTTTACCGTGCGCTACGAAGGAGGGGCGGGCACGCACCAGGTAGTCTTGGATTGCTTTTTGGGCGTAGCTACCGATGGGTACGAGTCGTTCTTTATTTCCCTTGCCGAAGAGTCGAACGTAGCCGGGCAGGGTGATCTGGTTGCCGTCTTCATCGGTGAGAGCTCCCTCGAAGTGCACGTCGTCGATATCGGCGTTGAGCATTTCGCTCACGCGCGCGCCGGTGGCGTAGAGGAATTCGAGTATGGCTCGGTTGCGGAGCCCGGTGGCGGTTTCGCGGTCGGGTACAGCGAGTAGCCGCTGGATGTCTTCTACGCTAACTGCTTTGGGTAGGCGCTTAAGGTTCTTGGGCGGGGTGACCGGTGCCGCCGGGTCGGTGGGCACGATGAGCGCGGAGACCCAGAAGGCATGTGCTCCGCGGACTGCCGCCATGGTGCGGGCGATGGAGTTCGGACCCAAGGGCAGGGGCAGGCTCGGCGCCCCTTCAGCGGTTGGCGTTTCTTTTTCTGGCACCCCAGCTGTCTCCGGCTGCCCGACACGACTTTTCCCAGCACGACCTTTTCCAGCGCGCCCGTTTCCAGTACCTCGCCCCGACTCAGAGGCGATCATCAGCGCCAGCGATTCCGCGGCTTCTTCCTGCGCTTCCTGAGCTTCCTGCGCGTTCTGGTTGTTCTTCTCCCCCGCTTCGAATCCGGCAACGAATCCAGCAAGGGGCACGGTAGGGGCGGCGAGTTCCCGCATGAAGGAACGCACCTGCGCGGTGGTGATGCGTTCGGGGTCGATGACGCCGAGGGTCGCCATGTAGGTGCTGTATCGTCGCAAATCGCGCGCGTAGGAGGCAATGGTGTGTTCGCTGCTTCCTCGTTCCACGCGCAGGTGGATGAGGTACTGGTCAACGGCTTTCTGGAGCGGGGTCTGTGCCTCCTGGTGGGAAGCACCCAGGCTAGAAGAATCCAGAGCAGAAGAACCCAGCACGGAGGAACCGGCAGAAGAGGTTACGCCGAGCAGACCCGCGCCGCGGGGCGCCTTGCTCACCGTGCTTTCAGCCTGCTTCACGCTATCTCCTCTGTCGGTTCTGTTGATGTTTGGGCCTCTTGATATTTGGGCTTGCCGTAGGCGAGGCTACTCCCCCGCCCCCCTGTTCCGTTCTTAGTGGTTGCGGAAGTTCTCCGGCTTTTCGCGGCGCTGTCCCATGTAGGGGTGGAACTCCCAGCCACCCTCGGCGGGGCGCAGGCCTTCAAAGTTGTTCTGCGCAGCCGCGTAGGTGGCGAGTACCGCCTGGATAGCGAGCGCGTTATGAACCTTTCCGCCCAGCACCAGCTGTACTGCCTCGGTGAGGGGCACCCAGCGGTAGGTCATTTCTGCTTCTTCATCGGTGCGTTCGCTACGTTCTTCGGCGGGCAGTTCCGAGAGGTTACGCGCCAGGTAGACGCGGCCTGCTTCGCTGGTTGCGCCGGGGCTGCTGAAGTAGTCGGTCAGTGCGTTCCAGGTTTCTGCCTGCAGGTCTGCCTCTTCGGCGAGTTCGCGCTGCGCGGCGACCAGAGGGTCTTCACCATCGATGTCGAGCAGTCCAGCGGGTACTTCCCAAAGGTTCATGCGCACCGGGTGGCGGTACTGGTTTAGCATCAGCAGTTCGTTGTTGTCGTTGAGGACCGCCACGGCGACGGCGCCGGGCATTTCCACGACGTCGCGGGTCAGCACGGTGTTTTCGTTGAGTTCGTACTCTTCAACGGTCGTTTCGATCACGTAGCCGCTGTACTTCACGGTGCGGGTGCGGATGGTGCGTTCGGAGGGTGCATCAATAATCTGCTGGTTGTTGCTCATTCTTTCATTGTAGGCGGCTTCTTAGCCCCGCTACGTTTGGCGCGTCAGGTACGGGCACGGAATAAGGCACATTCAGGTTTAAACGAAAGCATCCCGCTCACCCCTGCGGGGGTGAGCAGGATGCTGAACGTTCGTGCCTAGATGTTAGGCGCCGCGACGCTCCAGAGCAGCCTTAATCAGACCGGAGAAGAGCGGGTGCGGGCGGGTCGGACGCGAGCGGTACTCGGGGTGTGCCTGAGTTGCCACGTAGTAGGGGTGTGCCTCTGCGGGCAGTTCCACGTACTCGACCAGCGAGGAGTCCGGGGAGGTACCGGAGATGCGCAGGCCTGCTTCTTCAAGCTGCTCGCGGTACTCGTTGTTCACCTCGTAGCGGTGGCGGTGACGCTCTGCAACCTCGGTTGCGCCGTATGCCTTAGCAACCTGAGAGCCGGGAACGAGGTTTGCCTTGTACAGGCCCAGGCGCATGGTGCCGCCCAGGTCGCCTGCACCTTCGACGAACTGCTTCTGCTCTTCGATGGTTGCGATGACCGGTACGGAGGTTTCCGGATCGAACTCAGTGGAGGATGCTTCAGCCAGACCCAGTACGTTGCGTGCGTACTCGATGACCATGGACTGCAGGCCGAGGCAGATGCCCAGGGTCGGGATCTTGTGCTCGCGTGCGTACTTGAGGGCGCCGATCTTGCCGTCCAGGCCGCGGATGCCGAAACCGCCGGGCACGAGGATTGCGTCCATGTTGCGCAGCTGGTGGTCTGCATCTTCGTCGGTTGCGCACAGGTCGGCTGCAACCCACTTGATGTTGACCTTCACGTTGTTTGCGAAGCCGCCGGCACGCAGAGCCTCGGAGACGGACAGGTATGCGTCGGGCAGGTCGATGTACTTACCGACCAGGGCAACGTTGACCTCTGCTGCGGGGCGGTGCACTGCGTCGAGCAGGCGGTCCCACTGGGTGAAGTCCGGTGCGGGTGCCTCAATGCCGAAGTAGTCGAGGATGTAGTCGTCAAGCTTCTGGCTGTGCAGGGTCTTGGGGATGTCGTAGATGCTGGGTGCGTCGGCGCAGGAGATGACTGCGTCGCTGTCCACGTCGCATGCGTTACCGATCTTGGTACGGTGCGATACGGGGACCTCACGCTCACAGCGCAGAATCAGACCGTCAGGCTGGATGCCCAGGCCGCGCAGTGCTGCGACGGAGTGCTGGGTCGGCTTGGTCTTGAGCTCGCCGGAGGGGCCGATGAAGGGCACCAGGGAGACGTGCAGGAAGAAGACGTTCTTGCGGCCAACATCGCGGCGTACCTGGCGTGCTGCTTCCATAAAGGGCAGGGACTCGATATCGCCGACAGTACCACCGATTTCAGTGATGATGATGTCGGGTGCGTTGTCAATTTCCGCTGCGTGACGCATGCGGGCCTTGATTTCGTCGGTAATGTGAGGGATGACCTGGACGGTGTCGCCGAGGTATTCGCCGCGGCGTTCCTTTGCGATGACGGAGGAGTAGACCTGGCCGGTGGTCACGTTAGCGGACTGGTCGAGGTTTTCGTCCAGGAAGCGCTCGTAGTGTCCGATGTCGAGGTCGGTTTCAGCACCGTCGTCGGTGACAAAGACTTCACCGTGCTGGAAGGGGTTCATCGTACCGGGGTCGACGTTCAGGTAGGGGTCGAACTTCTGCATGGTCACAGAGAGGCCACGTGCGCGAAGAAGCTGACCGAGGGAAGAGGCCGACAGGCCCTTACCGAGAGAAGATGCAACGCCGCCGGTTACGAAAATCTGGCGGGTTACCTTGTCGTTAGAGGACGCGTTTAGAGTGTTATTTTTTTCATTCACCACGGAATTCAAGCCTACCATTTTCTTGTCTGCTATCCAAGCAGAGGGTTTTGCCGCGAGATGATTCTCTCAGGCGGCTTTCCCTCCCCTATTTGTCCTTATCACCACTGTAAACGGAGCCGGGGATTTATTATTCCCGCCGCGCCGTGTAGAAGCAGGTGTAGGAGCATTCTCAGAGTATCTCACATCCTCTGGGCTCCATGCGCCGCTGTTGGTCACCGGCACGGGCTGTACTGGCAACTTCTGAGGCACGCTCGCACGCTTCAGTCCCTTTGATGGTCTTTAGTGCGAAAGATGCTACCTTTCGGCGCTTTTGCCAGTACTTTCCCGATGCTTTTCCCGGCAGGTTTGCCGTCAGTTTCAGCGCCCCTGCGGCACTTCTCGACCGGCAGCCAGCAGCTCTCGGGCGTGCTCTCGTGCCGATTCTGATTGATCGTGTCCGGAGAGCATTCGCGCCAGTTCCACCACGCGTTCCTCCTCGGAAAGTACCTTGACCTTCGAGAGGGACGCGTCATCGTTTTTCAGCACGAGGATGTGCTGGTCCGCGAAGGCGGCAACCTGCGGCAGGTGGGTAACCACCAGAACCTGCACGTGTCGGGCGAGCATGGCAAGACGGCGACCGATTTCAATAGCTGCCTTACCGCCCACGCCGGAGTCCACCTCATCGAAGATGAAGGTGGGTACGGGGTCCACTTCGGCGAGCACTACCTCCAGGGCGAGCATCACGCGGGAGAGCTCACCGCCGGAGGCGCCCTTACCGAGCGGGCGCGGCACGGCGGTTCGGTGCGGCGCCAGCATGAAGGTCACGGTATCTCGGCCGTGCACCGAGAACTTTTCAGCTTCGGCGACCTCCACAACCAGGGAGGCGTTCGGCATGGCAAGAGCAGTGAGCTCCTCGCTGACGGCATCCGCCAGTTTCTGCGCGGCGGCACGGCGTAGGGCGGTCAGCTCTTCTGCCTGGGCGCCGAGTACCTTGCGTAGCTGTACCAGCTCGGTTTCCAGGGTTTCCTGTCGCTGCGGGTCGTCCACCAGGGTCTCGAGGCGTGCACGGGATTCTTCGGCCCATTCGAGAACCTCGGCAATATCGGCACCGTACTTGCGGGTGAGGGTCGCCAGCTGGGCGCGGCGAGTCTGCACCTGCGCCAGGCGTTCGGGACCTTCAACGTCCAGGGAGGCCATGTAGGAGGACAAATCCGAGGAGATATCGGTGGCAAGAATCAGCAGTTCGTTGACGCGCGCGGCGAGGGATGCAAGCTCTTCGTCAGCGTCTGCCTGCGCCTGTAGCGCGGAGCGGCTTGCGTCGAGCAGGCTCATGACGCTCTGCTCGTCACCGGTAGAGTATTCACTACCGCTGAGCGCTGCGGAGGTGGTTGCCGAGGCAATGCGCAGCGCTTCAACGTTCATGAGCTTCACCATTTCGGCTTTGAGCTCTTCTTCTTCCCCGACCTGCGGGTTGACGGCACTGATTTCTTCGAGGGCACCCTGCAGGGTCTGCGCTTCGAGGGCGCGTGCGCGCGAGTTTTCGCGTACTTCCTTCAGCTCTGCGGCAGCGGCGCGGTATCGCTCGTAGTTTTCGCGGTACTTCTCAAGCAGGTTGGCGAGTTCTTCACCGGCGTACAGGTCGAGGGAGTGGCGCTGCTCTGCCGCTGATTTGAGGCGCAGCTGATCGGACTGGCCGTGGACTGCAACAAGAGTCTGACCAATCTGAGACAGGGTTCCGATGGGTGCGGAGCAACCGCCAACGTGCGCGCGGGAGCGTCCCGAGGCGTTGACGGTGCGTGCCAGAAGTAGCTCGGAGGTCTGTTCGTCGATGTCTTCGGCGGTGCCGCCGGCTTCTTCGGCAAGCTCGAGGGCGCGGTGCCCATGGGGCAGGCGAATCACGGCTTCGGCGAGAGCGCTCTTGGCTCCGTTGCGCACGCTGGATGCGTCGGATCGGGCGCCCAGGAGCATGCCGAGGGCGGTGACGACCATGGTTTTACCTGCGCCGGTTTCGCCGGTCAGCACGGAGAATCCGGGTTCGAGGGGGAGCCTCGCATCGGTGATGATGCCGAGGTCTCGAATATGGATTTCCTCAATCACGAACGTTCATTCCTTTTCTTTAGTGCTTCTCGGTGTCCTGCGGGCCGCGCCAGCCACGGATCGGAAGCTCAAATTTACGCACCAGTCGCTCTGAGAAGGGAGCCGGGTGAATACGGGCGAGCAGCACCGACTTTTCGGAGCGTCGCACCTCAATGCGGGAGCCGGGGTCCAGCTCTACGGTTCGGCGGCCATCGCACCAGAGCACGCCGGAGGCGCCGTTTCCGGGCATCATTTCTACCGCCAGGGTGGAGGTCGGCGCTGCTACCAGCGGGCGTGCGAAGAGCGCGTGAGCCGAGAGCGGCACCATGAGAATGGCTTCAACTTCGGGCCAGACGACCGGGCCGCCACCGGAGAAAGCGTAGGCGGTTGAGCCGGTGGGGGTTCCCATAACCACGCCGTCGCAACCGAAGCTGCTGAGCGGGCGGCAGTCCACCTCGATAATGACTTCAATCATTTTTTCGCGGTTGCCCTTTTCGACGCTGGCTTCATTCAGCGCCCAGTCGCTGTGCACTCGCTTACCATCGTTCCAGACTTCCACGTCGATTGCCATGCGTTCTTCAACGGTGTATTCGTTGTTGACGATGCAGCGAACGGTTTCGGTCAGGTCGCTCTCTTCGGATTCTGCAAGGAAGCCGACGTGTCCCAGGTTTACACCGATGAGCGGAACGCTGGTTCGGCGCACCATTTCGGCGGCACGAAGAATCGAACCGTCACCACCGAGCACCACGCCGAGCTCAATATCGATAAGCGCCACGGATTCGTGGACGACCTGCACGGGGACGGGCTCGTCCCAGTTTTCGCTCAGGGTCTCCAGATCGGAGCGAGTCATGACGGGCGCGAGTCCCGCTTCATAGAGCTGGGTGCACGCCTGTCGGGCAGCATCTCGTGCTTCTTTACGCCCCACGTGGGCGAAGACGAGAATCTTACGGTGGCGTTGCTCCACCGAGTCTTCGGAACCATAACGATCAGACTCATGGCGTTCGGAACCATGACGCGCACCCGCAGCAGCTACCTGTGCGGTTGCTTCCTGCGGTGCGTGGCTTTCGTGTTCTGCCATAACGACTCTCTCCCATCGGGTGTTGAGATGGTGTATCTACACCTATCATACCGAATATGTTCTCGAAGATTTTCTAAAGCACCATATTTTTAGAAAATTATTTCGAATAGCGTGCAGCTGGGGTCTCTCAAAATACCTGTGAAAAATACCCCCGACTAAAATGCCCCTGAATAGCGCGGCAGCCTGAGAAAGCCTCACCCCTCAACGCGTCCTGCGTTACCGAGCGGTTTTTCTCAGACTGCCTTAGCACTATTTATTTTCGGCACTATATTTACTTTCGACACCGTATTTATTTTTTGCACCATAGGAAGTACTCTACGTTGCCGTCCTGTCCGGGGAGTGGGCTGGGTTCCATACCCATCACGCGCAATCCGTGGCTTACCGCAGACGCCTGGACTTTTTCCACTGCTTCACGGCGGGCGGATTCTTCGTGCACCACTCCCCCGCGTCCAATGCGGTGTTTGCCGACCTCGAACTGCGGCTTGACCATGAGCACCAGGTCGCCGCCGGTTTCGGTTGCGTTCGCTAGAGCCTCCATGACCAGGGTCAGCGAGATGAACGAGAGGTCAGAAACCGTCAGCTCGACCTGCCCACCAATGTCTTCGGGCGTCATGTAGCGAACGTTGAGTCCTTCGTACACGCCAACTCGCGGTTCTTCGCGTAGCGTGTCCACGAGCTGCCCGTGTCCTACGTCAACGGCGGCTACGTGGGCGGCTCCTCGACGAAGTAGCACGTCGGTAAAGCCTCCGGTGGATGCTCCCGCGTCCAGGCAGCGCTTGCCTTCCACCTTGATCTCGGGGAACGCGTCGAGGGCACCGGCGAGCTTATGGCCTGCGCGACTGACGTATTCGGTCAGCTCGCTCTGGCACACGTAGAGGGTATCCTCCGGTCCCACGAGCATGGACGCTTTGCGTGCAACCTTGCCGTTGACTTGCACGTCTCCTGCCGCAATGAGTTTTGCGGCGAGGGTTCGGGAGCTCACGAATCCGGCTTCGACCAGGTATTTATCGAGGCGCACAGTGTCCTTGTCTTCTTTCTCTCGTCTGGTGACGGGTTATCTAGTGCTCCTCAGAGCATTGCTGTTCTGAGGGTTCACCGCCGCGAACTAGGAGAGGTTTTCGAGGTCCTTCTCCAGCTGCTCACTCATCGTTTCGAGGCGCTTGACGCGCTCTACGGGGTCCATGGCGAGGGTCGCCGCCAGCTGACGCTCGAATTCTGCGTCAAGCTCAGCGTTTTCCTCTGCCGTGTTGTTAGTCTCCGGTTCTTTAGGCACCGGGAATCCCCTGGATGTTGGGGCGTGCACCCTGTTCGGGGTTTGCTGCCCACCATGCCGCGCAGGCTACACGCCATGCTTCGGCTTCGCTCTCGCTGCCCGCGAATGCTTCGACATCTTCAATCTCGGGGCCGGTCAGGCTGAGGTTTTCACCGCGAACTCGTGCCTGCCAGGTGGGGCCGGTTGCGATGACTTCGTACCCTTCGTAGAGCACCTCAATGTCGGGGTAGGGTGCGAAGAAGTCCTCGAGGGTGCGCAGAATATAGGTCGGACGCTGGTTCGGCACGGCCTCGATGACATCCTGGTAGGTCTGTACGCCGGTGAGGACGAGGGCGCCGTCCATCTTTGCGTTGTTGGCGCCGAGAATATCGGTGTCCAGGCGGTCGCCCACGATGACGGGGCGGCTGGAGTTTACAGCCTGCGCTGCGGTGTGGAAGATGGGCGCTTCGGGCTTGCCCGCGACGAGCGGGGTGCGGCGGGTTGCGCTTGCCACGGCTGCTACGAGGGTGCCGTTACCGGGTGCCTGGCCTCGTTCCTTGGGGATGCTCTGGTCGGTGTTGGTTGCAATCCAGAGGATGTCGGGGTTTGCGAGGGTGTAGGCGGCTTCCGCGAGGTCTTCCCAGCCGATCTTGGGGTCGAATCCCTGAATGACGGCTACGGGGCCTTCTTCTTCCTTGCGGACGGTTTCGAGGCCTACTGCACGAACGCAGTCGGCAAGTGCTTCGGTGCCGGTGATGAGTACCTTGGAGCCTGCGGGTACATGCTGTGCGAGCAGTGCGGCACCTGCCTGTGCGGAGCTGACGACTCGTTCTGCTCGGGTGTGCACGCCCAGTTCACGCAGGTGCTCTGCTACGGATTCTACGGAGCGCGATGCGTTGTTGGTGACGAAGATGACCGGTACGTTGAGTTCTTCTTCGGCGCGGTTGAGCGCTTCGGGTGCCCCTTCGATGGCGAAGGGACCCGCGTAGACCACGCCGTCTAGATCGGAGAGGAGGGCATCGTAGCGGGATAGGAGTGCGTTCGTGGTCATAGAGTGTTCCTCTCGGGGGCTCTGGCGGTTGTCGCTATTAATCGTACCTGTTAGACACTCTAGCGTTGGTGCCTTCGGGCGATTATATAGAAAACCGCTGAACGCTCTCCCCTGCTTGGGTGTGGCGTCCAGCGGTTTCACGCTGACACTTAGGTCACGTATTTAGAATTCTTAGATTCTCTGCAGTCTTATTCTGCGGAGGTTTCTTCTGCTTCTTCAGTCTTGGGAGCTTCGGTCTTCTCGTCCTCAGTTGCTTCTTCCTGAGCTTCGTTTGCTTCCTCTTCAGCGGAAGCTTCTGCGGTCTCTTCAGCTTCTTCTGCAGTCTCAGCGAGTTCTACAGACTTCTCTTCCTGTTCGAAGAGGCCTGCTTCACCGAACATGTCGAAGATTTCGGGTTCTGCGAAGTTGCCCTGGCCCAGTGCTGCTTCTGCCATAAAGGCGAGGCGTGCCCAGCGTTCTGCTTCCTGGTTACGGCCTGCGTTAGCCAGCGCGTCGGAGTATGCGCTGAACAGGCGGGGGCTGTACTCAAAGGCACGCTTGGGGTTCAGCTGAGGAATCTGCAGCGCTACGACAGCTTCAGACTTCTTGCCCTGATCACTGAGGATGCCGGATTCAACGATGGCGAGCTCTACGCGCACGTTAGCAGGCAGTTCTTCTTTCTTGAATTCTGCAATCATTTCCATTGCCTTGGGCAGACGGCCGAGCGCGCGTTCGCAGTCCACCAGCAGTGCCAGGTGGTCTACGGAGCCGCTAATACGGCGGTGGGTGCGCAGTTCACGCAGTGCCAGTTCGAAGTCTTCTGCCACGTATGCGGCGACGCCAACGGCTTCGCGTACTGCGGCGATACGGCCTGCGCTGCGGGATGCAGCAACGGCGTGTTCCAGCGCGAATTCGGGGTCGATGTCGAGGTAGCGACCAGCCATGGCGAGGTGCTTTGCGACGGTTTCTGCGTTGCGAGGTTCCAGGGCGCGCAGCTGACGGAAGGTCGCGCCGTCCAGCTCGCGACCGGTGATGTCATCGTCAATTTCCGGCGCCTTGGGCTTTGCGGGGCGATAGCCTGCACGGCCACCGATGCTGCGTACTTCTTCGCGAGGTGCTTCTGCCTCGGGACCGTTGGAGCGAGGTGCCTTGGATCGGGAGTCGGAGCGACGGCCGTCGAACTTCTTGCCTCCGCGGTCGTTACGCTTGAAACCGCCCTTGCCGCCAAAGTTCTTGCCGCCCTTCTTGGAGCGGAAGTCCTTTCCTCCGCTGTTCTTGCGGTGCTGGCGGGGGCCGGAGCCGTTAGACTCGTGACGGGGGGTCTCAGACATGAATCTCCTTGGGAGGTATCCGCCAGTGTGGGCGGGTAGGGTATGCAGTCGATTCGGACGAACCGCTGCCTGAGGCATCAACTCTATGAGGGGTGCTTAGATACACCCGCTAATGCCTAAACATAAGCCATACCATTCTAGTATAGAGAGCACCTTCCGTGCACCCGTACTGATGGGATGTTAAAGACAAATGGGGAGGCCTAACGACCTCCCCAAACAAAAATAGCCCCGGCGAAGCCGGGGCTATTGAATAATAAAGCGGCAATAACCTACTCTCCCACACCCACAAAAGTGCAGTACCATCGGCGCAAAGAGTCTTAGCTTCTGGGTTCGGAATGGAACCAGGCGTTTCCCTCTTGCTATAATCACCGCAAACCTACGGGATTGTTATCCAAAAACCATACAGTGAACGCAAACAACAAACATCTCGAAAAAGTAAGCCTTCGGCCTATTAGTACCAGTCAACTCCACGAGTCTTCAGTCCCCGCTTCCATACCCGGCCTATCAACCTCATCATCTATAAGGAGCCTCACACACCAAAAGTGCCAGGAAATCTCATCTCGAAACAGGCTTCCCGCTTAGATGCTTTCAGCGGTTATCCCTCCCGAACGTAGCCAATCAGCCATGCACCTGGCGGTACAACTGACATACCAGAGGTTCGTCCGTCCCGGTCCTCTCGTACTAAGGACAGCCTTTCTCAAATTTCCAACGCGCGCAGCGGATAGGGACCGAACTGTCTCACGACGTTCTGAACCCAGCTCGCGTACCGCTTTAATGGGCGAACAGCCCAACCCTTGGGACCGACTCCAGCCCCAGGATGCGACGAGCCGACATCGAGGTGCCAAACCATGCCGTCGATATGGACTCTTGGGCAAGATCAGCCTGTTATCCCCGAGGTACCTTTTATCCGTTGAGCGACGGCCGTTCCACAACGTACCGCCGGATCACTAGTCCCGACTTTCGTCCCTGCTCGACCTGCCAGTCTCACAGTCAAGCTCCCTTGTGCACTTACACTCAACACCTGATTGCCAACCAGGCTGAGGGAACCTTTGGGCGCCTCCGTTACACTTTAGGAGGCAACCGCCCCAGTTAAACTACCCATCAGGCACTGTCCCTGAACCAGATCATGGCCCGAAGTTAGACATCCAGATTGACCAGAGTGGTATTTCAACAACGACTCCACACAAACTAGCGTCCATGCTTCACAGTCTCCCACCTATCCTACACAAGCCAAACCAAACACCAATACCAAACTATAGTAAAGGTCACGGGGTCTTTCCGTCCTGCTGCGCGAAACGAGCATCTTTACTCGTACTGCAATTTCGCCGAGTTCATGGTTGAGACAGTAGGGAAGTCGTTACTCCATTCGTGCAGGTCGGAACTTACCCGACAAGGAATTTCGCTACCTTAGGATGGTTATAGTTACCACCGCCGTTTACTGGGGCTTAAATTCTCAGCTTCGCCCAAAAAAGGCTAACCAATCCTCTTAACCTTCCAGCACCGGGCAGGAGTCAGTCCGTATACATCGTCTTACGACTTCGCACGGACCTGTGTTTTTGATAAACAGTCGCTTCCCCCTGGTCTCTGCGACCCATACACGCTCCAGGCAGCAAATGCCCATCACGCTCAAGGTCCCCCTTCTCCCGAAGTTACGGGGGCATTTTGCCGAGTTCCTTAACCATGATTCTCTCGATCGCCTTAGTATTCTCTACCTGATCACCTGTGTCGGTTTAGGGTACGGGCGGCTAAAACCTCACGCCGATGCTTTTCTCGGCAGCATAGGATCACCAAATCCCCCAAAAACGGGGTCCCATCACGTCTCAGGCACACAGCCGGCGCATTTAACAACCGACAACCCTACACGCTTAGACCACGACAACCATCGCGTGGCTTGGCTACCTTCCTGCGTCACACCTGTTAACACGTTTACCTCCAAAGATCGGGTCCCACAACCCACACAACACACAAACAAAAGCCTGCACATCATGCTTCGCATGGTTAGCATCACAATATCAGTATGGGCGGTTTTTCACCGGTACGGGAATATCAACCCGTTATCCATCGACTACGCCTGTCGGCCTCGCCTTAGGCCCCGACTAACCCAGGGCAGATTAACTTGACCCTGGAACCCTTGATCATCCGGCGGATGAGTTTCTCACTCATCTTTCGCTACTCATGCCTGCATTCTCACTCGCATAGCCTCCACCACTGGTTTACACCGCAGCTTCACCGGCCACACGACGCTCCCCTACCCAACAACCCCAAAGGGTCATTGCCACAACTTCGGCGGTGTACTTGAGCCCCGCTACATTATCGGCGCAGAATCACTTGACCAGTGAGCTGTTACGCACTCTTTCAAGGATGGCTGCTTCTAAGCCAACCTCCTGGTTGTCTAAGCAACTCCACATCCTTTCCCACTTAGCACACGCTTAGGGGCCTTAGTTGGTGGTCTGGGCTGTTTCCCTCTCGACAATGAAGCTTATCCCCCACTGTCTCACTGCTACGCTCTCACTTACCGGCATTCGGAGTTTAGCTGACGTCAGTAACCCGTGAAGGCCCATCGGCCATCCAGTAGCTCTACCTCCGGCAAGAAACACGTAACGCTGCACCTAAATGCATTTCGGGGAGAACCAGCTATCACAGAGTTTGATTGGCCTTTCACCCCTATCCACAGCTCATCCCCTCCATTTTCAACTGAAGTGGGTTCGGTCCTCCACGACGTCTTACCGTCGCTTCAACCTGGCCATGGATAGATCACTCCGCTTCGGGTCTAGGTCATGCCACTCAAACGCCCTATTCAGACTCGCTTTCGCTACGGATACCCCACACGGGTTAACCTCGCGACATAACACTAACTCGCAGGCTCATTCTTCAAAAGGCACGCTGTCACCCCAAAAGGCTCCAACGGCTTGTAAGCACACGGTTTCAGGTACTATTTCACTCCCCTCCCGGGGTACTTTTCACCATTCCCTCACGGTACTGATTCACTATCGGTCACTAAGAAGTATTTAGACTTACCAGGTGGTCCTGGCAGATTCACACGAGATTCCACGAGCCCCGTGCTACTCGGGTGGCCACACCACGGACAGAACAATTTCGATTACGGGACTCTCACCCTCTACGGCCGACCATTCCAAGTCGTTCACCTACCATCCTGAACATCATGCCGGCAGCCAGTTAGAACTGCCACTGTGACTCCCACAACCCCCATGATGCAACGCCTAACCGCTATCACACACCACAGGTTTAGTCTCTTCCGCTTTCGCTCGCCACTACTCACAGAATCATTACTTTATTTTCTCTTCCTGCGGGTACTGAGATGTTTCACTTCCCCGCGTTCCCCCCAACCAGCCTATACATTCAGCTGGCGGTAACTCACCATGAAGATGAGCCAGGTTTCCCCATTCGGAAATCCTCGGATCACAGCCCAGTTATCGGCTCCCCGAGGCTTATCGCAGATTCACACGTCCTTCATCGGCTCTTAATGCCAAGGCATCCACCGTGTGCCCTTAATAACTTACACACAATCAAGAAAAATAAGAATCTAAAATCAACAATCAAACCAACACCAAAGCATTGATTCAACGCAAATTCCAGAAGATGCTCGCGTCCACTATATAGTTCTCAAACAACAACCCACAACACAACAACAACACAAACAAAAACACTTGCATCATCACCATGCCAGGCAAACAAAGGAACAACACACACGTGTTACCCCAAAACCCAACAATGCGCCTCATCCAACCCAAAACCAACATTCCACCCATGAGCAAAACCACCCACCCGACACTCGCGGGTAGCATGGCCAACTAAATGTGCTCCTTAGAAAGGAGGTGATCCAGCCGCACCTTCCGGTACGGCTACCTTGTTACGACTTAGTCCCAATCGCCAATCCCACCTTAGACGGCTCCCTCCAAAAAGGTTAGGCCACCGGCTTTGGGTGTTACCAACTTTCGTGACTTGACGGGCGGTGTGTACAAGGCCCGGGAACGTATTCACCGCAGCGTTGCTGATCTGCGATTACTAGCGACTCCGACTTCATGGGGTCGAGTTGCAGACCCCAATCCGAACTGAGACCGGCTTTTAGGGATTAGCTCCACCTCACAGTATCGCAACCCTCTGTACCGGCCATTGTAGCATGCGTGAAGCCCAAGACATAAGGGGCATGATGATTTGACGTCATCCCCACCTTCCTCCGAGTTGACCCCGGCAGTCTCCTATGAGTCCCCACCATAACGTGCTGGCAACATAGAACGAGGGTTGCGCTCGTTGCGGGACTTAACCCAACATCTCACGACACGAGCTGACGACAACCATGCACCACCTGTATACCAGCCCCGAAGGGAAACACCATCTCTGATGCGGTCCAGTATATGTCAAGCCTTGGTAAGGTTCTTCGCGTTGCATCGAATTAATCCGCATGCTCCGCCGCTTGTGCGGGCCCCCGTCAATTTCTTTGAGTTTTAGCCTTGCGGCCGTACTCCCCAGGCGGGGCACTTAATGCGTTAGCTACGGCGCGGAAAACGTGGAATGTCCCCCACACCTAGTGCCCAACGTTTACGGCATGGACTACCAGGGTATCTAATCCTGTTCGCTCCCCATGCTTTCGCTTCTCAGCGTCAGTTACAGCCCAGAGACCTGCCTTCGCCATCGGTGTTCCTCCTGATATCTGCGCATTCCACCGCTACACCAGGAATTCCAGTCTCCCCTACTGCACTCTAGTCTGCCCGTACCCACTGCAATACACGGAGTTAAGCCCCGGCCTTTCACAGCAGACGCGACAAACCGCCTACAAGCTCTTTACGCCCAATAATTCCGGACAACGCTCGCGCCCTACGTATTACCGCGGCTGCTGGCACGTAGTTAGCCGGCGCTTTCTCTGCAGGTACCGTCAATCTCTCTTCTTCCCTGCTAACAGAGGTTTACAACCCGAAGGCCGTCATCCCTCACGCGGCGTCGCTGCATCAGGCTTGCGCCCATTGTGCAATATTCCCCACTGCTGCCTCCCGTAGGAGTCTGGGCCGTGTCTCAGTCCCAGTGTGGCCGGTCACCCTCTCAGGCCGGCTACCCGTCGTCGCCTTGGTGAGCCGTTACCTCACCAACAAGCTGATAGGCCGTGAGCCCATCTATAACCACTACATAACGCTTTCCACCAACACCCCATGCGGAGATTGGTCGTATCCGGTATTAGACCCAGTTTCCCGGGCTTATCCCAGAGTTAAAGGTAGGTTACTCACGTATTACTCACCCGTTCGCCACTAATCCACCTAGCAAGCTAGGCTTCATCGTTCGACTTGCATGTGTTAAGCACGCCGCCAGCGTTCGTCCTGAGCCAGAATCAAACTCTCCGTTGAAAAAATAGAAAAGCTTGATAATCTGATCTCAAACAGCGAATCACACACGGGGGTGCGTGACTCAAGCTGACTAAATTTGAAACCATTTGATGATTATCAAATATCAATAAATATTTGGTATTAGTTTCAGTTTCCATCACCATTCGGTGATTTTATTGAACAAAGCACACTATTGAGTTCTCAAGCAACACACCGATTCAACACCTCAACCCCTTCATTCGAAGGAAGCCTTACCGTTGAACGGTCATTCATGTTATTTTCATTGTTACCGCGTTCCCGCGACAACTCAATCAACTATACCAGCGTCTTGTTTGCCATGCAAATCCGTTTTCCGTGATTCACACCACAATGTTTCTTCCCTAAACTCCTCCACCATCACCAACAGGCAACCTGAGATTCTTCTAAGCAAGAAACCAAAACACTATACAATTGAAAGATATTCAACCGCTTCCGACTAGGAGAAACACCGAAGAAAACTCTTCGTTTTTTCCTCCTCGCCGCGGCGACTCATACAACTATACAGACCACCAAACAGCCCTGCAACCCGAAATAGGGTGAAGTGAACCACAAGTGGGGCCTTGAAAGGGTCTCAAACACCCTCACAAACATCAAAATGCCTAGTCAGTGCGTTTTATGGGTGGTAAAAAATCTTCAAAAAACTTCTAGAAACCTCAAAAATCTGCGAATTCCCCTCGCTGGAGCCCCAAAACAGGGTCGAAAGGCGCCCAAAGCCCTCGCCAACAAAGACAAACCAAGAAACCCCAGAGACAGAGGGCAGCAGAACGATACAAGAAGAGCCCCTCCTGACGGAGGGGCTCTGTGTATATAGGGAACAGAAAAGGAGGGGCACTCCCCCACCGAACATTCAGTACCGAACACTCAGCACTAAACACTCAGCAGAGAAGAACCCCTCCCCATCTATATGTATCGAGAAGACTAAATCAGCTCTACAGCGCCCTGGTTCTTCTTGCCACGGCGAACCATCGCAAAACGACCGTGCAGCAGATCATTCTTAGAAATCGCTGCGTCCTCGCCCTGAACCTTCACGCCGTTCACCGAAGCGCCGCCCTCCTTCAGAATGCGACGAGCCTCAGAGTTAGACTTCGCAAAGCCCAGCTCAGTCAGAACAGAAATCATGTCCAGGCGGTCCTCGGGTAGCTTAGCCGAAGGAAGCTCAGCAACCACAGACTCCAGGGTAGCCTCATCCAGAGCAGCGAAATCGCCCTTACCGAACAGAGCCTCCGAAGCAGCAACAGCCTGATCAGTAGCCTCGGTGCCGTGCACCAGCGAAGTCACCAGGTACGCCAGAGTCTTCTGAGCCTCACGCTTAAACGGCTCCTTCTCAACCTTCTCGGCGAACTCGGCAATCTCAGCGCGGGTCAGGAAGGTGAAGACCTTCAGGCGATCCAGCACATCCGCATCCGCGGTGTTCAGCCAGAACTGGTAGAACGCGTACGGCGAGCACATCTGCGGGTTCAACCAAATAGCGTTACCCTCGCTCTTACCGAACTTAGTGCCATCAGAGTTAGTAATCAGCGGAGTACCAATAGCGTGAACGCTCTTACCCTCCACCTTACGAATCAGCTCAGTACCGCTCGTCAGGTTACCCCACTGATCAGAACCACCGGTCTGCAGAGTACAACCGAAACGACGGTTCAGCTCCAAGAAGTCCAGGCCCTGCAGAATCTGGTACGAGAACTCGGTGTACGAAATGCCCTCATCAGAGTTCAGGCGCTTCGCAACAATCTCCTTCTTCACCATGGTGCCCACGCGGAAATGCTTACCAACATCGCGCAGCAACTGCAGAGCAGACATCTGACCGCTCCAGTCCAGGTTATTCACCATACGAGCAGCGTTCTCACCCTCGAAAGAGAGGAAACGCTCAATCTGAGCACGCAGAGACTTAACCCACTCAGCAACAACCTCAGGAGAGTTCAGCACACGCTCAGAAGTCTGACGCGGATCACCAATCAAACCAGTGAAACCGCCCACCAGACCCAGCGGCTTGTGACCAGCCAGCTGCAGACGACGCATCACCAGCAGCTGCACCAGGTGACCCAGGTGCAAAGAAGCCGCAGTCGGATCATAACCCGTATAGAAAGTCAGGCTCTCCTCGCTCAGCGCCTTCTCCAGAGCAGCCTCATCAGTGCTCACGTGCACCAGGCCGCGCCACTTCAGCTCCTGCCAAATATTCTCGAAGGTATCGTCATTATGCTGCGCGTTGAGGATCTCGGCAGACATGCTTCTCCCATTCACAAGGTAACAACGCCCGAAGGCGCTCGAACAAAATATGTAACAAGCCTAGCACCGCACCAGCCCAAACGCTCAGAAAAACCCAAGCGAGCGCCCAAACCGGTGCGGCACCGGCTCAAAGAAATAACAGATAGAGGCTACACAAGCCACAAGGCTTACAGGCCCGCGGGCATCCGCGAACCCACCATGTGCAGGCGCTGAGTCGGACGAGTCATCGACACGTACAAATCACCCACAGCACCATCAGCATCATCAATCAGCTGCTGCGGCTCAACAATCACCACAACATCAAACTCAAGGCCCTTCGCCTCCCACGGAGTCAGAACCAGCACCTGATTCTCCAACGCAGTCTGCGCGGTACCCGTACGATCAGCATGAGCACGAGCCACAGCCTGAGCCGTCTGAACATACAGACTCGGCGGGCACACCACACCAATCAGAGCGCCACCCGAATGAGCGACCTCCTCGCTGACCACAGACACGGTCTGCTCCACGACAGACTCGGAGGCAACCTCATGAACCAGCGGAGCCCAACGACCCTCACGCACCGCACGAGGCGCAGACACCTCATAGCCAGCAGCCTGCGCAACCGACACCGCCGCCTCAGCAATCTGCGCCGGAGTACGGTAATTAATCGTCAGCTCCTCCAGAGTGAAGCGCTCACCCACAAACGGCTCCAACGCCTGCGACCACGAGGAAGCAGCCGCAGCAGAAGAAGCCTGAGCAATATCGCCCACAATCGTGAACGACTTCATCGGGCAACGACGCATCAGCAGACGCCACTGCATGGGCGAGAGCTCCTGAGCCTCATCCACCACAATATGGCCATACGCCCACGTACGATCAGCCGACGCCGCAGCCGCAGCGGTCATACGCTCGCCACGAACCTCATTCATCATCGCAATCTGCTCAGGAGTAATCACGCCATCAGCGCCAATATCCTCCAGCGACTGGTGAACATTCTCCAGCGCCTTCGCAGCGTTCTCAAGGTTCGCGCGATGCTCCGCCGCAGCACGAGCCGCAGCAGCCGCACCGGTCACCTTCGAAAAATCACCCAAAAGCTCAGCAGCCTCATCCAACAGAGGAACATCAGCCTCCGTGAAAGGGGCATCCGCCGGGCGAGCCAACAGCTCACGCTCAGCCTTCGACAGCTCACGAGTCGCAGACTCCAGATAGTGCGGCTTCGAAAACAGCGAGCGCAACAGAGTCTCAGGCGACAGCGGCATCCACGCCAGATTCAAGGCACGGCGCACATCCATCGAGGCACGCACATCATCCTGCAGATACGGACGCTCCACCACACGACCCGCCGCACGGTTCAGCTGATCATCCAGCTTCGCAGTCAGCTCCTTCAACAGAATCTTCACGAACGTCTCACGAGCCTCATTATGCGGCTTGCCCGTCGAACGAGCACGAGAACGAGCCGAACGAACCATCTCCGGAGTCAGCTCAACATCAGTACCCTCAACATTCAGACGCTGAACCTGAGCCGGCACCTTCTGACGATCCGCCACCGCACACTTAATAACCTTCACCATGCGCAAATCGCCCTTCAACGCGGCAACCGCGCGGTCCTTCTCAGGCACAGCACGCAGACCCGGATACAGGGTCGCCAACGAAGACATCACCACGCCGGTCTCACCCAGCGACGGAAGCACACGCTCGATGTACCACATGAACGAATTCGAGGGGCCAACCACCAGCACGCCAGCCTTCGACAGGCGCTCACGGTTCGTGTACAGCAGGTACGCCGCACGATGCAGCGCCACAGCAGTCTTACCGGTACCCGGACCACCCTGCACAACACGCACACCCGGCAGCTCCGAGCGGATAATCGCATCCTGCTCAGCCTGAATCGTCGCCACAATATCGCCCATGCGGCCGGTACGCTTCTTGTTCAACGCCGCCAGCAGAGCACCCTCACCGTGGAGGGTGTCCTCATCCTGCAGCATCTGAGTATCAAAGACCTCATCCTCAATATTTACGACAGTGCGGCCCTCAAGCATCAGGTGACGGCGGCGGCGCACACCCATGGGGTGGAAAGCAGTCGCCTGATAGAACGTACCCGCCTCCGGGGCACGCCAGTCCATCAGCAGACGCTGCTGATTGCTATCCGTAATACCAATACGACCGATATAGCGCACCGCATCAGTGCCCTCACGGTCCATATCCAAACGACCAAAGGTCAGACGAGAATCCACAGCATTCAGCTGCGCCAAACGATCTTCATAGTGAGTAGCAAAAGAGTCACGCTCCGAACGGTTCTGATGACCGCCCACCGCCTGATTCTTACGCACAGCAGCCAGCTTCTCAGCCGTCTCCTCACGGAGCTCATCCAGACGGGCATATACGCGAGCAACATACTCACGCTCCGCAGCCATCTGCTCAGCAAACAGCTTCTCAGCCGCCGAAGAATCAGCAGACTGCTGGGGCAAAGATTCAGATGACACGTAAGCTCCTTAAACCTATGGTGTCTCAAAGACAGGGTGCGACAGGCACCCAAAAATACGGGTCACTATTTTACAGGACAGGCTCCGTAGCGCCGAAATATTACCCCCACAGAAAAGTGCCCCACCGGCTCAACCGGCGGGGCACCCCTCATCAATATCAGCTGCACACGCCCAAAGGACGGTACGCCTCAAACTCTATAAAACTACTTCGACGGCAGCGGGT
Source organism: Rothia mucilaginosa (assembly GCF_019334805.1). Lineage (NCBI taxonomy): Bacteria > Bacillati > Actinomycetota > Actinomycetes > Micrococcales > Micrococcaceae > Rothia > Rothia mucilaginosa. Next base: position 536,444 of record NZ_CP079822.1, read on the forward strand.
ACTCAGAGACCAAGCTCAGCGTCTCAAGACGGTAACCGTCCAGCGCCTCACGACCGCCCAGGCCCTCCAGCTCCAGAAGAGCACCAACGCCGGCAACCTTCAGGTTCGCGCGCTCCACCAACTTCGCGGCAGCCACCAGAGTACCGCCAGTCGCCAGCAGATCATCCAGCAGAAGAACACGGGTGCCCGGCGCGAAATCACTACAGTGAATCTCGATCGCGGCGCTACCGTACTCCAGCGCATACTCCTCACGGTACGTCTCACGCGGAAGCTTACCCGCCTTACGAACCGTCATAATGCCAGTGCCCGTAGCGTACGCGAGCGCAGAAGCCAGCAAGAAACCGCGAGCCTCAACACCAGCCACCACATCAAACTGACCATCAAAACGAGCAGCCAGCTCATCAATGCACGCCTTGAACACCTCAGCATCAGCGAAGAGAGTGGTCACATCGTAAAAGAGGATACCCTCATGCGGGTAATTCGGAATCGTAGCGCAAGCAGTCGGAATCAACTGCTCAATAGGGGTTCGCGAAGCCTCAGAAGCGGGAACGCTCATGCTCTCTCTTTCGTGAAGGGGATAGCCCCGGAAAAATTACCCGGGAACAATAACGCGGTAGAAGCCGCCTACAAAATTCTACCCTCTTCACCCGCGCTTGTCCTCAGATGAGCGACAAGAACCATCTGCCGGGATTAGCCTCTCTGAATCACAACCCGCAAGTCACGCTTAAGAATCTTGCCGGTCGGCCCCAGCGGCATGCTCTCCACCATCACGTAGCGGCGAGGATACTTATACGCCGCCAAACGAGTACGCGCCAACGCATTCAACTCCGCATGCAACACACCCTCATCAGCACCCGGACGCGGCATCACCACGGCGACAACCTCCTCGCCCACGCGCTCATCCGGCACACCCAATACCGCTACCGACTGCACATGCTCATGGGTATAGAGAACATCCTCAATCTCACGCGGATACACCGAATAGCCGTTACGCAGAACCATGTCTTTAATACGATCCACAATAAAAATATTGCCCTGCTCATCAACACGAGCAACATCGCCGGTCGCAAACCATTCGCCGTCAAAAACCTCAGCAGTAGCCGCCGGATTATTCCAGTAGCCAGCCATTACGTTCTCACCGCGCACCCACAGCTGACCGCTCACACCCGGCGCGCACTCGGAACCTTGCGGGCAACGGACCTGCACCTGCACACCCGGCAGCACACGACCCACCGAACCGAGCACCATGCCAAACTCCGCCTGATTAAACGAAACCACCGGCGACGTCTCACTCAAACCGTAGCCCTCATACACCGGGCACTCAATCAGCGTTTTCAACGCAGAATGCACCGGCGCAGGCAACGGCGAACCACCCGAAATGCCGAAACGGATGCGACCACGCAGCGAGCGCGTACGCTCAGGCTCAGCCTCCAGCGCCGCCGCTAACGACACATACATGCTCGGGACCGCAGCCAACACCGACACCCCAGCACTCTCAATCAGATTCAGCGCACCATCAGGGGTAAAACGCGGCAGCAAAGCCACCGTAGCCGACGCCGCAAACGCCGCGTTCATCGACACCGTCTGACCAAACGCGTGGAACAGCGGAAGGCCACCAAAAATGACGTCCTCAGCGGTAAAACCAAAAACGCTCACGCAGCTACGAGCATTCGAGAGGATATTCGCGTGGGTCAGCGTCGCACCCTTCGGTTTGCCCGTCGTACCCGAAGTGTACAGAATAATCGCCGGGTCGCTCGCCGCCACCGGGACAGGCTCCAGAACAGCATCCGACGAATCAGTAGCCGACAGCGCGCTATCGGCAGGCACGTCAAAAGGAGCCACCGGCGAGCCCTCTCCCCCGGTGAAAATCTCGCAACGAACCGAACCGTTCTTCACCAGCACCGTCGAGGATGCCTCCGACGCCAGACGAGTACCCGCAAACGCAAAAAGCACCTTCGCCCCGCTATCGCGCAGATGATACTCCAGCTCAGCACCCGACAACAGCGGATTCAACGGAACACAAATCGCACCCGCAGCCACAATGCCGTAATACAGTGCAGGCATCAACGCCACATTCGGCATAGACAACGCCACACGGTCACCACGCTCAACACCGAGCGCCGCCAAATGACGCTGAACCTGCGCGGCCGCAGACGCCAACTGCGCGTAGCTCACCACCCGCATATCAGCAGATTCAGAAGCCGGAATCGCCAAAGCTGTCTTAGCCCCCGAACCAGAAGCAGCCTCAGCCAAAAGGTAGGCAATATTGTTCGCTGAATCGTGTATTTCAGACATGATAGAAAACTCTCACCACAGAAAAATCGGTATATCTAGAAAAGGAGAAGACGAGCTAGAAGCCCGGCAAAGAACCCGAAGACAGCAGAAGGGCGTACCTTCAACCGCTCCCCCCGAAATATCAGAAGAACAGCGCAAGATACGCCCCAGCTACTACTGAGCAGCAGACCAATCCAAGAAGCTCTCGGCAAGCGCAGCCCCACCATTGGGGTCACGAGTAATCACTATTACCGTATCGTCACCGGCAATAGTGCCCATAATCGCTTCAAGACCGCCCTGATCAATAGACGACGCCAAGAACTGCGCAGCACCCGGAGGAGTACGCAGAACCGTAATATTTGCCGAACCCTCAGCGGTAATCAGCAGTTCCTTAAACAGGGAAATCATACGGGCATCAGGTGCAGTACCGCCGCCACGACGAGCAGGGTAATTCGGCACAGCATAAATCAAGCCGGCGCCTTCATCACGGATGCGCTCAGCGCCAATTTCAACAAGATCACGGGAAAGGGTCGCCTGAGTAACCTTCATACCATCATCGGCCAGGTACTGCGCCAGTTCAGCCTGGGAGCGGACACGTCGGGTCTGCAGCAATTCAACGATGCGTGCCTGACGCGCGATCTTGGTCGAGGGGAAAGGCATAATATCTCTTCTTCCTACGGTGCCAATCACGAATTCAGAACGGAGCTGCCCAACGGTGGCGCAGCGCAACATTCTTTACTACCCAAGATAATACATATGCACATAAATATGCGCACCAAATATGGATTATTCCAAGATATGGGGGAAATTTCAGGGTTTATCTCACCAACTGTCACGCAAAATGCCGCGAATGTAGCGTGTATCTACACATTCGGGCGCATAACCTCGCAATGAATGCATAGCGTGCAAGAACATTGTGGACTGGTGCGCTGCGCCGGTCAAGAGACCTCCGGTAGGCGAGCGCGAAAAAGGAGCCCGCCTCCAGCAACATCATGTGCGCCAGAAACAGGCTCCCAGGCTCCCTCAACAAAACGTCAACCGGTCAATCCGCAAGATTCAGAAACGCCTAGCGCTCATCCTCCACCAGACCATCCAGGTCCTCATACTCGACATCGCGCGAACGGCGGTTCAGCCACACAGCAAAACCCATACCCAGCAGAAGCACCAGCACCGCACCAACAATACTTGCGATACCGGCAAAACGCTCAGCATTTACGCTTGCCTCAGTCACAGGCTTCAGCGTGCCCTTCTCAGCGGTATACACAACCTCAAGGCTACCGTTCTTCTCCACCAACAGGCCGTCTACCTCACGCGGGAACTCCGAAGGAACGTCACCAGTCTGCGAACCACGGAACTCAATCGGAGCACCCGAAGTCACTTGATACTTATCCTTCAGGTTCGACACATACGTCTTACCGTTCAGCGCGTCATCAGCCGGCAGGTTGCCCTTATAACGAGCCACATTACCCTTCGTAATCAGGTCAGGAGTCAAATCCTGATAAGTGCCCTGAACAACCCAGCTCTTGCCAGCATACTCAGCGTTATTATTCACCGACGCAAAAGCACGAACACCCACAACAGCCAAAATAATGGAAAGAATAACCGCAACGACAGCAGAAAGAACCGACAGCCAGTTCACGCCCGGACGGTCATCCAGCTCTTCCTCACTCATCGCGAAAAGGGAGGAGTTCTCTTCCTCATCGTCGTAATCCTCGTACTCGTCGTACTCCTCATACTCAGAATCTTCATACTCAGAGTCATCGTACTGAGAATCATCGTACTGGGAATCCTCAAAGTAGGTTTCTTCGACCTCAGTAGACTGCGACAGCTCATCCTGTTCGCGCGAGTTCTCTCGATTAGCCATTACTCTCTCCCTCACTTCATCTATCTTCTAGGGTACCCATAACCACATGAGTTCACCAATGAAAGCGCTTATCAACGCTTCAAAAACCAACTCAACAGGTAAACCCACCACGCAACGCCAAAAGCTACGGGGTGGGAGCCAACAACTCCCACCCCGTCAGCACTAAGCGTTACGCCATAGGGTTAGACCCGGTTAGACACGCGGTTCCGCACCCAGCTGCTCAACAGTCGCAGCCACAGCAGCCTCACGAGCAGCCGACGCCTCATCAGCAGTCAGCGTACGACCCGGCGCGCGGAAACGCAGGGCAAACGCCAAAGACTTCTTCGACTCATCAATACCGACACCGCGGTAATCATCAAAGACGCGGATGTCCTCCAGCAGCTCACCAGCGCCCTCACGCAGAACACGCTCCACCTCAGAAGCAGGCAGATCGCGGTCCACCAGAAGCGCCACATCCTGAGTAGCAGCCGGGAAAGTCAGCACCGGAGTAGCCTGACGCGCCTCAACACGACCAGCAAACAGCGCCGAGAAATCCAGCTCAAACGCGCAGGTGCGCTCAGGCAGGTTCAGCTCCTGCAGCAGCTTCGGGTGCAGCTCACCAGCAAAACCAACACGCTCACCGGCAGCGTTCAGAACCTCAGCCACACGGCCCGGGTGGAACGCAGTGTGCACACCGTTACGCACCTGAATCTCAGCCGAAACAGCGTCAGCAACCAGACGCACAGCGTCCAGAGCGTCACGCCAATCGAAAGCGCGCGGAGTAGCGCCGGGCATCACTTCATGCTCAGTACCTGCGAACAGGCCAGCAATGAAAGTGGGCTGATGCGGAATACCGGCGTTCAAATCAGCCAGAACCTCATCCGAAGGACGAGCACCCAGCGGCGGAATAGACTCCGAACCCAGCTGCTCACCCGGGATGAACACGTGACCCGCCTCAAAAATAGCCAGGTTCTTGAAACCGCGAGACAGGTTACGCTTCAGAACCTCAACCAGGCCCGGCAGCAGCGAACGGCGCATCCAGCCCTCAGCCGAAGAAATCGGGTTCTCCAGGCGAACCGAAGGAACCTCAGTCACCGGGTTCTCAGGGGTGCTCACCCACGGAGCCGACCACAGGTTGTTCGCATCAGCCGACACGAAGGGGTACGCGAAAACCTCAGTCAGACCCGAAGCCGCCAACGCATTCAGCGCACGACGCTTACCCGCCTGCTCCGGAGTGTAACCGTGACCCGCAGGAGCCACCGGCAGAGTCGAGGGGATGTTCTCGTAACCGTCAATACGTGCGATTTCCTCAGTCAGGTCCTCCTTCGCACGCAGGTCAGTACGCCACGACGGGACAGTCACCGCGTAACCAGACTCGGTACGCTCCACAGAGCAACCAATCTCACGCAGGCAGGACTCAATCTGCTCCGGCGAGTAATCCACGCCAATACGACCAGCAGTGTAGTCAGCAGGCAGATCAATCACGACCGGCTCATAGCCGAGCGACACATCAGTAACACCCGGCTCAACCTGAGCACCAGCCAGCTCAACCAGCAGCTCAACCGCACGCTGAGCAGCCGCAGCCTGAATCTGCGGATCCACGCCACGCTCAAAACGCTTCGAGGACTCAGAAATCAGCTTGTGGCGGCGAGCAGTACGAGCCACCGACACCTCATCAAAACGAGCAGACTCCACCAGAATGCGGGTGGTCGAGTCAGTCACCTCAGTCGAGGCGCCGCCCATCACACCGGCAAGACCAATCACGCCGGAATCATCAGCAATGACGATATCCTCGGGGTGCAGAGTACGCTCAACACCATCCAGGGTCACCAGCTTCTCGCCAGCAGCGGCGCGACGCACCACAATCTCACCCTGAACCTTGTCAGCATCGTAGAAGTGCAGCGGCTGACCGGTCTCCAGCATCACGTAGTTCGAAATATCCACCGGCAGCGACAGCGAGCGCACACCCGCCAGACGCAGACGCGAAGACATCCAGGTCGGAACCGGCGCATCCGCCTTCACGTCCGACACCTCACGCATCACGAAACGAGTGCATGCGGGGTTACCGTGAATCGGAGCGTCATCACGCAGAGAAACCGGGTGACCGGACTCGTTCGCCTCCGGGGCGCGCTCGCCGTACGCCAGCACAAAATCCTCAAAGGAAGAACCGGTAGCGTGGCACCACTCGCGAGCGATACCGCGCAGAGAGAACGCGTAACCGCGGTCCGGGGTCACGTTCACCTCGGCAGCCTGATCGTACAGACCCAGCAGCTCCATCGCATCGGTGCCAAGCTCCGGGTCCAGGCCCAGGGTCGAAAGCACCAGGATGCCGCCGTGATCATCGCCAATACCCAGCTCACGAGTCGAAGCAATCATGCCAGCCGACTTGTGACCGTAAGTCTTACGGGCAGTAATCGCGAAACCACCGGGCAGAACAGCGCCGGGCAGGGTCACAACAACCTTGTCGCCGGGTTTGAAGTTGTGGGCACCACAAATAATGCCCTGAACGCCGGAAGGCTCAATGCCCTTACCGGTCAGAGTCTGCTCCTGGCCCTCCGGAACCACACGCACCTGGCACCAGTTCACGGTCTTGCCGTTCGAGTGGGTCTCCGGCTCCATAGAGAGCACCTGGCCAACCACAATTGGTCCGGACAGCTCATCAGAGGGGCGGTGAACGTCTTCTTCTTCCAGGCCAACCTTCACCAGGGTTGCCATCAAATCTTCAGCCGAAGCATCCTCAGCTACAGGCACGAACTCGCGCAGCCATGACAGGGGTACACGCATAATTTAGATCTCCATCCCGAACTGCTCAGAGAAACGGATGTCGCCTTCAACCATGTCATGCATGTCAGCGACGTTGTTACGGAACATGAGGGTACGTTCAATACCCATACCGAAAGCGAAGCCCGAGTACTCCTCAGGATCAATACCCGCAGCACGCAAAACGTTGGGGTTCACCATGCCGCAGCCACCCCACTCAATCCACTGCGGGCCGCCCTTAGCGTTCGGGTGCCACAAATCCAGCTCAGCGGAAGGCTCAGTGAACGGGAAGAAGTTCGGGCGCAGGCGAATCTTAGCGTCCTCACCGAACATGGCGCGTGCCATGTACTCCAGGGTGCCCTTCAGATCAGCCATAGTCAGGCCCTTATCCACGGCAAGACCCTCGATCTGGTGGAAGACCGGGGTGTGGGTCGCATCCAGCTCATCGGTACGGTACACCTGACCCGGGCACACAATGTACAGCGGCAGCTCGCGAGAAAGCAGCGAGCGCATCTGCACCGGCGACGTGTGGGTGCGCAGCAGCAGGTGAGCGTTCTTCGGCTCAACGTAGAAAGTGTCCTGCATTTCGCGTGCCGGGTGATCCGGCTTAATGTTCAGAGCGTCAAAGTTGTACCACTCAGACTCCAGCTCGGGGCCGTCAGCAACCTCCCAGCCCATACCAACGAAGATATCAGTCAGGCGCTCCTGCATCAGAGCAATCGGGTGGCGGCCGCCCAGGGAACGGCGAGGCGACGCAGCGGAAACGTCCACAGCCTCCTCAGCCAGGATGCGAGCCTCACGCTCAGCCTCCAGCTTGGCGGTACGAGCCTCAATAGCCTCAGTCAGGGCTGCACGAGCCTGACCCATCAGCTTACCCACCGGGCCCTTGTGCTGGTTCTGAAGATCACGCATCTGGCGGTTAGCGATGCTCATGATGCCCTTCTCACCGAAGAAGCTCAGGCGCACCTCCTTGAGGCTGTCAAAGTCCTTAGCCTTCTCGCGAATCTCCTGGCGGGCGCGCTCACGCTCAGCCTCAAAAGCCTCACGGATAGCGTCCAAACCGTTCTCGGGGTTCTCCTCCAGAACCTGCGCAATGCGGGCGAGAACCTGAGCCGGGCCGTTAAGACCCTCGTGTTCCTGCACGGAATCGGTCATTGTCACTCTTCTCTGCATACCACCGGCACTATGCCGGCTGGCTCGTTATACACCTTAGGCAGCACCGTCTGCTCTCCCCTGCTGCCCGCACAGGGTGCGGAACAGGGGGATGGCGACGGGCGCATATCCTATCCATTTTAGACCAGAGAAGGAAGCGTAAACAGCAGAACGCCCGGATAGTCCATCCGGGCGTTCTAGAGTATATCTTTTCAACAACAGGGTTGAAGAGGGTACTTCTACTTCAGAGCCTGCTTCACAGCCGGGTCGAAAGAAGCACGAATCCACAGCACGTTCGCAATGAGCCATGCCGCGTACAGGGGCACGAAGCCGTAGCGCTGAGCGTCAATGACATTACCAATCAGAGACAGAATCGCCACGAACGCACCCAGAATTGCAAAAATCAGACCGACAGTCAGGCCCAGACGCTTGCCCTTCTGAATCGTGAAGTACACCCAAATGTACACAACCGCAGAAACAACCAGCAGGCCGATACCGCCTGCAACACCGAACTCCGGCAGACCCTTCAGCGGGGACAGGTTATCCGGCGCGAACGAGGAAATAACACCGTGGATCAAGCAGAGCAGCGCGGAGACAATCATAATCTCCTGCAGACGCAGAATCTTCGGGTGCTTGGTCGGCGAGTGGAACAGAATTCCGCGCGGCTCAGCGCCGCCTTCCTGAATATAAATAGCTTGAGTGTCCGAGGGAACCGCGTCGGAGCGGTAGGCACCCGGATCAAACGGGGGTTGAGCAGTCATCATTGTCTCCCAATACGTATGTGATTTCTCCCTCAATACTACCCGCCTACCGATTGGTTTCCAAAGTATGTATCCGTGTCGAACCCATATGTGACAAAGTCCCCTCCCCAACAAACACACAAGTCAGGATTACACGGCGCATAAATCCCCCTCAAAATATGAATAAAGGCGGGACTCCCCACAGGGAATCCCGCCTTCAAACAGTGTCACAAAAGATAGAGAAAATTTATCCTGTTACCGCCGCGAATGTGTCACACAACGGCGAATTAGCCTCGCAACGAACTAGCGCAGAGCATTAGGTCATACCTTGGGTCTACGCCTCACCAGTGCCAGTGTCCTGCAGCTGCTGCAGAAGAGCCACAACAATCGGCAAATCCGCCGGAATCCACGGCAAACCCAGCAAATCATCGTACGCCTGTGCGTCATCCTTAGACTTCGGCAGCGGCATCCACCGCAGCGCGCTGTGATCTTCCAAAGTATCCGGAGTACCCGAAAGAATCTCCGCGAAGAACACGCGCATCGCCAGACGCTCGCTCAGACGCCAGCCCTGCGGGTACGCGCCGGGCACCTCAGCACCCAAACGCGCCTGCACGCCCAGCTCCTCCTTCAGCTCACGCACCAGCGCCTGCTCGCAACTCTCCCCCGACTCGACCTTACCGCCCGGGAACTCCCACATACCGGCAACAGTCTGCGGCTCAGAACGCTGAGCCACCAGCATACGGGTCGGAGCCTCCAAAGAATCAACCACGGCGGCGCCAACCACCTGAACCTCAAACGAGGGCGACAATTCACTCATCTTTCTCTACCTTCTTCTACGCTTTAGAATCCTTCATCGGATGCGCATCCTCAGCAGCGTGCTCCGCTACTTCCTTCTCAGCATCCTCAGTATCCTCTGGCTCAGGAGCTTCCTCCACGCCTTCCTGCCACTCTTCTTCCTCATCATTCATATTCGAGGCTTCCGCCACCTCACGGCGAATATTAGTGCCGTCATTCAGCAGGATCAGAAGGCGGTTACCGTTCTTGAACTCCATGAGGAAGACATCCTCAAGTTCGACCTCAGCCGCACGCAATTGCAGGTACACCCAATCCTCGGTCTTGTGCGCATCCGCGATATCGCGAGTGACCAAGCTACCCTTCACAATCAGAGCAAAGTTCGGCACACCGTCACCCTTACGGATCACACTCAGCGCACCGTTCGGCTCAATCTGAGCAAACTCAATCTCTTCCAGATCGTAAATACCCTGCGCACGCAGGTCAGCAATCAGGCGCATCGGGTCAAGAACCACATCTGTCTGCTGGAAACTCTTAATATCGATATCGCCATCCGTAATGACCGGCACGCGCTGCTCACGCACCGCCATATGCAGAAAACGAATCTTCGAGGTCGCCATGTTTAGCAGCTGAATCATGCACAGCGTAAACACCAGGTAGACGAGGAAGTAGAACAAGCTAATCTGCTCGCTGTACAACACGCCACCAATCAAACCACCGATGACAAAGTTACCGATGGTATCAATCGGGGTCTGGTGCCCCGCCTGAGAACGGTGAGTCAGGCGCAGGTACACCAAAATGATGATCAGGCCGAAGAAAATCTTCAGCAAACCATCAACAACCGTCTCAACGGTCATAACAAAAATCCCCTAGAACTAAGCCCGGAAAATATCCGGCTCCAAATAAATGATGCGTGCCGCAGGAACAGCCTCACGAATACGTACCTCAGCCGCATCAATCTCATCAGCTACCGAACGACCAGTGTCAGCATCATGAATGCGAATCTTCGCCGCCACCAGAATCTCCTCAGGACCCAGGTGCACAGTCTTAATGTGGATAATGCGCTCGCTATCGCCATCCTCGATCGCCGCACGAATCTTCGCCAAATCCTCAGGAGAAGCAGCCTCACCCAAAATCAGCGACTTCATCTCCACCGCAAGGAACACAGCAATAAAGACCAGCAGCACACCAATAGCCAGGGTGCCAAACGCATCCCACAGGCCATTACCGGTCAACAGGGTCATGCCCACGCCAAAGAGCGCAAAAATCAGACCCAGCAACGCACCCGCATCCTCCAACAGAAGCACCGGAAGCTCCGGGTTCTTCGAAGTACGCAAGAAACGCATCCAGCTCTGCTTGCCCTTCAGCCCACGCGACTCCTTCACCGCCACGCGGAACGAGTTACCCTCCAGCAGAATCGAACCCACCAGAACAGCCACCGGAACCCACTGCCACTCAGTAATACCGTGCGGATCATGCAGCTTCTCGTAACCCTCATACAGAGCGAACAAGCCACCCAGGGCAAAGATAATAATCGACACAATAAACGCGTAAATATAGCGGTTACGGCCATAACCAAACGGGTGTTCCTCATCAGCCTGCTTCTGCGAAGCGCGACCGCCCAGAAGAAGCAGAAGCTGATTACCCGAATCAGCCACCGAGTGAATAGCCTCCGCCAGCATCGACGAAGAACGAGTCAGCGCAAAAGCCAAAAACTTCAGCACCGCAATACCCAGGTTCGCACCCAGCGCCGCAATAATCGCGCCCGAACCCGAATGACCAGAAGGAGCAGACATAATTTCCCTTTCTCAGCCCTAACCTAAAACTCAAAAACCTATAAGGCTAAAGCAGCCCACCGCTGTGCCACAGCCGCGAACCGCCCAAAACCTAGCGAGAAACGCCGCGCTGAGCCATCGCCGAAGCATACAGACACACAGCAGCAGCCGTACCCACATTCAAAGACTCAGCCGAACCATAGACAGGAACAGCCACACGCATCGTAGCGGCAGCCTTCTCCTCAGCGTTCAGGCCCTGAGCCTCATTCCCGAAAAGCCACATGGTCGGCTGAGAAAGATCAAAATTACCCTTCACGCCGGACGGGGCGCTCGCCTCCACACCGGCACGACGAGCCGCCGTGTACTCACTCAGCTCCTGCAGATTCACCGCACCATAGCCGTCAGCAGCCAACACAGCAGTACCCTGAGACTTCACATCCTCCGCGAAATCCTCCAGCTGCACGCCCTGAATAATCGGCACATGGAACAGCGAACCAGCGGTAGAACGCACCGTCTTCGGGTTATACAAATCCACCGAACCCTTAGTCGTAATCACCAGGTCGGCACCAGCCGCATCAGCCACACGAAGAATAGTGCCCGCATTACCCGGATCCTGCACACGAGACAGCACAGCAATCAGCTTCGGATTCAACGCGCCCTCACCCCACAGCAGCGAGAACGACGCATCCACCATGAAGGAAACCGCAATAATACCCTGCGGGCTCACCGAATCAGCCATCGCCTCCAGCACCTCATCGGTCACCACACGCATAAAGACGCGGCGGCCTTCCTCCGGGGTGGGGGTGCCGTACACCTGCTCCAGTAGCTCAGCAATATCCTCATGACGGTCAAAAGCCGCCTCCGTAACGTAGACAGCATCCAGAATCGGCTTCTGCAAATGCGCCTTCAACGCCTCACGCACAGCCTGCGGGCCTTCCACCAGGAACTGGCCCTTCTTCGTGCGGGCGGCGCGGGTACGCAGCTTCGCAATATCGCGCACACGATCTGCCTGCGGATTGGACATCACAACGGGGGTACTAATACGTTCAAAAAAGTTCACTCTTAAAGGGTACAGGCAAAGGCACACCCCAAAACGCAGAACAGCCACACGCACAACCTCGGATACGCAGAAAGCGGCCGCCCACACTCAAAAGTGCAGACGGCCGCTCACGACGCTTAAGCATCCTACCCCGAACCTAGATCTTCGAGGCAAGAACACAACCTAGGCTCATTAAGCCTTGGGAGCCGAGGTGTCCTCGGGCAGGTTGTTCTTAGCAATCTCAACCAGTGCGTTGAAGGCAGCGGGCTCGTTAACAGCCAGCTCAGCCAGCATACGGCGGTCAACCTCAACACCAGCAGCCTTCAGACCCTGGATGAAGCGGTTGTAGGTCAGGCCCTGTGCGCGGGAAGCAGCGTTGATACGCTGAATCCACAGGCGACGGAAGTCACCCTTCTTCTTACGACGGTGGTCGTAGCTGTAAACCAGCGAGTGAGTGACCTGCTCCTTAGCCTTACGGTACAGGCGAGAACGCTGACCGCGGTAGCCGGATGCACGATCGAGAATAGTACGGCGCTTCTTGTGCGCGTTAACCGCGCGCTTCACACGTGCCACGTGTGTCTCCTTCGTCTTATGTCCTGAACAGCTCACATATCACGCTGAACAGGAGCGAGTCTTTAATCAGTGCGCACCACTATCGGTGCGCCAGGTGCAGAGAGTAAGCGTTGCTTACTTACCCAGCATCTTCTTGACAACCTTTGCCTGGCCGCCGGTAACGATCTGGTCAGAAGCCAGACGACGGGTCAGACGAGAGGACTTGTGCTCCAGGTAGTGGCGACGGTTCGCCTGCTGGCGCTTAACCTTGCCGCTACCGGTGAGCTTGAAGCGCTTCTTAGCACCAGAGTGGGTCTTCTGCTTCGGCATAGCTGCCGTTCTCCTTACATTCATCCCCCGCCACAACGGCGGGGTAGCTTAGTGGGGTTGAGCGATACACGCATCAGCCCCAAGGACCAAAGGTGAGGCACCCCTGACGAGGTGCCTCGGAACCGGCACCGGGTGAACCCGCAACACCCACCCAACGGTGGAGGCGCGTGCCCATCCTAAAGTGACGACCCGGTTCCCTACTCGGCGGAAGCCTGTGCCTTCAACTCGGCAGGCATAGCGTCTGCCAGAGAATTAGTTACGGGCTTCGCCTTGGTCGTGTCAATACGCTCGCGACCCTTGCGACCGCCGGCGCCCTGCTCACGGCGAGCCTCTGCCTTACCGCGAAGCGGAGCCAGAACCATCACCATGTTGCGGCCATCCTGACGGGGGCGAGACTCAACGGTGCTCACCTCAGCCAGCTCAGCCGCCAGACGCTCCAGCAGACGCACACCCATCTCGGGGCGCTGCTGCTCACGACCACGGAACTGAATCATTGCCTTGACCTTGTCACCACCGGAAAGGAAACGACGAGCGTGTCCAACCTTGGTTTCGTAGTCGTGGGTATCAATCTTCAGGCGGAAACGGATCTCCTTCAGAACGGCATTAGCCTGCTTCTTGCGGGATTCACGAGCCTTGATTGCGGCTTCGTACTTGTACTTACCGTAATCCATGAGCTTGCACACGGGCGGCTTCGCGTTCGGGGCAACCTCGACCAGGTCGAGTTCGGCGTCCTCAGCCAGACGCAGAGCGTCCTTCAGAGGGACAACGCCTACCTGCTCGCCACCGGGACCGACAAGACGGACCTCGGGAACGCGGATACGATCGTTAATGCGTGGTTCGCTAATGACTAGCTCCTGTGCTCTGTGGGTTTCCCCGTGAATACTATCCGTTGCGGGCACTAAAAAGCCCCCGCAGTTACACAAGCGGAGGCACAAACCAGCGTACGCCGAAAGCGGCGGACGAACCCGTTCACCTCAAAACTCGCAAACTAACGCCTGCGGCGGTCAACCGGGTGGGAGACATGCTCCACTTGCAAACTGCCTACAACCATACCGCAGAATCCCCGATAGACGCAAGGAAATAGACGCAAAACACCATAAAAATTGCGGGGACTCCCCCCAGAAAGTCCACAGAAGCGCCCACTCTTAAGGACGCATTTACCGAAACAAACGAAATATGAGATTCTAGGACTATGAGCACTGAAAACACGAGTTTCCGCTTCACCGCGGAAGAAGAAACCCCCGTACACGGCCACACCGAACTCACCGAAGAGCAGGTCGAAGCCGTCAACGAACAGCTGCGCGACATCGCAGACGTACCCGCCATCGAAATCATCAGCTCCGCAGCCATCCACATGATGAGCGCCGCAGCCGTCAAGTGCGGCCTCGCAGCCGAAGAAAACGCCGACGACCTCAAGGACCTCGACGAAGCACGCAAGCTCATCACCGCACTGGCAGGCCTCGTCACCGCCGCAGCACCCGAAATCGGCTCCCAGCACGCAGCACCCCTGCGCGACGGCCTGCGCACCCTGCAGCTCGCCTTCCGCGAAGCATCCCCCTTCCCGGACGAGCCCGGCAAGGGCCCCGGCGAAAAGCTCACCGGCCCGGTCTACTAAACCGTACCCGGTCTATTCACAGCGAAGCCCCGCCTCCCTCGTACTGAGGAAGACGGGGCTTCGTCACATATAAAGCCTATGAGGATAAAAAATCGACGCGGGCTAGATAAGCGGACTAGTGCGAACCGGTAGCTTTAGCGGGAGCCAGCGGCCGCAAGAGCCTGCTCAAAACTAAAGTTACCCACATACAGCGCCTTACCAAGCACTACGCCCTCCAAACCAGAAGGCACCATAGAACGCAGCTTCACAAGATCAGCCAGCGACGCCACACCACCGGACGCCACCACCCGACAAGCAGTCTGAGCCAGCACCTCATCCAGCAGCTCCGCACCGGGGCCCGCCAGGGAACCGTCCTTGCTCACATCCGTAACGATATAGCGGCGCACGCCCGCATTCTCCAGCCACGCCAGCGCCTCCGCCAGGTCAGGGCCCGACCAGTCGGTACCGCGAGCCACCGTCACCCAGCCCCGCTCAGGGTTATAGCGGGCATCGAGGCCAAGAGCCAGAAGATCAGAATCGGCATAGCGAGCCAGGGCACTTTCAAGCCAGGAAGAATCCGCCAGAGCCGCACTGGTCACGTTCACGCGATCCGGGTTCAGGCTCAGGGCACGCTCCAGGCTCTCAGCATTACGCACGCCGCCACTAACCTGAATACGAACCGGGGCAGAGCTCCGGGCGCTCTCGGCACGGACGGCGGCAACCACCTCAGCCAGAACCTCAGTATTCGTGCCGCGACCAAATGCCAAATCAAGGTCAACCAGGTGAATCCAGCGAGCACCAGCCTTCACCCAGGTCAGAGCCGCCTCAACAGGGTCGAGGCGCTGCTCACCACCGGACAGGGTGCCGCCCACCGGGCGCACCGCGTAGCCTTCAGAAATATCAACAGCGGGCAGAAGTTCAAGAACGGGTGCAGACATTAGTTACCTCCCGCAGCAGTAGCGGAGTCGCCAGAAGACAGAGACTCAGAAGACAGGCGACCGGTCACCGCCAGGGACGCAACCCAGCGGCGCATAAACTCTGCGCCCAGTTCACCAGAGCCCACAGGGCAGAACTGCACCGCCGTCAGCGGGCCGTTCTCAACCGCCGCGATATAGGCGGGCTCGGTGACAGTCCAAGTCACCGCCGGAGGGGCAATATATTCAATACTCTGATCAAAAGCCCACTCAAAAACGCCGTGCTCAGATTTGAAGTGAGCCTCGCCTTCAAGATCTTTGAGCAGCGCACTATCGGCGGACGGGCGCAAAGTAGCAACACCGGGAGTTACCTCGCGGGTAGAAAGCTCCACGCTCTCACCGGGCCACTCCCCCATACACTGAACCTGAACCTGCCCCATCTGCGGATGCTCCACCGTAACCGAATCGAAGAGGCAACTCAACGCTGCACCGGCAACCAACACCGGACGACCACCAGCAACACGGCGACCAATCACACGCTCAGCGTCCTTAGCTTTCAGGTCTTCATACGCCTCAAGAGAGCTCGCACCGCCGGTAACCACCATGCCGTCAGCCTCACGCAGCTGATCGGGCACAGCGGTCACGATGACCTCCGCCCCCGCATCCTGAAGAAGCTTCACCAGGGCGCCACGAGTTCCGGGTTCCCCCAAAACGGCAACCACAGGACGAGCAGTCTGAGCATTCTGTACAGATTCAGTTTCGACGGGTGCGGATTCAACGGGAACAGGCATCGGTGCGCTCCTATTTCATAGGCTCAAGAATTCGGCTCAAGCGCTCTAGCTTGAGAGATAGCGGATTCGGAGTCAAGACATCAACCTCATGCAAAAGCCAACCACACGCGGGTCCATGCTTAGCGCTGAGTCTGAGGGATTTCCAGACGCTGACCGGCATCAACAGAGGTGCTGGTCAACGAGTTCAACTCCATAATACGAACCACAGTATCACGGGTGTCACCGTGCGGATCCACCGCCTGAGCAATATCCCACAGGGTCTCTCCGTGCTTGACCACGACGACGGTTCGAGTCACCGAAGCGTTCTCCACGGAGGCAGAAGCCGCCGGACCAAAGAAGCTAATAGCGCCGAGCACAATCAGTGCCGCCAAAGTCAGCAGAGGCAGACCCTTCAAGAAACCGCGCGGAGTACCAAGACGACGAATAGAAGAGGGAACCGCGCGCAGAAGCTCGCCACCCTTAGCCAGAAGAACACTCTTCGCACTAGGCGCCTGAGCCGCAGAAGATGCCTGAGTAGAAACAACAGGGGTAGAAACGGCGGGAGCGTGAGCGGGCTGAGCCTCCTGCGCGGGACGGGGTGCATGAGCCGCACGAGAAGAGCGAACAGACTGCGAAGACGCAGGCACACGAGAACGCCCCTGCACGGTGCTGGCGGACACGGTGCTGGCGGACGCTGTGCGGGCGGGGTGAAGTACCACCAAACCTGCCGGAAGGTGTGCAGAAGTGCCGTGAGAAGCAATAGGTGCTGCAGTAGTCATTGTGGTTCCTTTCTCTCAGCTCGCCCGGGGTTGCCCCGCGGGTCTAGCAATGCCGAGCGATACCCGCTCGGAGGTCCTAGTTGAGTGATAACTATGGAGTGGTGATTGTTAGGCGATAACTATTGGGTAGCTATTCTCTAGTTAGGTCAGAGCGTCGGATGCACCGGGCTGATTTGGGCACCCCATCCCCTGCGCTCTCCCTTCGCCAGATGCGTCTAGAGCATCCGAGGTAGATCATGCGAAGAGAGAGACAGAGGATTCGAATACATTCGAACACTCATTCACTCTCGTCTCCCGGAAGACTCCGGGTCGAATCTTCGAACATTTTTCGAACATCCACCCGTAAATCCTGAATTTCAGGAGAGATTCAAGAGTATATACGAACTCTTGTTCTAAAGTCTAGCAGAGATGTACTAAAAATTTCTTCGAGTTTCGAAGAAAAAATCTAGAATATTTGTTTGAGTTTTTCGGTGTAGTGTTCTACACTGGTGTCAAGAGACGTTCCACACGCTCCTGATGAGTCCTACTCACAGCAGGTTTCTGTACCCGTTACAGCTTGGTTCTGTATCGAGTGCAGGTGCTGCTGACTGAGTTTTATAGGGCGGAGGTGCATACTCGTTGCCTGTGTATCGCTCCGGTATCGCTCCGGCACGGATAGAATTCCTCCACCCCCTGACGAGATAAGACCCATTTCGGCAGAACCAAAAAAATTTTTAGGACACCATCGGAAAACGTGTGAAGCACCCATCCGTGCCCCGACCGGAATACAGAGGCCGGAGTACAGACCGAAGGAAAAGAAATGGCAACAGCACCCCGTCCGGCGCTGACCGCGCGCCAGCAGAAGATTCTTGACGCGATCCGCACCGAGATTGAACAAAAGGGTTACCCGCCGTCCATGCGCCAGATTGGTGACATGGTGGGTCTTGCGTCCCTGTCCTCGGTCACTCACCAGCTCGGTCGTCTCGAGACCATGGGCTACATTCGCCGCGATCCCAAGCTCCCCCGCGCCATTGAGGTGCTGGATGAGAACGGCGTCGGCATGCACGGTAGCTCCTCCTCGTCCCTGCCCGAGCTGCCGAACTTCGAAGTCGGCGATGAGGACCTCGTACCCGTTCCCCTGGTTGGACGAATTGCGGCGGGCGGTCCCATCACCGCCGAGCAGTCCGTGGAGGATGTGCTCGCCCTGCCCCGCCAGCTGGTCGGTAGCGGCAAGCTTTTCATGCTCAAGGTCAAGGGCGATTCCATGATTGACGCCGCAATTTGCGACGGCGACTGGGTGGTTGTCCGCGAGCAGCACACCGCTGACAATGGCGATATCGTTGCTGCTCTGCTTGACGATGAAGCAACCGTGAAGGTGTTCCGTCAGGTCGACGGCCACACCTGGCTCATGCCGCGCAACTCCAACTACGAGCCGATTATGGGCGACCGCGCAACCGTCATGGGTAAGGTCGTCTCCGTGCTGCGTAGTCTCTAGACAGCACAGCATCTAAAAGACATAGCAGCGAGGCTTTTAGCTCTATATAGAAATCACCCCGGTGATACGTGAACGTTCACGTATCACCGGGGTGATTTTTATATTTCCAAAGCGGAAGGTGCGGCGCTGCCAGGACTGGATCCCGCCCGAGCTAACGCTCAATACTCGCCGAAAGACGAGCCAGCGCGCCGGTCACCGCGGCCTTATTCTGCGTTGACCACATCGGCGGCATCGCCTTCATCAAGAAACCGCCGTAGCGTTTAGTCGCCACACGCGAATCCAGCACAGCCACCACGCCGCGGTCAGACACCGAACGGATCAGGCGACCCGCGCCCTGCGCCATACGAATCGCCGCGTGGTGAGCAGAAACCGCCATAAAGCCGTTACCGCGGTGACGGTTCACCGCCTCCGTACGAGCCTGCGCAATCGGGTCATCCGGGCGCGGGAACGGAATGCGGTCCATCACCACCAGGCGGCACGAGTCGCCCGGAACGTCCACGCCCTGCCACAGGCTCATCGTGCCAAACAGGCAGGAGTCGACGTCCTCGCTGAACTCCTCTACCAGTGCCTTGAGCGAAGACTCGCCCTGCAACAGGATGTTCAGGTCGCTATGCTCACGCATGTATTCGGCGGCACGCTCGGCGGCACGTTTCGAGGAGAACAGGCCCAGGGCACCACCCTCGGATGCTTCGCACAGTTCACGCAGACGCTCCAGTTGCCCCTCGTGCACACCAAATCCCGGAGGCTTCAAATCCCCGGCAACGTACATGATGCCCTGCTTGCGGTAGTCGAAAGGTGAACCCACGTCGATACTCGTCCAGCGCGGCGCACCCTCCCCTTGCAGTCCCAGGGCAGCGGCTGCAACATCAAAAGAGTCACCCACCGTCAGGGTTGCACTCGTCAAAATTACGGTGCGGTCAGCGAACAGGCCGTCACGCAGCTGCAGGCCAACGCTCAACGGGGCGATATTCAGGGTCGCCGGGTCGGTGTCGGAAGCAGCCACATAGCGACCGTTCTCCCAGCCGCCCTGACGAGAAATCCACAGAACGTCCTGCTCGCCCGAAGCCTCCAGAATGCGGCTACTCATATCGTGCACCTCAGAGACACGCGAGCGCGCCATCTGCAGGCCGGCGTCAACGTCCTGACCGTCCGGTTTTATATCGGAGAGGGCGGTGCGGGCGGCATCGTTGACCGCAGAAATAGCGGTCAAAAGGCGACCGCCCAGGCCCTTCAGCAGGCCCTCGGCAAGACCCTCGAAAGCGGTCTCCAGGGTGCCGGCTGCCATTTCCAGTGCGCCGGAATCAGCCTTCGAATGCTTCTTCACGCTACGTGCCGCACGGCGAACCATCGCAACCGTCAAAGAACCAGACACGGCACCGGTCACGCGGTCCACCAGCTCATGAGCCTCATCAATAATGACCGTCTCATGTTCGGGCAGAACCTTCATGCCTTCAAAAGCGTTAATCGCCAGCAGGGCGTGGTTCGTGATGACAATGTCAGCCTCAGCGGCACGGCTACGCGCCATCTCGCTAAAGCACTCTTCCACCAGCGGGCAGCGGCGGCCCAGACACTCGGCGGCACTGACCGACACCTGAGCCCAGGCGCGGTCAGAGACGCCGGGCTTCAACTCGTCACGGTCGCCAGTCTCCGTGCGGTCAGCCCACTCGCGCAGGCGCACCACTTCCTCACCCACGCGGGAGGTCGAAGAAGGCATGTCAAAGAGAGCATCCGGCTCGTCTTCCGGGTAGCCGCCCTCCAGCTTGTGCAGGCAGAGGTAGTTATTGCGGCCCTTGAGCAGAGCCACCTGCGCCTGCGACTCCGGGCGAGGCTCCAGCGCTTGTAGAAGACGCGGAATATCGCGGTTCACAATCTGCGCCTGCAGGGCGAGGGTCGCCGTCGCAACCACAATCGGCTGGTCCGACTCCCCCACCCGCGCCAGGGCAGGAACCAGGTAGCCCAGGGACTTACCGGTACCGGTACCCGCCTGGACCAGCAGGTGACGCTGCAGTTCAAGAGCCTGCGCCACATGCGCCGCCATGGTGCGCTGACCGGCACGATTCTGACCGCCAGTGGCGGCAACCGCCTCATCCAGCAGGGTCAAGGCATCCTTCGCACCGGGCAGGCTCTCAAGCTCCTGTCCGGTGAATCGGGTGCCGTCGGTCGCCGATCCGGGCACAGTTCCCGGGGCGTTTTTGGGCGCGTTGATGCTCTCGGTCACGCTCATCCGCCCTTAGAGAGCCTCAGAGTTAGAGGGCTGCTCGGAGTCAGATGCGGTCGCTTCAGCCAGGGCGTGCGCCTCCGCAAGTTCCTCTTCCAGGACCTCCAGCAGGTCGCCTTCCAGCACATACTCGGACAGTTCGGAGGCGACATCCTCACGGACCAGAGCCACCACGAACGTGCCGTCCGATACGAAATCGGTGCTCTTAATTTCGGCGTCCCACTCGTGCAGGCGCGAAATAATCTCACCGTGCGAGTACGGAATCAGCAGCTTCACCTCAATGGAGGGGCGCGGAATGGTGTCCGCAATCTTCTGCTTCAGCTCCTCAATACCCTCACCGGTACGCGCCGAAACAATCACGTGCTCCGGCTCGCGCTGGCGCATACGCTCCAGCACGAACGGGTCGGCGGCATCCGCCTTATTCAGCACAATAATCTCGGGGATATGGCGGGCGTCAACCTCCGCAATGACCTCGCGGACAGCACGAATCTGCCCCTCCGGATCCGGGTGCGAAGCATCCACCACGTGCAGGATGACGTCAGCGTCAGCGACCTCTTCCAGGGTGGAGCGGAACGCCTCCACCAGCTGGGTCGGCAACGAACGCACGAAACCCACCGTGTCAGAGAGGGTGTAGCCGATACCGTCCGGGGTCTGAGCCTTACGGACGGTCGGGTCCAGAGTCGCAAACAGGGCGTTCTCCACGAGCACGCCGGCATCGGTCAGACGGTTCAGCAGGGAGGACTTACCCGCGTTCGTGTACCCGGCAATAGCAACCGAAGGCACACGGTTACGGCGACGGTTCAGACGCTTCGTCTCACGCGCCGGCGCCATCGCAGCAATCTCACGCTTAAGCTTCGCCATGCGAGCGCGCAGGCGGCGGCGGTCCATCTCAATCTTGGTTTCACCGGGACCACGCGAACCGATACCCTCACCGGCTGCGGCACGGCCACCCGCCTGACGGGACAGGGACGCACCCCAACCACGCAGACGCGGCAGCATGTACTCCAGCTGAGCCAGCTCAACCTGTGCCTTACCCTCGCGGGACTTAGCGTGCTGAGCGAAAATGTCGAGAATCAGGGCGGTGCGGTCAATGACCTTGACCTTCACGATGTCTTCGAGGGCACGACGCTGAGAGGGAGCCAGTTCGGAGTCGACGATGACGGTGTCGGCGCCGGTCGCCTCCACAATGTCCTTGAGTTCCAGTGCCTTACCGGAGCCGAGGAAGGTGCCGGGGTCCGGCTTGAGGCGGCGCTGAACCAGGCCGTCCAGAACCTCGGAACCTGCGGTTTCAGCCAGTGCCGCGAGCTCACGCAGAGAGTTCTCTGCGTCCTCTACGGTGCCTTCAGTCCACAAACCAGCCAGCACCACGCGCTCCAGGCGCAGCTGGCGGTACTCGACCTCGGTGACGTCTTCAAGTTCGGTGGAGAGGTTCGCGATACGGCGCAGTGCGCGGCGCTCAGCGAGATCTTCCTGGTCACCGTCATATTCGGAATGCTCGCGCTGAACGTCAGAAATTTCACGCGCGCGAGTATCCAGCACACGGCGGCTATTGTTGCCGTGAGTGCTGGAAGAATTATCGCTGTGATGCGCGGTACCGGTGGCGTCATACGTCGTGACGGAGGCGGCGGCCTGGGAGCGACCCAGAACGCGGTCTACGGTGCGGCGTAGCTGCTCATCGCTGGGCAGCTTTTCGGTATCAGATACGGGGGTGTTCTTAGAATTCATACGACTCTAATTCTACCGCCGTTGCCCGCATCAGGTAGGGGGTTCGGTCGCCTGTGCGCTCAGGGCGTGCAAGCTGCCGACCCGCCCCGCGCATACACTGCCCGTGTGCGGCGGGTTCTTGCCCTACCGGTACACTGGATAGCATGAGCGAGCAGCATTATTTCTCTGAAACCCCCGAGACCGAATTCAAGCCCCGTCCCGTGCAGGTGGAGCTTGCCGGCCGCAAGGTCACCGTCACCACAGCTAACGGCATTTTCAGCCCCTCCGGTATTGATAAGGGCACCGCTATTTTGCTGCAGGAAGCACCCGACCCGCAGGGTACACGCATGCTCGACATCGGCTGCGGTTGGGGCCCCATCACCCTGACTTTGGCGATGCTCGCACCGCAGGCGCAGGTGCACGCGGTGGACGTGAACTCCCGCTCCATTAGCCTGACCGAACGCAATGCCGCCGCTCTCGGCCTGTCCAACGTCACCGTGGGAACCCCCGAATCGGTTGACCCCCAACTGC
Organism: Rothia mucilaginosa; assembly: GCF_019334805.1. Lineage (NCBI taxonomy): Bacteria > Bacillati > Actinomycetota > Actinomycetes > Micrococcales > Micrococcaceae > Rothia > Rothia mucilaginosa. The sequence goes on from NZ_CP079822.1 coordinate 559,685, forward strand.
GTTTTGACACCATCTGGTCAAACCCGCCGATTCGCGTGGGCAAGGAGGTTCTGCACGAAATCCTGCTGACCTGGCTGCCGCGCCTGGCGCCCGGCGGTGACGCCTACCTGGTGGTTCAGAAGAATCTGGGCTCCGATTCTTTGCAGAAGTGGATGGACGCGCAGCTTGAGGATCTGCACCCCGGCGAGTTTGAGGTGTCGCGCTATGCGACCTCGAAGGGCTTCCGTATTCTGCGGGTGCACCGCTACGAGGACTAAAACCTCTGGTGTTAAATCCTCTAGCGCTAAAACTTCTGGCGCTAAATCCTCCGGCGCTCATTGCTAAAACATAAAAGCGGCGGGTGTTTTCTGAACGTGTTGTCAGAAAACACCCGCCGCTTTTGTCGATAAAACCTCTGTTCTAAGACTGCTCTATCCCAGCAGGCTATCGCAGCACGACGGTCGCAACCATCTGCGCCGGACCAGCCAGAACAACATGCTCCAGGTCGTCCGGGCCCAGCACGAAAGTCACCGCGAGGGTACCGCCGGGCACATGCACCAGCCACTCATCCGGTGCTTCCTCGCCGCCCCAGAAACGGGTCGCCGCAGCCGCCGCACACGCGCCGGTACCGCAGGACAGGGTCTCGCCCACGCCGCGTTCGTGCACGCGCATACGGATAGCGCCCACATGCGCGCCGCTCTCAACATCCAGGTCGACCGGCACCACAAACTCAACGTTCGTACCGTTGACCGGGGCGGGGTTCACCTGAGGCAGGCTGTGCAGGTCCAGACCGTCCAGCTTACCGTCGGAGCCGAGCATCACCACGGTGTGCGGGTTACCCATCGAAATGGACAGGCCAGCGCGCGGAGTCTTCAGGCCGCGAGCAGACACCAGGCAGTCCTCGCCACCCTCGCGGGCAGCGTCACCGTGAATGAAGCTCCACGGACCCATGTCAATCGCGTAGCCCTCTTCGGTGCGCGCCACGGTCTTCACGCCCGCACGGGTACCAATCTTGACGGTCTCGCCCACCTCAAGTTCAATCAGGCCCTCAGTGCGCAGGTACTCCACGAACGCACGCACACCGTTGCCGCACATTTCAGCGATAGAGCCGTCACCGTTGCGGTAGTCCATGAACCAGACAGCGTCCGGGTGCTCCTCGAGCAGCTTCTGACCCGCGCGGGAGGCAGTGCTACGGGCAGCACGAATGAAGCCGTCCGCACCAATGCCGAAGTGTCGGTCGCAGGCGCGGGCTACCAGCTCGGGGGTGAGGGCAATTTCTGCGTTCTCGTCCGTCAGAAAGATGAAGTCGTTACCGGTGCCGTGACCCTTGGTGAGGGTCAGGCCTGCCAGCTCGCCCCAGATGGAAGGGTTCTCGCTCATATGCTGTCCTTAAGGTTGGTGACCTGTCCGTTTATGATTTTACCGCGCCAGATGGTGAACCAGGCATTCTTCCTCGGAAATACTTCTGCGGCTCCCGGTTCACTTGATGAGTTCGTCAAGATTACCGAAAGCCGCAGAAATAGGCGGGATACTTTACCGGTTTATGAAGATGCCGCTACGGTGTCTGTGGGACGATCGCGACGAATGCGCAGAAGCTTGCGATCCTTCAAAGCCAACGCAGGTTTCTCAACATACAGCCAAGACAGCCACGCCAGACCAACGGTGATAGCAAAAGTGATGATGGCGTTCAGAACCCAGCCCAGCGATGCACTACCGAAAATTGTCAACAGAATCTGCACCGGGAATGCATAGATGTACACGCCGTAAGAAATATCGTTATGTCGGCACAGGTCGGTCTTAATCGCAGCGCTGAGAGCCAGGATTCCGTAAGCCACGGGCAGGTGCATGTACTGGGCAATACCAGGTGCAAACCATTGCAGAGCAAATCCTAGAATCGTGACCGCAATAGCCACAGTAGCGTTATAGCGAATACGCTTACCCCACATGTAGAGAATGACACCTGCGAAAAAGTAAGGATGCAGGCGAAGAATATGCTCTACAAAACGATTAGGTTCACGCCCCATCAGTTCAAAAATCTGGTGCCCGAAAAATAGCCCAGCATAGATGACAGGAACCAACCATTTTGCGTTCTTACGAATAAACCCAATGTAGAAAATCGGGATAAGTGCTAGGTAGGCGAGGAATTCAAAACCCAGGGTCCAAGCTGACCCATTCCATGCGTGGGTGAAAGGGATGCCAATGGGACCACCAAAAAGGGGGTATTGCAGATTGAAAAGGTCAAAATTGCGCGCGATGTATCCGCCTGCACCTTTCAGTGAATAGGGCTCTGCCGTGTGTCCGGTGGCTACAGCAATCGGTGCACACAGGAAGACAACAAACAGGATAGATACCCAGTAGCCGGGGAAAATTCTTAGGGCACGACGCTTAACATAGCCGGAGATAGTACCCCGTTGCGCGCTATGAGCAATCAGGAATCCTGAGATGCAAAAGAACATGTTCACAGCCCATTCACCCAAAGTGCCGATATGTTCGGGAACAGGAATTCCGAGAATTCCAGCGTTAAAACCGACAAGAGGGGCAGCATGGGCCACGATAACTAACGAGGCCAATGAGAGGCGAAGAAAGTTCAGTGAATTCGTTCCGCCCAGAATGGCATCGTAGAGGGAACGCGGAGTGGATTCTGCCGCAGACAGAGTGGCAGAATTTTTCGTATGTGATGTGAGTGACATATTTCCTCTATAATTGAGTTCAATATGTCCCTAGAGTAACCTCAATTTCCCAGCTTTAGTACGTCCATTTGCTTATTTTTGCAAAATTGTAGCCAACGCCTCATCTGCAAGGGTGGGTGAGAGCGCATCCAGCCAGTGCACGCGCGGATCCGCGCGGAACCAGGTCAGCTGGCGGCGCGCAAACTGGCGGGTCGCAATGGTCGTATCCTCAATCGCCTGCTCCACGCTGTAGTCCGCATCCTCAAGAGCGCGAGCGAACTGCGCGTAACCAATCGCGCGGGAGGCGGTCTTACCTTCCTGTAGCCCCTGCTCGTTCAGGGCGCGAACCTCATCGAGCAGACCCTGCTCGTGCATCAGCTCCACGCGGCGGTGCAGACGCTCGTGCAGCAGGGCACGGTCCATATCCAAACCAATCTGAATACTCTCGGTCACGTACTCGCGCACCGGCATGAACGCCGAGAACGGGCGGCCCGTCACCTCGAATACCTCCAGGGCTCGAATAATGCGGCGCTCATCCTTCACCCGCGCAGCCGACTCCGGGTCGACCTCCGCCAGGCGGGCGTGTAGAACACCAATACCCTCGGTACGCGCCTGCTCCTCCAGGCGCTCACGCACCCGCGCATCCGTGCCGGGAAACTCCAACTTATCCAGGACGGCACGCACATACAGACCGGAACCACCCACCAGAATCGGGTAGCGGCCGCGGGCGCGAATCCGCTCGATCAGCTCGCGGCTGCGCTCCTGAAACTCCGCTACGGAGGCCTCGTCCCGCACGTCCATGATGTCCAGCAGGTGGTGCGGAACACCGCGCATCTCCTCCGCCGTGATTTTTGCGGTGCCGATATCCATGCCCCGGTAGAACTGCATAGAATCAGCGTTAATGCACTCACCGTTCAGACGCAGAGCCAGCTCAATGGCGAGCGCGCTCTTACCGGTGCCGGTCGGGCCCACAATAGCGATAACGGGCAGGGTTTCGGAGATAGTCATGCGCCCCATTCTACCGGTTCCCCCACCCCCACTTGCGGTGGCGGCAAGAGCCCGAAGAACAGAGCGCATGATTCGTTATAGGTTTTAGGGGCGCAGACCGATGGTCGGCATGCCCAGACCCACCGGCCCACCGGGCACCTGGGTGGTGCCGGTACCGCAAGAGTCAGCCTGGGAGCGGTCCCACGCGTCACCGGCACGGGTGCGGCGCAGCTGATACTGCTCGGCGGTCGGGTCAGAAATCAGGTGGAAGGAACCAGCCTCGGTAATCGGCACGGTGACCATGTCGCCGGGGCGGGGAGTCTCGCAACCCTCGGGTACCGAGAAATGCACGAGGCGCTGGTCCGGGCCGCGACCGGAGAGGCGGTGAGTCTGGTCAGCCTTACGACCTGCCTCCGCAACGACCATCAGCTCAACGGTCTTACCGAGCTGCTTGCGGTTCTCCTCACCGGCGATGCGGTCCTGCAGGGCAATCAGACGCTCGTAGCGTTCCTGCACGACCTCCTTCGGGATCTGGTTCTCCATGGTCGCCGCGGGGGTGCCGGGGCGGATCGAGTACTGGAAGGTGAACGCGGAGGAGAAACGAGCCTGCTCCACAACCTTCAGGGTGTCCTGGAAGTCCTCTTCAGTCTCGCCGGGGAAGCCCACAATGATGTCGGTGGTAATCACGGCGTTCGGGATGCGCTCGCGCACCTTGTCCAGAATGTTCAGGAACTTCTTGGAGCGGTAGGAGCGGCGCATATCCTTGAGCACCTTGTCGGAGCCGGACTGCAGCGGCATGTGCAGCACGGGCATGACGTTCGGAGTTTCCGCCATTGCGTCAATCACGTCGTCGGTGAACATTGCCGGGTGCGGGGAGGTGAAGCGCACACGTTCCAGGCCTTCAATCTCACCGCAGGCGCGCAGCAGCTTGGAGAACGCCTGTCGGTCGCCGAACTCCACGCCGTAGGAGTTCACGTTCTGGCCGAGCAGGGTCACCTCAATAGCGCCGTCATCGACCAGCGCCTGAACCTCGGCGAGGATGTCGCCGGGGCGGCGGTCCTTCTCCTTACCGCGCAGGGACGGCACGATGCAGAAGGTGCAGGTGTTGTTACAGCCCACGGAGATGGACACCCAGCCGGAGTACACGTGGTCACGCTTAGTGGGCAGGGTGGAGGGGAAAACTTCGAGGGATTCGAGCAGTTCTGCCTGCGCCTCGTGGTTGTGGCGGGCACGCTCCAGCAACGCCGGCAGGGAACCAATGTTGTGGGTACCGAACACGACGTCAACCCAGGGCGCCTTCTCAATGATGGCGTCCTGGTCCTTCTGCGCCAGGCAGCCGCCCACAGCGATCTGCATGCCCTTGTGGCTGCGCTTGACCGGTGCGAGCTGGCCGAGGTGACCGTAGAGTCGGTTGGATGCGTTTTCGCGGACCGCACAGGTGTTAAAAACCACCAGGTCGGGCTGGGTGCCTTCCTCAGCGCGAACGTAGCCGTTAGCCTCCAGCAGGCCGGACATTCGTTCGGAGTCGTGCACGTTCATCTGGCAGCCGAAAGTGCGCACTTCGTAGGTGCGGGGGCTGGTTTCGGGGGTCTGGGCGGAATCGCTGAGGGTCGAAGTCATGCCCTATAGGGTATCCGATGGGGGATAATGGCTCTATGCAGGTTTCCCTTAGTAGTAACTTTCCGGCTCTGTCACCGAACGATTCTTCCGCCCCCGCCCCTGACGGGGAGCTTCTGAGCACCCTCATTGAGGAGGCGATTGCCGCCTACTCTCCCGTGCCGCCTCAGGCGAGCGCTGATTCTGCCTCGATGCGTCAGACCCTGATGCAGCTGCTCAGCTGGGCGCATTCTTTGGAGCAGGTAGCTGCCCGTGCGGTTGAGCGCGTGCAGATTCTGGGCACCGGCATGCGTTCCGTTGTGGTGCGTGTCGTGTATGAGCCTGCCGCCGAGTCTGCACAGTCTTTCGAGTCTACACAGTCTTTGCCGACCTCGATTATTGTGAAGCGTTACCGCCGTAAGGATTCGACGGTGAACGCGGGCGGTTTCGGGTACCTGCGTGAGCGCTACGGTTTGGAGGCGCTGAACCGGCAGGTTCCGGGTCTGTTCCCGCAGCTCTACGGCGCGGATCCTGAGCTGCGCGTGCTGGCGCTGGAAGATGTGAGCGCCGGAACCGTTGAGGGCGAGCAGTATTCGGTCGCCCACGCCCTACTGGAAGGCACCGAACAGCAGGCGCTGGATGCGCTGAACTACTACATTGAGGCGTACCGTTCCCTTGCCGCCAGCGGCATTATGGGTGAGACGGTGGAGGATTACCGCCTGAACCTGGCGCGTGCCGACCGCAAGGCACAGTTCCCGGGCGCTATTGCCTCGCCGGGTTTGGCTGAGCGCGGTTTGAAGAAGCTGTACGGTGTGGCTGATGAGGCGCGCACCCCCGAGCACGATGCTGCCAGCCCGGATTCCAGCTCTGCCGAACATGGGGACGCACCCGTTCTTCCCGCCGCCGTTGAGGAGCTGTCCTTCCGTTTCCACCGCGTTCTGCAGCCTTTCTTTACCAAGCGTCCGCCGGTACCCGAGCAGTTCAAGCTCAACCGCGGCAGGGTATATATGCTCTCTTCGGGCGATTTTTCGCCGCAGAACGTGCTAATCGGTTCGGCAGACGGCGCGCAGGTGCGCATGGTCGATGCGGAGGGCACCTGCCTGCACCACCGCGGCTTCCCGTTCGTTGAGGCGATGCTGGGCTTCCCCTCCTCACCGGAGTACCCGCGCTACCGGGTGGACCGCAAGAAGGCGCTGCCGGCGCTGTACTCTGCACTGTTCGAGGACGCCCCGCTGGATGAGCACCTGGCGGAGGATTTGGCGGTGTGCACGGCGGTGACCGTGTGCGCCCTGTTGGAGCTGTACTCTTCTTCGGCGCGTTCCGATCTGTTGCCTCGTATTAGCCGTGAGGGTGCGCAGCTGATGCGCCTGCTGCTGGAGATTGCCGGCTCTCAGGATGCAACCCTCGCCGAATTCGCGAACCGTCTGGGTGCCGCTGAATAAGCAGCAGAGTAAACAGCGGATATAGCCTTCGACAAGGCGTTTGATAAAGCTCAAAAGCGTAAGGGTGAACCCGCCACAGAGTGTGTCTGTAGCGGGCTCACCCTTTATAGTGCCTATTTTTACAGTCACCCCGGCATGGATCTATCCGTGCGTGCGGACCGCTTTTATTCGCCCTCTACCAGAGCTCGTCCTCCGCACCGTAGGCGGCAAGTTCTTCATGAATCACCGACATCGACACCGAGGAGGAGTACCCGCGGCGAGCCAGCATCCCCAGCAGTCGACGGGTCACCCTATCCTTTTCAGCGCGGTCGCTCAGATTCATGCCCCGGCGCAGCTTCTTACGCACCAGCTTGGCGGCGTCCTCGCGTTCCTGCTCGTCGGTGCGCTGAGCCAGGGCGTTCTCCGCCTCTTCACCGCGCACCCCGCGTTCAGCGAGCTCACGGCGTAGCGCGGCGCGGGAGAGCTTCTTGGTGCGGCTCTTCTGCGCCACGAACGTTTGGGCGTATTCGGCATCGTCAATGAGTTTTGCCGCCTCAAATTTATCGAGCAGCGGCTCAATGAGCTCCGCCTCGAAGCCTTCTGCCTGCAGCTTCTTCCGCAGCTGACCTCGGGTTTTTGCCGAGTACGCCAGCTGGTTGTACACGATGGTTTTAGCACGCGTGTAGGGGTCTGTTTCTTCCGCGGCTCGGGCGGCACGCACCTTCTGCTTCCAGGAAGGCACGTTGCTTTCCGACCGCGAGGAAGCATGTCCCACCTGAGAGCCGCCCGGTTGGGAACCCCGAGCTCGAGAACCGCCCTTTGAAGAACCCGCCGAAGCGGCACGGCGCTTTCCGGTACCGACGCCCTGCGCCTCCTCCTCGGCAATACCGCGGATAAGCGCTTCTTCGGCGGGGGTGAGTTCTTCGTTCAAGCTACTTCCCTCCCTGAATAGGCGGCTCCCCGAGCCGCGGCCTGCAGGACTCTTGCGGGTTTCCTCGTCGTCACTTCGAGCCCCGAAAGCGGGCGCGTAGGGCGAACGGCTCCGCATTTTCTCTTGTTGCGCCGCGCTCATGCGGCGGAACCCACGCTTATAGTCGGTGTTCTTGGAGGCACGTGAAGACTTGCGTTTATTTTGCTTATCCCGCTGAGCGGCTTGCCTCTCGATTTCTTCCTTCTCTTCGGCGGTGAGACCCGATCCGATGGAGGCGGCACCGGCTCGACTCATGCGCCCCGCCGCCATAGGGCGCGGCTCGGCGCCGCCGGGGGTGAAGGCACGAGCGGGCGCTTCGTCAATGGAGACGGCGGGTAGGTTCGGGTCAACGAGCAGGCTGCGGCGCGGCGATTCGCCGTCTTCCTCAGAGCTGCCACCTTCAAAATTGGCGGGCACAACCTGCAGGGGCAGCTCGGGTACGCGGAACTCCCCAGCGTAGTCGCCGCCGTTATCGCGGGCAATGCTTTCTTCAACAAAGCCGTGCGCGGCGGGGTGCCAGTCCGGGAACTCCTCAGCGGCTACCGAATCCGCAGCCCTGTTCCGTGCCCACTTTTTGGGTACGTTTTCTCTGGCCGCTGACTTCTTCTTAGGCGCTGACTTCTTCTGAGGCGCGGGCTTTTCAGCCTGCCGCGCTTTCGGCTTGGTTTCTTGGGGTGAGGATTCTTGGCCCCCACGCTGCTCCGCTATCGCTTCTGGGGGTGCCGCTTCGTCCGAGGGTACCCAATATTCCCCCGCGTACTCTGCTTCAGGGTAGGGAGGCTCGTCCAGATATGGGGGCTCTTCAAGACTCGGAGGCATCTCCGGGTACGGGGGCTCAACTGCCTGCGACATAGGAGGCACGGGCTCCAGAACAGCAGAGGTATCCTGCTGTGTCTCCCAGCTGAGGGTGGGCTCCGCCAGGGCGGCAGGCGCCTCAAAACTGAGCGCCTCGAAGCCGCCTACCTCAACCGGAGGGGCAACAGGTTCAAAGGAAACAGACGCAGAGAAGTCAGAGCTCTCGAAGGCTGAACCCTGCAGAGCTGAGGAACCGAAGTGCGGTTCGGTCGCGTCCAGCGCCGCAAAACCGGCATCGCCGTCACGCACGCTGTTTGGCTCGCGCTCTTCATGACCGTTCTGTTCCGTCATGTTCAGTTCCTCCTCTCCCCTGTGTTGGCTCGCTTGATATGTTGGCTCGCTTGATGAGTTGGGTTGCCTAATGACCCGTGCGCCGGGCTATACGGCGCTCCCCCATTGTAACGAGGCGTTGTCCCGGCGCCCGCTGGCACTCCATTTAAGGCGCCCCCCGTTAACGACAGATTGCCGTGCACCGTGCGGAATGCACAGCACACGGCAATCAGTCGTGGCGTTAGCAAGAAGCTACGCGGGCCGGTTTAGAACTCCTCAGCCAGCTCGTCCAGCGGGTCGTTACCCTCAGACTCAGCAGCTACCTGCTCGTCAGCTTCTTCCTCAATGATGCCCAGCTTCACCAGAACCTTGTACTGCAGTTCCTCGGTGAGCTCGGGGTTGTCCTTGAGCAGCTTACGAACGTTCTCGCGGCCCTGGCCCAGCTGCTCACCGTCGTAGGTGAACCATGCGCCGGACTTCTTGACGATGTCGTTCTCCACCGCCAGGTCCAGGATGCCACCCTCAACGGAGATACCCTCACCGTAGAGGATGTCGAACTCAGCCTGCTTGAAGGGCGGAGCCATCTTGTTCTTCACAATCTTGGCGCGGGTGCGGTTACCGATCGGGTTAGCGCCGTCCTTGAGGGTCTCAATGCGGCGGATGTCGATACGGACCGAAGCGTAGAACTTCAGCGCCTTACCACCGGTGGTGGTTTCGGGAGAGCCGAAGAAGACACCAATCTTCTCACGCAGCTGGTTGATGAAGATTGCGGTGGTGCCGGTTGCGGAGAGGCGACCGGTAATCTTACGCAGAGCCTGGCTCATGAGGCGAGCCTGCAGACCCACGTGGGAGTCACCCATGTCGCCTTCAATTTCGGCGCGGGGTACCAGTGCTGCAACGGAGTCGACAACCACGATATCAACGGCACCGGAACCAACCAGCATGTCCATGATTTCCAGTGCCTGCTCGCCGGTGTCGGGCTGAGAGACCAGCAGCTGGTCGATGTCCACGCCCAGCTTAGCCGCGTAAATCGGGTCCAGCGCGTGCTCGGCATCGATGAACGCTGCCACGCCGCCTGCCTTCTGAACGTTCGCTACAGCGTGCAGTGCAACGGTGGTCTTACCGGAGGACTCGGGACCGTAAATCTCGATGACGCGGCCGCGGGGCAGACCACCAATACCCAGAGCGGCATCCAGAGCGATAGCTCCGGTGGAGATAACCTCGGTCTTGGTGATTTCCTTATCACCCAGGCGCATGACTGCACCCTTGCCGTAGTTCTTGTCGATCTGTGCCATCACGGCTTCAAGTGCCTTGGCGCGACCCTCTTCGGGAACGCGAGCTACGCTCTGAGACTTGGTGTTCTTAGCCACGGTAGTACCTCGTTCTTTGTGTTGTCAGTGGTTGACGGGAGTAATGTTTCTTCGGAATCGGTGGGACTCGTAATCGAGACCTTGAAGGTTTTGGCCTACCGGTTCCTTCTGAGACTACTCTAGGGTCACAGCCTGACAGGATAAGGCCATTTTTTAAAATCTGTGGAAAACTTTGAAGATTTTTCCGAAAAATTCCTGATGTGGAAAAGTCTAGCATGAGTCGAACAAAATTACGACCCAGTTTCGAATAAATCGGATAGGGTTTCGGCATATATTTTCGAAAAACCCCGGATTCTCGGCTAATTATTCGAAAATACCTCCCTCGCAGGCGTCAGCACTCGAACAAATGCCAGGAAATAAACGGTAGGCACCGCCCATACGCTAGAACACGCCAGGCTCACTACCTAACGCAACGGCTCCTTATCGGGACCCAGGCGGCGCTCCTGCGGAATCTCCTGCTCCTCACAGATCGCAAGCCACACATCCTTCGGGTTAACGCCCTGATCCAGCGCCTCCGCAGCGGTCACATGACCCAACGACCCCAGCACCAAGTCACGCGCCAGCACCGGAGCATACCCGGCACCGAACTCATACTCCATGCACGCCCAAAATTCGCTCAGCTTCACAAGCGCTCCTTCCGTTTCACCGCTAGTTTGCTTCATAATTCGTCACATCGCCCGCATCGCCCGAGAACAAGCCCAGGATAAACCGAGAATAAGCGATGCCGCACACCCACCTTACGGGGATGCACGGCATCGCTTCACGTTTAGCGCGGCATGTGCCGCCTCGCGTTACTTCGAGAGAATGTAGTAATCGCTCTTGTACTGCTCAGACATTTCAGCCGGAACAGTATCCGGAATCTGAACACCCTCGAGAACCGCCATACGGTCGGCAACCTCACGCAACATCTGGGACATCGGAGTGTCCAGAGCCTGGCAAATCCATGCCAGCAGTTCGGAGGAAGCTTCCTTCTGGCCGCGCTCAACTTCGCTCAGGTAACCGAGGGAAACACGGGCACGCTGGGAAACCTCGCGCAGGGTGCGACCCTGACGCTGGCGGACATCGCGAAGAACCTCACCGATTGCCTGTCGCAGGGGAATAACCTTAGCTTCCTCAACGACCGGGGCGGCCTGTCGGGGGGTCTCCTCGATTTCCTTCCACTTAGTAATGCCATTAATCGATACGCGCTGCTTAGCCATGAGCTTCTATATCACTTTCCTGAGTAGGTATTCCCGACGCGCGGGACTGTACATAGTTAAGCCTAACTGATTTTTGGAGCGTGAGCTAGGAGCCCCGCCATTTTTGTTCTCTTCTTACGGCTTGTATCTATTCAAACAGGCAAACCTATGCCTTTATTCCCTTGGAACTGAAAGAACCCTGTGAATATATTTGAACCGTAAAAATTTCTCTCAGGTAGGCACTTTTCTCAGGTTGGCGCTGCACAGACGACTACACAGCCGTTCTATGCACCGCACAGCACAGCCCAACCGCCACACAGCCCAACCCAGTTCAGCCCACCACACGCTACCCCAGCTCGTTCTGCAGAACCCCACCGGCACCGCCGCGCACCGCACGCGCCAGCAGGGCAATCGCATCCGCGCTCGCCGCCGCACGAATCTGCGCCCGGTCCCCCGAATAGTGCCGCTCAAACACCTCAGAACCGGACGGGGAACACACGCCAATATAGACCGTGCCCACCGGCTGGCCATCCGCAGGATCAGGACCGGCAACACCCGTAGTCGACACCGCATAATCGGCACCGCACACACGCGCCGCACCAACAGCCATCTGCACCGCCACCGCAGGATGCACCGCACCCTCACGCGCCAGCAGCTGAGCATCCACTCCCAGCACCTGCGCCTTCACCTCGTAGGCATAGGAAATCACGCCGCCGCGGTAATACGCGGATGCACCCGGCACCGTACAAATCGCGCCGCCCACGTCCCCGCCGGTCAGCGACTCAGCCGTCGCCACCTGCACCGGGCCCTCCTGGGCGGCGCGCAACTGCACCGCATCACGCAGTAACAGCGCCGCTGCCTCCGGGGTGCCGGAGAAAACCTCAGCGGAAGAAAGCTCAAGGGACAGAGCATCTTCAAGTACGAGGGGAACCATCATTCTCTCCTTTCAGCGGCGCACCGCCGCCCAAAACCTCACGCGGCGTACAACGCACCGCAGGTACAGCGAAGGGGAGCAGCACACGCCACTCCCCTCGCCTCTAGTTACCGCCGCCCTGGGAGGCCTGAGCCTGCAACCAGTTACGACGCAAAATATACGCATCACGCACATACACCAGGCCGGTCCACACGGTAATCGCGGTGACCGCGCCCATCAGAACCCAACCAGGAATCAGCCAGCCAAGACCCAGCTGACCCAGCGGCAGAAGCATCAGCACCAGCGCCACCGTCTGCAGCACGGTCTTAATCTTGCCGCCCTTACTAGCGGCCATCACACCGTACTTAATGACGAACAGGCGCATGATCGTAATGCCCCACTCACGTAGCAGAATCACAATCGTGACCCACCACCACAGCTCGCCCAGCGCCGACAGCACAATAAACGCCGCGCCGGTGAGGAACTTATCGGCAATCGGGTCAGCAATCTTACCGAAGCTCGTAATCAGATTACGCGAGCGCGCCAAGTAGCCGTCCGCCCAGTCCGTGAGCATGGCAAGAATGAAAATAATCCATGCGAGCCAGCGGTGCGTTGGATCAGCGGCACCAAAAGTACCGCCCGCAACCAGGGCAACGATAAAGAAAGGAACCGCAATAATACGCAGAACCGTCAACACATTCGGCACATTCCAGTTCGAAGGTTTCGCTGTGCTGACCGCACCTGCGGGTGCGGAATTGCGAGCTTCACTCATAACGGCTCCTTACGGGTAGATGGCTTTCGACGGTGAGAGACCGCGTACGCACCGACACCTAAACGTATCGGGGGTACGCAAACACCCCGTACCGTCCATTATACGTGTGCCGTAGCAGACATCACAGGGACGATGCGGGGTGCATGTCGCGCGCTCACTCGGCTGAGTGGGTTAGTTGGGCGGGTCAGCTGGGCGGGCAGAGCGCTGAGGCACTAGCGACCGGTCAGCTGCCAGGCGTCCTCCGAACCCTCATCATCGGGCTCGTCGAAATAGTCGGTGGCCGGCTCACCCGGGTCCACCGCGTTCGCGTACGGGTCGGCAGCCGGAGGCTCCTCACCGCGAATACGCGCCAGGGTCGCCTGCAGGTCATCCGGGCGGATGAGCACCTCACGTGCCTTCGAACCCTCCGAGGGGCCCACCACGCCCTGCGACTCCAGCAGGTCCATGATGCGGCCAGCCTTCGCGAAGCCCATGCGCAACTTACGCTGCAGCATCGAGGTCGAACCGAACTGGGTCGTAATCACAATCTCCGCCGCCTGCAGCAGATCATCGAGGTCATCACCGATTTCCTCATCAATCTGCTTCTTCGCGGCAGAGACCATCACGTCCTCACGGTAGATGGTCGGCGCCTGCTTCTTCACGTGCTCAACCACGGCGTGAATCTCAGACTCAGACACCCACGCGCCCTGAACACGCATCGGCTTCGAGGCACCCATCGGCAGGAAGAGCGCATCGCCCTGACCGATCAGCTTCTCCGCGCCGGGCTGATCCAGCACCACGCGAGAGTCAGTAACCGAGGAGGTCGCAAACGCCATACGGGACGGAACGTTCGCCTTAATCAGACCGGTCACCACATCCACCGAAGGACGCTGGGTCGCCAGCACCAGGTGAATACCCGCCGCACGCGCCAGCTGGGTAATACGAACAATCGCCTCTTCCACATCGCGCGGAGCGACCATCATCAGGTCGGCGAGCTCGTCAACAATCACCAGCAGGTACGGGTACTCATGCACCGTGCGCTTGCTACCGGGATCGGGCTGAATCTTACCCTCACGCACCGCCTTGTTGAAGTCGTCCACGTGCTTGTAGCCGTAGTGGGCGAGGTCATCGTAGCGGGCGTCCATCTCACGAACTACCCACTGCAGGGCCTCAGCGGCCTTCTTCGGGTTCGTAATGATGGGCGTAATCAGGTGCGGAATACCCTCATAGGCGGTCAGCTCCACACGCTTCGGGTCAACCATCACCAGGCGCACCTGGTCGGGGGTTGCGCGCATCAGAATCGAGGTAATCATCGAGTTCACGAACGAAGACTTACCGGCACCGGTCGCACCAGCGACCAGCATATGCGGCATCTTCGCGAGGTTCGCCAGCACGAAACCGCCCTCAACGTCCTTACCCACACCCATGACCATCGGGTGGTGGTTCGCGTGAGCCTGCGGGGAACGCAGCACGTCACCCAGGGCAACGGTCTCACGGTCCGTATTCGGAATCTCAATACCGATCGCGGACTTACCCGGAATCGGGGACAGAATACGAACATCCGGGCTCGCCACAGCGTACGCAATGTTCTTGCTCAGCGCGGTCACACGCTCCACCTTCGTGGCGGGACCCAGCTCAATCTCGTAACGGGTCACGGTCGGGCCGCGCGAGAAGCCGGTGACCTGCGCATCCACCTTGAACTGCTCCAGCACGTTCGTCAGAGCCTCAACCACGTGCTCGTTGACCTCGGAGGATTCCTTAGCGGGCGGGCCAGAAACCAGCATCTCCTCAGAAGGCAGCACGTACGCGCCGCGGGAGGATTGCACAACCTGCTCGCCGCGCGCCTGCTCGGTGGTCGCCATCTGAGTATTGTTCTGCAGCGGGCGGGATGCGCCAGCCTCGGGCGCTCGCGAAGCCGCGGGAGCCGCGTTCTTCGGGTGCGCGCCGGGCGAGTGCATGCGGGTCGGAATCGGAGGCTGAGCCGCGGGTGCGGCAGGAGCCTGGGATGCGGAAGCCGGAGCGGCAGACTGCGCAGGGTTCACCACTTGGTGAGGCTTCGTCTGCGGTGCAGCTTCCTCAGAAGCGCCGAAGCCGTCATATGCCTCAACATCAAAGAGAGGCTCCTCGCCAGGAATACGGTTCACGCGGCCGTTCGCCACGGCGGCACGCTGCACCTGATCCAGGCGGGCAGCGGGCGCATCCGACGCCTCAACGTCGAAGAGGTCAGGGCTGCTCGAATACGCACCGTTCTGCGCATAAGTGCCCTGGGCGGACGCACCCTGCGCGGCCGGCGCCTGGTTGAGGCGACCGGGCAGACGGGACAGACGGTTCGGCTTAGCCGCCGGGCGCGTCTGCTGAGCGGATCCCTGCGCAGAATCCTGTGCAGGGTCCTCTGGCTGTACCGGCATCTGCGTGGTCTCCGGGTGAGTCTCATCCACCACGGCACTCACGAATGCTTCATCACCGGCATACTCGTCCAGGGAAGAATCGGTCGACGCAGCGGGAGCAATGCCCAACCAGCCGCGCAGACGAGCGAACAGGCCACCAGACTTCTGAGCCGAGCGCGCCGGCTTCTCATCGTCACCGTACAGGTAGCTGCGGTCGTGCTCCTCAGCGTTCAGGTCCACGGTCTGAGTCGCATCCGAAGGGCTATCCTTCGCGGAGGTTCGAGTCGTGCCGTTCGGCTTCTCCCCCAGAGCCAAACCAACCAGGTGCAAAGTACGCGGCACCACCTGACGAATCGGAGTGTTCGTCAGAACCATCAGACCGGCAATACCCAGAAGCAGGTGGATCAGAATCTCAACGAACGCAATACCGCCGCTCACCCGCACAATGGGGGTGCCCAGCAGCACGCCGGCCACGCCACCGCCAGCCCAGACGGCGTCAAAACCATCCGCGAACGTCGGGTGACCCGCATGGCGTGCAAAGAACAGGGATGCCGCCATCAGCATGATGAAGGACCCCACCGCCACGCGGTTATTACGTTTAATCAGGTCGGGCCCACGGAAAACACACCACGCCATGATGAGGCAGAACACCGGAATCAACAGGGCGCCCTGACCGAAAATACCACCCAGCATGGTGTGCCAGGCGTCCAGGGGCGCGCGCAACAAACCGAGGGAGGTGTGGGCACGCCAGTTGTACCACTCCACTCCGGCGCTAATCATGCCGAACAGCAGGATGGTGAGCGCGCCACCGTCACGGCGGTCTTCGGGCGCAAGGTCGGTGCGCACCGCGCCAATGGAGCGGAAGAGCCCACCGATAGCGTGAGCGATGCTCAGCCAGACGGAGGAGATAGCGCCCGCTACAGGGTTCGCCGCGTTGGCACCGCGCTGGGCACCGCCTCGGGAGGTGGTGCGCTTGCGGGTGGTCTTCTTAGTGTTTGCTTTAGTAGAGGTCGTGTTACGACCCTTCGTGGTCCGTGGAGCCATACCTTTTAGGGTATCAACCTTCCCGTTAATGTACCGATTCTTTCGTTATCAGTGAGCTAAAAAGTGCGCCCCGCCCTGTGCCTATGAGGGCATTGATAGGGCGCTGATGAGGCGCTTCTCCCCTACTGCGTTCGCTTTCGCCTAGCTTTCACGCAGCTTTCACCCATACGTTCCGCAGATACACGGCAGGCGGGGCCGACACCAATGTATCGACCCCGCCTTTCGCTATGACAGGCATTTAGCCTCGCGCAGAATGTTAGTTCTTCGCAGCCTTCGCGGCCTTCGAGGTGTTCTCAACAACCACGGGAACAATCATGGGCTTGCGGCGCAGACGGCGAGAAATCCAGGCACCGATGGTGCGGCGCACAATCTGCTGCAGCTGCTGCACGGTGTGCACCTTCTCGGGTGCGCGGTGCAGAGCATCCTCCAGAGCGGCGGTAATCTTCGGAACGATCTCGTCAAAGACCGAGTCGTCCTCAGCGATACCGCGAGCGTGAATATCCGGGCCGGTCACCACGCGCTTAGTTGCGCGGTCAATGACGGTCACGATAGATACGAAGCCCTCTTCACCCAGGATGCGGCGGTCCTTCAGGTCGCTCTCGGTGACCTCACCGACGGAGCGGCCGTCAACGTACAGGTACTCGCAGGGAACCTCGCCCACCACGGACGCCACGCCATCGCGCAGGTCCACGACGGTGCCGGACTCGCAGAGCAGCACGTTCTTCTTCGGAACGCCGGTCTCCATCGCCAGGTCACCGCTGGCAATCAGGTGGCGAACCTCGCCGTGAACCGGCATAACGTTCTTCGGCTTAAGAATGTTGTAGCAGTACAGCAGCTCACCGGCGGCAGCGTGACCGGAAACGTGAACCTTCGCGTTGCCCTTGTGCACCACGTTAGCGCCCAGCTTCATGAGGGCGTTAATGATGCGGAAGACGCTGGTCTCGTTACCGGGAATCAGCGAGGATGCAAGCACCACGGTATCGCCGGGCTCAATCTGAATCTTGTGGTCACCGTTCGCCATGCGCGACAGTGCCGCCATCGGCTCGCCCTGCGAACCGGTGCACATCATCACGATCTGGTCGGGGCGATAGTCGTCAACCTTCTTCAGGTCCACCAGCACGTTCGCGGGAACCTTCAGGTAGCCCAGCTTCTCAGCAATGGTCATGTTACGCACCATGGAGCGGCCCACGAGCACGACCTTGCGGCCACGCTCAGCGGCTGCGTCCAGAACCTGCTGCACGCGGTGAACGTGGGAGGAGAAGGACGCCACAATGATGCGGCCGCTTGCGTCACGGAAAACGTTCGACAGCACCGGACCGATGTTCTTCTCGGTCGGGGTGAAGCCGGGAACCTCAGCGTTGGTGGAGTCCGGCAGGAACAGGTCCACGCCCTCCTCGCCCAGGCGGGCGAAGTGGCGCAGGTCGGTCAGGCGGCCATCCAGCGGCAGCTGGTCCATCTTGAAGTCACCGGTGTGCAGAACCTTGCCCGCCTTGGTGCGGATGTAGACAGCCAGCGCATCCGGAATCGAGTGGTTCACAGCAACGAACTCGCACTCGAACGGGCCGAAACGCTCCACCTGGTGCTCCTTCACCGCGAGGGTGTAGGGCTTGATGCGGTGCTCGGCGAGCTTCGCCTCAACCAGTGCCAGGGTCAGTTCGGAACCGACCAGGGGGATATCGGGGCGGCGGCGCAGCAGGTAGGGAACCGCGCCGATGTGGTCCTCGTGGCCGTGGGTCAGAACCATGGCGACCACGTCGTCCAGACGGTCGACAATGTAGCTGAAGTCGGGCAGGATCAGGTCCACGCCGGGCTGGGACTCTTCGGGGAAGAGCACGCCGCAGTCAACAATCAGTAGCTTGCCGTTGATTTCGTACACGGTCATGTTACGACCGACTTCGCCCAGGCCGCCCAGGGGCACCACGCGCAGGGTGTCCTTCTTCAGGCGGGGAGGGAGGGGAAGATTCGCTTCAAAGACGCTCATCGTGTGTCTCCTCTTTCTTCTATGTTTTCTTGTGATGTCTGTGATTCGTAGGCGACGCTTCGTACCGCATGCGCTCCCGCCGGTTCGGCTCTCATATGCCGAGGAGGTGGGGTGCTGCCGGTGCGTCCAAATCACCGAAAGTATTCAAAAGTATTGGGGGCGTACTGCGCGGGTGCCTCTACCTAAGCTGGGCCCCTGTCTGAGTGGTGGGCCGAATCATCGACGGTAAACCGCGGCAATACGCCAGAGCGGACCCCTCACCCATTGCTAGGTGTGGAGTCCGCATCCGTTGGCTACATCATGTGCCCCAAAAATGGGGTGTGACGGTAGCCGAAGTCCTCTATATATACGCTCCCCGCACTATTGCGTGCGTCGGGTAGGCGTCAAAGTTTAGGAGTTCTTCAGGGTGTGAGCGATGCTCGAGGAGAGCAGGTCAACTCGCATAGCCTGGGCAACCTCCGGTTCGGAGAGTACGTGCGGCAGGCGAACGACGGGCTCATCCAGCACACCCTGCCAGGAGAGAATTTCCTTGGCAGCAACGCAACCGGGGGCGCGGCCCATGGTTGCTCGGACAATCGGAGTTAGTTCCAGGTGAAGACGCTGAGCCTCCACCAGGTCCTGTGCAACGACAGCATCAATCAGGGCACGGAAGAGTGCGGGTGCCACATGTGCGGTCACCGAGACGAGGCCGACGGCGCCCATTGCCATCCAGGGAAGGGTCAGTCCGTCGTCGCCGCTGTAGTAGTGCAGGTCGGTGGTTGCCATGACTTCAGTTGCGGCACCGAAGTCTGCCTTGGCGTCTTTCACCGCTACAATACTATCAATTTCTGCAAGGCGACGGTAGGTTTCGGGTGCGATGGGGATGCCCGCACGACCCGGAATATCGTAAAGCATGACGGGGGTCTCAGTTGCTTGAGCAACGGTCGCAAAATGGGCGTAGATACCCGGCTGAGTCGGCTTGTTGTAGTAGGGGGTCACGACCAGCAGGCCGTCCACGCCAACCTTTTCGGCACGGTGCGCCAGCTCAATGGTGTGCGCGGTGTCGTTCGAACCAACACCGGCAATAATCTTCGCGCGAGAGCCAACGGTATCCTTCACAATCTGGAAGACGCGCTCGTTCTCGTCATCGGTCATGGTGGAGTATTCGCCGGTGGTACCGCAGACTACCAGACCATCGTGACCGTTCTCCACAAGGTAGTTCGCCAGGTCTGCGACCTGCTTTTCATCAACGGAACCGTCCTTCGCGAAGGGGGTCACCATTGCGGTCAGGAGGCGACCGAAGACAGGTTCAACAAAAGTACCGGGGTTCGAAAGGTTCTCAGACATATGTCCAGAGTACGCCCGAAATGCAGATTTTTGCTACAGGACGCATAAGTTTTCATGCGTGTTCTACTATTCGGACTCTTTCAAACCCGCGGTACTTCCGCGAGAGCCTATGAAACCGGGCACATATCCTCGGTACTATCCATCAACCCCACACCGAAAATAAATGCGGGACTGAGGATGGAGCGCAGCGCTTGCGCCTAACGCATACCCTTCGCCTGACCGCCCGAACGCAACGCCCACGCGTTGCGCATCGCCGCACGAGCACGCTTACGCTCGCCGCCCGCATCGTACATGCACGCCAGGTTGAACCACGCCTTCCAGCTATTCGGCTCCTGCTCAACCGCCGCCGCGAAGCTCTCAAACTCCACCACTGCCGCCTCACGATCCACACGACCGGAGGGGGTGCGCGGCAGGGTATCCTCCGCCAGTTCGCCTGACGCCGCCAGCTCCTGGGCCATACGCTGAATACGAGCACCGAAAAGCACCTCACGCACCAGCGCCCAGGCACCCAGAATCGGCAGCAGAATCATACCCGCGCCGAGCACCATGCCAGCCACAGAACCGGACGTCAGCATCACGAAGCCCTGCTGCGCAATATGCACCAGGTACAGGGTCAGCAGCGCGCAGGTCAGCGCCGCGAAAGTCTTACCCCAGCCGCCTGCATCCACCGTCACGAAGACAGCGCTAAAAATCAGCACACCCAAAATAGAGGCACGCGCCGCCAAAGGCAGCGGCAGAATCAGCACGGTCAGCACCATCAGCACGCAGGCGCAGACAGTCCACAGACGCAGCGAAGTCCACCAGGGGCTACGAGCCTCAGAAGATGCCTGCGCATTCTCAGGTGAAGTCTGTTCAGACATAACGCTCCCCTACGACAAATCCATGTAGGCATCCAAGCCCACGCTCAAACCCGGATGCGCCGCCACCTCACGCACACCCAGCAGAACACCGGGCATGAAGGAGGCACGGTCAAAGGAATCGTGACGAATCACGAGCTGCTGACCGGGATCGCCCAGCAGAATCTCCTGGTGCGCCACCATGCCGCGCAGACGCACCGCGTGCACGTGAATATCGTCGATTACGGCGCCGCGCGAACCCAAAGGATCGGAGGTGGTGGCGTCCGGGCTTGCACCCACGCCAGCCTCCGCGCGGGCGGCGGCTACCTTGCGGGCGGTGTGCACAGCGGTACCGGAGGGGGCATCTACCTTATTCGGGTGGTGAATCTCAATAATTTCTACCGATTCGAAGTAGCGTGCCGCCTTCGCCGCGAACTCGGTGGCGAGAATCGAACCAATCGCAAAGTTCGGGGCGATGAGCACACCCACCTCGGGGTGCTCTACCAGCAGCTCGCGCAGGGAGTCCAGGCGCTCGGGGGTCCAACCGGTCGTACCAACCACCGCGTGCATACCGTGCTCCACCGCGAAGCGCACATTCGCCTCGCTGGAATCGGGAACGGTCAGGTCAATAACAATCTCTGCGCCGGCATCGACCAGCTCCTGCAGGTCGTCGCCGCGGCCCAGTGCCGCCACCAGGTCCATGTCTGCGGAGGTGTTGACGGCGCGCACCGCCTCAGAACCCATACGGCCCGCGGCACCGAGCACCGCTACCTTCCAGATTTTTTCGTCGTCCTCGTGGGCCATCTTCTCTCCTCCGTAACTTATGAGCACCCCGACAATGGGGTAGACGCTGTGACGTACAGCCTCTATTATCCCCCGTGTGGGCGCAGTTCACGCCATCGCACACACGGGGTGAGATACCCCGCGGAACCTCAGCGGCATAAAAAGCGAAGTAATCTAACCGTCATACAAGCCGTTTAATACGCTATCTAAAGTTAGCAACCATATAATTAGGAAGTATTTCTATAATTTCCATCCTACGGAGTGCCTTGACAGTATGAAGTCCCTCTTTACCTCCTCCGTGCGTCCAGATGAGGCTAACCGGCGATATATTCTGCCGGGTCTGGACGGTCTGCGAGCAATCGCCGTGCTCCTCGTGATGGTGTACCATTTCTGGCCCACCGTACTACCCGGCGGCATGATTGGCGTGGATATTTTCTTCGTCATCTCCGGTTTCCTGATTACCTCCCTGCTTCTGCGTGAAGGTGCTCTCACCGGCAAAATTGCCCTGGGCAATTTCTGGATCCGACGTGCCCGCCGTCTGCTTCCCGCCATTACCCTGCTGATTCTGGTCATGGGACCGGTCAGCCTGCTCATTGGCGGCGATATTCAGGTGAACCTGGGCCGTCAGCTCGCTGGTGCGGCGACCTTCTCGTCCAACTGGATTTCTATTTTTGCCGGTAACGACTACTTCACGCAGACCTCCCCGGAGCTCTTCACGAACTTCTGGTCCCTGGCGGTGGAAGAACAGTTCTACGTGGTGTGGCCGCTGCTGATTGTTGCGGCTGGTCTGTTGCTGCGCCGCCGCTGGCGTCGTTTTAGCGTGGTCATGGTGCTGGGTATTATTGCGTCGCTGAGCACCGCCACCGCTCTTCTGATGTCTGGCGCACCCATTAGCCGCGTCTACTACGGTACCGACACGCACCTGTACGGCCTGCTGCTCGGCGCCCTGCTGGCGTTCGCGCGCCCCTGGTCGCTGTACCCGCCGCTGCAGCAGTCCGTGCTGTACCGTGTGGCTCAGCCCTTCGGCCTGGTCGCGTTCGCCCGCGTCATGATTAGCTGGCTGTCCCTGTTCGCGCTGATTCCCTACGCAATTCTGGTTCCCGAGTCGGCACCCGGCGCGATTCCCTGGGGTCTGTTCGGCGCCTCCCTGCTGGCGCTGGGCGTGATTCAGGGTATGCTGCCCGACATGCTCGCTGGTGCCTCCGAGATGCTGCGCCGCCTGCTGAACTTCGCGCCCCTGCGCTGGGTGGGCGAACGTTCCTACGGCCTGTACCTGTGGCACTGGCCGCTCGCCGTGGTCATGCACTACCTGATGGGTGCGGACCGCTCCCCGCTGGTAAATGTGGGCGTTTTGGTGGCGACCTTCGCGATTGCGGAGATGTCGTACCGCTGGGTTGAGACCCCGATTCGCCGCTACGGTTTCCGCGGTAGCGCTAACCGTGTGGTGGCGGCTTTCCAGTCTTCACGCACTAGGCTCCTGCCGGTTTCGGTGGCTCTTGCCGTTGTTGTGGCTGCTGCTTCGACCGGCCTGGCGGTGCACACCGCTCCGGCGATGACTACCGCCCAGCAGTCCGTTGAGGACGGCAAGCGTGCCGCCGCTGAACGCCTGAAGGCTCGTCAGGAGGCGCAGGCTGCGAGCGCATCGGCAAGCCCGAGCGCTTCTGCTACGGGTAAGGATGCGAAGGCTTCTGCCTCTGCTAGCCCTTCCGATTCGAAGGCTGCAACCGGTTCGGTGAACTCCTCGCAGGTGACCATTGTGGGTGACTCCATTGTGGTGGCGGTATCCCCCGAGCTGTACGACAAGATGCCCGAGGCATCTATCGATGCGGCTGAGGGACGAACCATTGCTAAGGCCCTGCCGATTATTAAGTCTATGGGTTCCAACGGCCAGATTCGTAAAACCTTCGTGCTGTCGGTGACCGCGAACTCGACCATTCTGGATGGTCAGCTCGACGAGGTTCTGGCGGCTATGCCCGCCGATTCTAAGCTGGTGCTGGTCACCGGTTACGGCCCGCGCAACCTGACCTGGATTGACTACTCGAACGGTAAGATTCGTGAGTTTGCGGCTCAGCATTCTGATCGTGTGATCATTGCGGATTGGAACTCTACGATCCGCCAGGCTCTGCAGACTCAGAGTGGTCTGCTGGCCTCTGACGGTGTTCACCCTGAGGTTGCTGGTCAGGAGCTCTACGCCCAGGTGCTGATGGAAGCTATTGCCAAGGCACAGAAGTAGTAGCTCTCAGCGGTAGCTTTTTCGGTTCTGCCGCTCATGCTGAGCGTCAAGAGCATGGGCGGCAGAACACTCGGAAGCACTTCTTGGAAGTATCTCTTCGTAGATACCGATGCACACAAAATGCCCGTTCCCTCCCCCGCTTTGGTGGGGTGTGGGAACGGGCATTCTATGCCTTACCAGCGTTGTACGTTAGGGATGTTCAGGGGTTAGCGCACGATGGTGGTAATCATCTGCTGCTGCCCCAGGTACGCCGCCAGGTCGCGAACCTCCTCCAGGGAGACCGCGCGAATCTTCTCCAGCAGCTCATCGGTGCTGGTGAACAGTCCAGAGTCCAGCTCGGCGCGACCCAGGCGGGACATGCGCGAACCCGAATCCTCGCTACCGAGCACGGTAGAGCCAGCCAGCTGGCCGCGGACCTTCGTCAGCTCCTCCTCAGTAATACCGGCGGTGGCGAGCTTATCGAACTCGTAGCCCATGACCTCACGCACCTGCTCGGTCTTAGCGGGCAGGCAGCCCGCGTACATGCCGAAGTAGCCGGCATCCGAGTACGCACCGGAAAACGCGAACGTGCTGTAGGCCAGGCCGCGCTTCTCACGAATCTCCTGGAACAGGCGCGAGGACATGCCCGCACCGAATGCGCTGGTCAGCACGCTCATCGCGTAGCGGCGGTCGTCACCGGCGATAATGCTCGGGCAGCCCATCACAATGTTGGTCTGTTCGAAGCCCTTCTCCACCTCACGCAGCTCGCTCAGCGGAACAATGCCGCTGTCGGTGCGTACACGACGCGGTGCCGGTGCCACGCCCTCCTGCAGGTTCCAGCCGTAGCGGGTCAGCGCCTCCAATACGAGGCGGACCATGGTGCTGTGCTCCAGCGAACCAGCGGCAGAAATGACCAGGCGGTCCGGGGTGTAGTAGCGCTTGTAGTGCTCCCACACGGCGTCACGCGGCACCTCGGTAATCTCCTGCGGGGTACCGCCGATGGGGCGGCCCAGCGGGTTCTCTCCCATGAGCTGCTCCACGAAGTTCTCGAAGGCAACGTCGGTCGGGTCGTCCTGGTCCATGGCGATCTCTTCGAGGATCACGCCGCGTTCCTGTTCCAGGTGAGCCGGGTCCAGCAGGGCGTTGGTGACCATGTCGGTGATGACGTCCACCGCCATGGGTGCGTCATCGTCGAGCACACGCGCGTAGTAGCAGGTGTGCTCCTTAGCAGTCAGGGCGTTGGATTCGCCGCCCACCGCGTCGAAGGAGGATGCGATGTCCAGGGCGGTGCGGGTGCCGGTGCCCTTGAACAGCAGGTGCTCCAGGAAATGGGTGGAGCCGAGCATGCCGGGGGCTTCGTCGCGGGAGCCGACTCCCACCCAGAACCCGATGGATACGCCGCGGGTACCGGGCATTTTTTCGGTAATCACGCGTACGCCACCGGGCAGGATGGAGCGGCGCACCTCGTTACCGCCCACACCCTCGTAGATGAGGCGGCCGTGCTCGTAGTTGAGCTCTTCGGCAATCGCCTCAAGCTCGACGGGCAGGGAAATAGACATAGAGTGAAGAACCTTTCAACAGGTACGTCTGAAGGTAAGCTCTCCCGCCCCATTACCTATAGGCAGTCCACAGTTGGTGGGGCGGGTGAGCGTCAAAAGATGCGGGCAATCACAGCGAAGGGGCGCCCGGTGCATCCGGCGGGGAATGAACCGCACCGGGTGCGCCGAACGCCCCTCATCACTTAGCGGGGGTTACGACTACTCGTCGTCGCCACCCTCAACGACCGGTGCCAGCGAGAGCTTGCCGCGGTCATCAATCTTGGTGATCTCCACCTGGACCTTCTGGCCCACGGAGACAACGTCCTCAGCGTCAACAACGCGCTTGCCGCCGTTGAGCTTACGCATCTCGGAGATGTGTAGCAGGCCGTCCTTACCGGGGGTCAGCGAGATGAACGCACCGAAGTCGGTCACCTTCACCACGGTACCCAGGTAGCGTTCGCCCACCTCGGGAACCTGCGGGTTAGCGATAGCGTTCACTGCCGCACGGGCAGCCTCGGCGGAGGGGCCGTCAGCTGCACCGATGTACACGGTGCCGTCGTCCTCAATGGAGATGTCTGCGCCGGTGTCTTCCTGGATCTGGTTGATCATCTTACCCTTGGGGCCGATAACCTCACCGATCTTGGCAACCGGGATCTTCACGGAAATAATGCGCGGTGCGAACTCGCTCATCTCATCCGGTGCGTCAATCGCGCTGACGAGCACCTCGAGGATGTGCAGGCGAGCCTCACGTGCCTGGGTCAGCGCGCCAGCGAGCACGGATGCGGGGATACCGTCGAGCTTGGTGTCCAGCTGGATAGCGGTCACGAACTCAGAGGTACCTGCAACCTTGAAGTCCATATCGCCCAGTGCGTCTTCCGCGCCGAGGATGTCGGTCAGGGCTGCGTAGCGGGTCTCGCCGTCAACCTCGTCAGAGACCAGGCCCATTGCGATACCTGCAACGGGTGCGCGCAGCGGCACACCGGCGTTCAGCAGGGACAGGGTCGA
Organism: Rothia mucilaginosa; assembly: GCF_019334805.1. Classification (NCBI taxonomy): domain Bacteria; kingdom Bacillati; phylum Actinomycetota; class Actinomycetes; order Micrococcales; family Micrococcaceae; genus Rothia; species Rothia mucilaginosa. The sequence continues at coordinate 585,756 of NZ_CP079822.1, forward strand.
TGCGCAGACCGAACCCATGGAGGTCGAGCCGTTGGAGCCCAGAGCCTCAGAGACCTGACGGATTGCGTAGGGGAACTCTTCGCGGGAGGGCAGCACCGGGGTGATTGCGCGCTCTGCGAGTGCACCGTGGCCGATTTCGCGGCGCTTGGGCGAACCCACGCGGCCGGTCTCACCGGTGGAGTACGGCGGGAAGTTGTAGTGGTGGATGTAGCGCTTGGACTTGACCGGGTGCAGGGAGTCCAGCTGCTGCTCCATCTTGAGCATGTTCAGGGTGGTGATACCCATGATCTGGGTCTCGCCACGCTCGAAGAGGGAGGAGCCGTGCACGCGGGGCAGGATTTCAACCTCGGCGGTGAGCTGACGGATGTCGGTCAGGCCGCGGCCGTCGATGCGCACCTGATCGGTGAGGATGCGCTGGCGCACAATGTGCTTGGTCAGGGCGGCGAATGCCACGTCGACCTCGTTGGAACGCTCTTCGAATTCCTTACCTTCGCCGGTCAGAGCCTCCTTGAGCTCTTCCTGCAGCTCGGCTGCTGCTGCTTCGCGTTCCTGCTTGCCAGCGATGGAGTACACCTCTGCCAGGCGGTCTGCTGCGAATGCCTCAACTGCTGCGTCGACGTCCTCGCCGTGGCCACCGAAGAAGGGCAGTTCCAGGGCGGGCTTGCCTGCGCGAGCCACCAGGTCAGCCTGTGCCTTGCACAGTGCTGCGATGAAGGGCTTAGCAGCTTCCAGACCCTCTGCGACGATCTCTTCGGTGGGGGCGGTCTGGCCGTCTTCCTTGATGAGCTTCCAGGAGTTGTCGGTTGCTTCTGCCTCAACCATCATGATGGCGACGTCTTCGGTACCGTCAGCCTTGGTGACGATACGACCGGCAACAGCCATGTCGAACACAGCGTTTTCCAGCTGGGAGTACTTGGGGAAGCAGACCCACTGGCCGTCGATCAGTGCCATGCGCACGCCACCGATGGGGCCGTTGAACGGCGCACCGGACAGGGAGGTCGATGCGGATGCAGCGTTGATTGCGAAGGTGTTGTAGATTTCGTCCGGCTCGTAGGTCAGGACGGTCACAACGACCTGAACTTCGTTGCGGATGCCCTTGGTGAAGGCGGGGCGCAGCGGGCGGTCAATCAGGCGGGCTGCCAGGATTGCCTCGGTGCTGGGGCGGCCTTCGCGGCGGAAGTACGATGCGGGGATCTTGCCGCCTGCGTACATGCGCTCTTCCACGTCCACGGTCAGCGGGAAGAAGTCGAAGCCCTCACGGGGAGACTTGCCGATTGCGGTTGCGGAGAGCAGGGTGGTCTCGTCATCGATGGTGACGAGGACGGAGCCAGCTGCCTGCTTTGCAAGGCGGCCGGTTTCAAAGCGCACGTGGCGCTTACCGTGAATGCCGTTGTCGATTTCGACTTCGGCAAACTTGATTTCGGGACCTTCCACGGTTCCTTCTTTCTTCTTGGTAGGCCGTGCGGCGCACGAGTCGGCCTTCGATAGGAAACCACGGCACCTCTCCCCTACTTATGCCCGACTTTTATCGGGGAGGTTGTGGGGTGGTGTTGTTCCGTAATTCGCTACCGAGGACCGCGGCGTGTGTGCCGGTACGGCCCGTGTTTTTTCTTTCAGGTGGGACGGCATCTTCTCACGTTGCCTAGCTTTGAGTTCCAGGGGAATCTAGCCAGCGGAAGATGCGCCCCTCAACGCGGCAGTACGGACGCGCTGGCGCTACCCGCCTCCGTGATGGAGGCATGGTAGTGCTGACAGCACGTCCGCACACACCGCCTAAAGGCGATTAATCACCACAAAAGCGTCAAGACGCTCCTGTTTTATCGGCGCAGACCCAGGCGCTCAATCAGCGAACGGTAACGCTCGATGTCGACGCTCTTCAGGTAGCCGAGCATGTTGCGGCGACGACCAACGAGGATCATCAGGCCACGACGGGAGTGGTGATCGTGCTTGTGGAACTTCAGGTGCTCGGTCAGGTCGGCGATACGACGAGACAGAACTGCAATCTGAACCTCGGGCGAACCGGTGTCGCCCTCGTGGGTTGCGTATTCCTTGATGATTGCCTGCTTGACAGCGGGATCCAGTGCCACTTTTTAACTCCTAGAGTTAGTACCGCATACGTCCCGTACGGACGGTTGCCGCCGGGTGGTGGGCTTACGCCCTGTAATACACGTCGTCTACTGCGGACTGCAGACGCGTTCTTCCCATTCTACGCTACCGGGGCGCTTTCGTGGAAGGGTGAGCAGAAGCCCGGCGACAGGTAGCTCATCACACTACCGGTCGCCGGGCTTCACAGTATAGTTCTCACCCCGGGCTCTTGCACCGGGCTCTACGTTTATTCGGTGTTTACGCTTCAGCGCGAGCGCGGACCACCACGAGGCGGTAGTAGCCCAGCAGGAACAGGCACCAGATTGCGCCCATCACCAGCGCCAGCTGGGTATCGGCGAAGCAACCGAAGAGCACCACGATAAAGATCATGAACACCAACGCCAGGTAGCTCAGCCACAGGGGCTGGCGCACCGGCTGCGCCTCGGTATCGGCACCGCTGCGTTTGAACGCGATGTGCGCCAGCAGAATCATGACCCACACGAATACGGTCGCGAAGGTTGCCAGGGAGGCGACCACCTCGAACGCGTTCTCGAAGAGCACGTTCACGATCACGCCGACCGCCATGACCAGCACCATGATGAGGGTGGTCATCCAGGGCGCACCGTTCTTCGTGACCTTCGCAAAGGATGCGGGAGCGAGGTTCTGCTTCGCCAGGCCGTACATCATGCGGCCGGCACCGTACACGTCCGCATTCAGCGCAGAGATTGCGGCGGTAATGATGACCACGTTCAGAATCGAAGCGGCAGCCGGAATGCCCAGACCTTCAAAAATCTGCACGAACGGCGAGTTCGCCTTCGTCACCGAGTACCAGGGGTACAGGGACATGATGACCGACAGGGTCAGAATGTAGAAGATGAGGATGCGGAACGGCACCGTGCGAATCGCCTTGGGAATTGAGGTGCGCGGGTCCTTCGCCTCACCGGCGGCAATACCGATGTTCTCGATACCGCCGAAGGCAAACATCACCACGGTAAAGCAGGCGAGGAAGCCGGTAAATCCGTTCGCGAAGAAGCCGCCTTCAAGAGCCCAGAGGTTCGTAACCGAGGGCGCTACGGAGTCGTGTGCCTGCACGCCCACGAAGAGCAGAATCACGCCGCCAACGATCATGGCGATAATGGCGCTGACCTTCACGAGCGTGAACCAGAATTCGGTCTCACCAAACGCCTTGACCTTCGCCAGGTTAATAGCGAGCAGAATCAGCAGGACCGAAACAATCCAAATCCAGGAGGGGCTGTTCGGGAACCAGAACTTCATGTACACGGCAAAGGCGGTGACGTCCGCGATGGCGACCAGTGCCATTTCCAGGGCGTAGGTCCAGCCGGTCACAAAACCAGCCCAGCGTCCAAGGTAGCGGGTCGCGTATTCGGAGAACGCTCCGGAGACCGGGTGCGCCAGGGCGAGTTCGCCCATTGCGCGCATCACCATGAACACTGCCGCGCCGCCAATAACGTAGGCAAGCAGCACGGAGGGGCCCGCCAGCTGAATGGCGGATGCAGAGCCGTAGAACAGGCCCGTACCAATGGCGGAGCCGAGGGCGATGAACATGATGTGACGCAGGGAGAGTCCACGCGCTAGCTGCGGGCTCTCGGAGGTAGCCTCAGCTACGCCCTGCTGTACCGGGGATGAGTCCGGAGTGGTATTCATCTTCTTCTTTTCCTTTACCTCGTGGGGTGTACCCGCCGGTGGCGGGGAAACTTATCGAGCGGTGCCGCAGCTCAGCAGGTGACTGAGAGCGGTACCGGTTGATTCACTCCCCATCGAGTAATGGGGCGATGCGTAGAAGGCGTTGCCTTCGCGCGTCGCCCCGTCGCATCCCTACCCAACCGGTACGGTGGGTGGGAACGCAAAAGACGGCGGGAAGGCAACGTTGCCTTTCCGCCGTCTTTTCGTCAAAGATTACTTCTGTCGCTTACGTCCAATGACGATAGAGCACAGAGCGGTTGCAGCAGTCACAGTGTAGACTGCAGGCCACGCGCCAAGCTTCTTGGCGAGCGGATGAGCGGCGCCGAACGCGCCGAGGTAGAGAGCGGTGAGGAAGGTGGCACGGCCTGCGCCAGCCTTACGCTTCCAATTCTTGTAAGCCACGGCACCGCACAGTGCCAGGACAGCGCCACCGAGCGGGCGGATGCCGGTGCTAGATGCAACCTTGTAGCCACCGAGCAGACCGGTGACGGAGGCGAGAGTCGGACAGACCTTCACGACGTACTCCTCTGTGAGAGCGATTAGTTTCCACATTCATAGTACTCCACAACACACAGAATGTATATTCACCGCGATTAATATTTCTGCATGTCTCGCGGGCCGGGTACAGAAAAACCGGGGCGCAAACCATTCAGGTTCACGCCCCGGCACTTGCCGCATGCGAGCTCACATCGTGCCGCATGCTCTAGAACTTTAGAGAGCCAGCTCCAGCGCCTCCAGCTGCGCCTCGGTCCACAGCTCAGCGGCCAGCTGCAGCGCGTAACGAGCCGAACGAGGAGCCACCACGTCCACGGAGAGGTGGAAGTCCTGGTCAGCCTCCGGGCCGCACAGATCAGACACGCAACGCACTCCGATAAACGGAATCTCGTAGTTGTGGCAGACCTGCGCAATAGCGGTGGTCTCCATATCGGTGCTGATGGCGCCCTCGAACGCCTCGCGGGTGTCCTTCACGTTGTGGGCGGTTACGAAGGAGTTACCCGCCAGCATCTGGCCGCGGCGCACCTCCCACACGCTCTCAGCCTGCTCACGCACCGGCTCAAGTGCGGCGAGCGCATGCTCCAGAGCATCCTGCCACTCGTCCGCCTGGCCGTCGTAGCTTTCGGGCATGCCCGGAACCTGGCCGCGCGCGTAACCGAAGGCGGTCGCGTCGGCGTCAGTGTAGGTGTAGTTCTCGCCAATCAGCACGTCGCCCACGTTAATGCCGCGAGCCAAACCGCCGGCGGTACCTGCGCTAATGACGCCCAGGCAGTTCGAGGAGTAGCTGATCGCCTCGGTGACGGCGCTCGCCGCGTTCACCAGACCGATCTTGGAGCGAACCAGCAGCAGCGGAACCTGGTCCTCACCCACCTGCAGGTAACGCGGATGGAATACCGCCGCCCCCTCGGTGAAGGACGGCTGCAGCTCCTCGGTCACCTTCAGGAAAGGTGCGAGTTCCTCATCCATTGCCACCTGAATAATGATGGCGTTGGACATGCCGTCCATCAGCTCAAACATGCTGTTGAACGCCTCAGCCGGGTCGAAAGCGTTCGGGTCAAAGTCCACCGGGTTGAAGGCGGATGCGAAAGCGTCAGGGATCTGTGCGCTCATTACGCCATCACCTGAGCCCACTCATCGCGTGCCGCGAGGAACTCGCGAGCCGCAGCCTGCGCGCCTTCGAGGGTGTGGTTGGCACCCCAACCGCACTGCACCTCGTTCGCTGCCGGAACCTCGGTCGCGTTGAGGATATCGTTGAGGGTTGCTTCCAGGATGGGGAAGAACTCCTCGGGCTCCAGGCCCAGGGTCAGCGCGTAGAAACCGGTCTGGCAGCCCATCGGGGAGAAGTCAATCAGACGGTCGGTGTGGTTGCGCATGTGCTCGGCGCTCAGGTGCTCGATGGAGTGCACAGTCGGCATTTCCAGGTGCGCGGTGTTCGGCTGAGTGAAGCGGATATCGTACTTGATGAGGGTGTCGCCACCGGGCAGAACCTTGCGGTCCGCGATACGCACGTAGGGTGCCGCCACGGCGCGGTGGTCGAGGTTGAAGGATTCGACGTTCATTTTTTCCATGACTCTATCTTCTCTTAAAACGGGGACGACTAAAACAGGGGTGCCTCACGGGAGGCGCAGAACGTCAAGGCGTGCAGCGCAGAACGTCAAGGCGTGCGGGGCACGAGGTTTCGTCGGAAGGCGCGGGCGGTCAGGTGCGAAGAAGGTGCCCGCTTTTGCGCATCCGGTCGGGTACGCAAAAGCCCCGGCGGCAGATCCGAAAATCTTACCGCAGGGGCTACAAAGCCGTTAAAGGCAAAAGCTATGAGCGCAGGATGTCGCTCTTAGAAGTGGGGATGCTTCACTTCCGCCTGCACCGGGCACTCCGGCGGGCAGTAACTTTTAGCGTCCTCAGCCAGCACCTCGCGGGTCTGCACCACGTCATCGTTAATCTGCTCAATCAGCGCCTCAACACCGGTGTACGCCACCATGGGGCGCAGACGCTTCACGAACTCAATCAGCACATGCTGACCGTACAGGTTGAAATCCTCCACGCGCTCTTCCGGGCGGTCAATCACGTGCGCCTCAACCTGGCGGTGCTCAATACCGTCAAAGGTCGGGTTCGTACCCACCGAAATAGCGGAGGGGTGACGGTTACCGGACTCGTCCACGAGCCAGCCGGCGTACACACCGTCGGCGGGAATCAGGCCGCGCGCCTCAAGCTCAAGGTTCGCGGTCGGGAAGCCCAACTCGCGGCCGCGCGCCAGACCGTGTACAACCTCACCAGCCATCATGTGGTGGCGGCCCAGCAGCTCGGTTGCGGCGGGCATATCGCCGTCCAGCAGCAGCTGGCGGATGCGGGTCGAGGAGCAGCGGGTGTTCTCATCCACCATCAGGTCCTCAACGACAACCACCTCAAACCCGTACTTCTCCCCCAGCTCACGCATGGTGTTCAGGTCGCCGGAGTTGTTCTTTCCAAAGCGCACGTCGTCACCGATGACCACGAAACGCGCGTTCAGCGCATCCACGAAGGTGGACTTCACGAACTCTTCGGGGGTCTGCGAAGCGAACTGCAGGTTGTAGTTCAGCAGCAGGTAGTCGTTCAGACCCAGCAGGCACATGAAGTAGCGGCGCGAGCCCTGACCCATAATGTCGTGGTGGGTCGCCTCGGGACGGTGCACCTGCATCGGGTGCGGGTCAAAAGAGACCGCGATAGAGCTCAAACCGTGCTCTTCAGCAAGGGAGACCACGCGCGAAATCACGCGGGCATGTCCACGGTGCACGCCGTCAAAATTGCCGATGGTCACGACCGAGGGGCCGTAGCCGGCGGGGACCTCGCTCAAAGCGGTGTAGAGGGTCACGGGCTCTCCTGAAAAAGATAAATGTACCTATCCATCCTAGACCACAGGCGGCAGGATGCAGAATTCAAAACGGGAATCAACAGGGAATGGAACGGCGCCCCTCGCAGGCGGTGCCCCCTCCCCTACCTTTGCGGATGCGGCGGGGTATCTGGCACGCAACTGTGCAGCCTCCGCACCTGGAAAATCCATGCGCAGCACCCGCCCAGAAGAAAGCCCGGGCAGGCACCCCACCGTGCGGCAGGAACCTTCCCGGGCATTACGACTACTTACGAGCCTGGTTACGAGAAGCCTTCAGCATCTCCTCGCGAATCTTATTGGACTTGTTAATCCAGCCGTACCACACCAGCAGACACGGAGGAATCACAAGCTCAGTCACCATCAGCACAATCAGCGACCAGTGCGGGGTACCGAAGAACGCCCACGACAGGATACGACCCACGCCACCCAGGAAAACCACCAGGCAGGAGAACACGAGCATGTTCACCCACTTGAACTTCAGGGCAATGAACACGAAGGACAGACCCACACCCACATAGGCTGCCGCGAAGAACACGTAGTTCGACTGCACCGAGGCATTCGCGAAATCCTGAGGCGCATCCGGAATCACACGGATACCGCCCAAAACCTGCCACACACCGTACGCAATCATGAACAGACCGTACAGCGCCACCGCCGCACGGAACGCCGCACGGTTCTGAGGCTTAGCCGCCTCCTCAATGCTCTTGGGGCGGGCAAACGCCTCGCGGGTTGCCTTCTTCTCAGCCTTCTTATCTGCCTTCTGCGACGCCTTATCGCCGGACGCCGGTGCGGCTACGCGAACACCCGCAGGTGCCTTCGCCGCAGAAATAGGCTCAGCAGTCTTAGCACCGGCAGCCTTCGCGGCACCGCTCTGAGCAGCAGCTCCGGTCGCAGCAGCCCCGGTTACGGTAGCTTCAGCCTGTGCAGACTCCACGCGGGGTACCGGCGCGGTACGAGGCTCACTCGCCTTCTTAGCAGAGCTCTGGTTCTCGCTCATCTTCTCTCCTTCAGCAGGGCCGGGCGGCACCCGCACGAGTAGTCATGTGTGTTCAGGGGTTGTATATACGTTAGCGCATTGAATGAATAGGGGCGCACATTCAACAAGGCGCTCCTTCAACAGGGCGCTGAATCAGATAGGTTTAGGCAAATCAGGTTTGAGCAGGCGCAAACACCGAACCCTCTTCGCCCATCATAAGCCTTCAACACCTAATTGAAGGAACGATTCGCCTCAAAAACCAGCACCGGGGCGGCCTGCACCTTCCCGCGCTGCTTCTTATTCTCCAACAGGGCTACCAGGGTACCATCCGGGGCGAAGCCCGCCACAATACCCTCAACGCTGGCATGCTGCACCGCGCCGGACTCATCCGCGCTCGCGTGCACGGAACGCTTCACCACGGAGCCGTCACCACTGGGGCTAATACGGCGCCCGTAAGAAATATCGCTCGCCTCCGCAGCGGAGAGCTCACGCGCACCAAAGATGCGGCGTGCCGCCTCCTCCAGGGGCAGCAACGGCAAATCTTCCAGCTTTGCTGACTCTTCACGGCGCTGCTTCAACTGCGCCAAATCGGCGGCATCCTCAAGCACCACCGCACCCACACGGGTACGGCGAAGAGCCGTCAGGTGGCCACCGGTGCCCAGAATCTTGCCCAGATCACGCGCCAGGGCACGAATGTAGGTGCCCGAAGAGCACGAAACCGTCACGTCGCAGTCAATCACGGGAACCGAGGTTGCCGCGTGCTCGCCCTCGTTCTCGGGGTCCTCAATCACGTACTCGGCAAAACCGGCAGTCACAGAATGCACCGTGAACTCGCTAATCGTCACCGGACGCGCCGCCAACTCAACCTGCTCACCGCTACGCACACGCGCATACGAGCGAACACCGTTGATCTTGATAGCAGACACCGCAGAAGGAACCTGCAGGATATCGCCGCTCAGCTGCGCCACAGCCTCCAGGATGCGCGCACGCATCTGCTCAGCGTCCATACCGGTCAGCGCCTCAACGCCGTCCGGATGCGCGGCAGTGTGCTCACCCTCGGCGTCCTCGGTCAGCGTCTCAATGCCCAGACGAATCGTCGCGTCATAGGTTTTATCCTGACCGACCAGGTAGGTCAGCAGCTTCGTCGCCTTATTGATGCCCAAAATCAGCACGCCGGTCGCGGCGGGATCCAGCGTACCGGCGTGACCAACCCGCCGGGTGCCAGCAATACGACGCATCTGAGAGACTGCGTCGTGGCTGCTCATCCCGGCGGGCTTATCAATGACCATCAGGCCGGACGGGCCCTGAGGTTGCTTCTTCGCCACTTAGGCGTCCTCACCCTCGGCAGGCTCATCCTTCTTGTAGGGGTCGGCGTCGCCGGCGTACTCGGCACCCTCAGCTGCAGCAGCCAGGGCGGCGTCGCGCTCGCGAGTCTCACGCAGAAGCGCCTCAATGTGGAAGGCGTTCTCGGGAACCTCGTCAGCGACGAAAGTCAGGGTGGGGGTCAGGCGGGCAGTAATGTTCTTACCCACCTCGGAGCGCAGAATACCCTTTGCGGATTCCAGCGCCTTCTTGGTGTTTGCGGCGTCCTCTTCGGAGCCGAACACGGTGTAGTACAGGGTTGCGTGCTGCAGGTCGTTGGTCACGCGGGCATCGGTAATGGTCACAAAACCGAGGCGGGGGTCCTTAACACGACGCTCCAGCGCCTTCGCCACAATTACCTTGATGCGGTCGGCAAGTCGTGCCGCGCGGGCTGCATCAGCCATGTGTTTCTCCTTGAAATCTCGTGGTGCTTCCGCGAACACTCGGGGTGTTACGGAGGCGTTCCAGGTAATGCGGAAGCGCCCGCCCCGCCAGCGCCCGCCCCGCAGGCTCCAGTTTTAGAAGCCTGCGGGTACGGGAACACTAGCGGGTGACGGGCGCATCAGCGTGTGAGTCTTAGACGCGCGGCTTTTCGCGCATCTCCCAAGTCTCGATAATGTCGCCTTCCTTGATGTCGTTGAAGGAGCCGAGGCCAATACCACACTCGAAACCTTCGCGAACCTCGGTAGCGTCGTCCTTGAAACGACGCAGCGACTCGATGGTGAGGTTGTCTGCCACCACGGAACCGTCGCGCACCAGGCGTGCCTTGGCGTTGCGCTTGATGATGCCGTTCTTGACGATCGAACCTGCGATGTTGCCCCACTTGGAGGAGCGGAAGACCTCGCGGATCTCTGCGGAGCCGAGCTCCACTTCCTCGTACTCGGGCTTGAGCATACCCTTGACGGCCTGCTCAATTTCCTCAATCGCACGGTAGATGACCGAGTAGAACTTCATCTCGACGCCTTCGCGGTCGGCAAGTTCGGCAACGCGCTCTGCCGGGCGGACGTTGAAGCCGATGATGACCGCGTTGTCCACGGTAGCCAGGTTCACGTCGTTCTGGGTAATAGCACCCACACCGCGGTGGATGACGCGCAGCTGAACCTCGTCGCCACCGGCGTCGATCTTCATCAGGGACTCTTCCAGTGCTTCCACAGCACCGGAGACGTCACCCTTAATAATCAGGTTCAGGGTGTCCATCTTGCCCTCAGCCACAGCGGCATCGAAGGACTCGAGGGTCACGCGCTTACGACGCTTAGCCAGCTGAGCGTTACGATCAGCAGCCTCACGCTTCTCAGCGATCTGACGAGCGGTGCGCTCTTCCTCGGTGGAGAGGAAGGTGTCGCCTGCACGAGGAACGGTGGACAGACCCAGCACCTGAACGGGGCGGGACGGGCCAGCTTCCTTCACAGCCTGACCGTTCTCATCGAACATTGCACGAACGCGACCGTGAGCAACACCGGCAACGATAGCGTCACCGACGCGCAGGGTACCGGACTGAACCAGGACGGTGGAAACCGCACCGCGGCCCTTGTCCAGGTTTGCTTCAATAGCAACGCCGCGTGCTTCCTTGTTCGGGTTAGCGGTCAGTTCGAGCACGTCAGCGGTCAGGGTGACAGCTTCAAGCAGCTCGTCGATGTTGGTGCCGTTGCGAGCGGAGACGTCCACGAACATGGTGTCGCCACCGTACTCTTCGGGGATCAGACCGTACTCGGTGAGCTGGCCACGGATCTTGTCCGGGGACGCGCCTTCCTTATCGATCTTGTTCACAGCAACCACGATCGGCACGTTAGCTGCCTGTGCGTGGTTCAGTGCCTCAACGGTCTGGGGCATAACGCCGTCATCCGCTGCGACCACGAGGATTGCCACGTCGGTGACCTTCGCACCACGGGCACGCATAGCGGTGAACGCCTCGTGACCGGGGGTATCGATGAAGGTAATCGCGCGGTCTTCACCCTCAACGGTGGTGTGGACCTGGTATGCACCAATGTGCTGGGTAATGCCGCCGGCCTCACCCTCAATAACGTTGGTGTTACGGATAGCGTCCAGCAGGCGGGTCTTACCGTGGTCAACGTGACCCATGACGGTAACGACCGGGGGACGAACCTCCAGAACGTCATCGCCCTCAGCTTCTGCTTCGGCTTCGAGGTCGATGTCGAAGGACTCGAGCAGCTCGCGCTCCTCATCCTCCGGGGAAACAATCTTGATGACGTAACCCAGTTCGGCACCCAGCAGCTCGAAGGTCTCCTCGTCCAGGGACTGAGTCTGGGTAGCCATCTCACCCAGGTGGAAGAGAACCGTAATCAGCGATGCCGGGTTTGCGCCAATCTTCTCAGCGAAGTCCATGATGGACGCGCCGCGGCGCAGACGAATCTCGGTCGAGCCGTCGCCGCGAGGAACAACCACGCCACCGGGTGCCGGTGCGTTCAGCTGCTCCTGCTCATGGCGGCGAGCTGCCTTGGACTTGCGGCCCTTACGCTTGGAACCGCCGCGACCGAATGCACCCTGTGCGTTGCCGCGACCGCCGGGGCCGGGACGACCCGGACCGCGGTTGAAGCCGCCGCCGGAACCGCCGCCGCGACGTGCGCCGCCGCCACCGTTACCGCCGCCGTTGTTGGAACCGGACGCGCCGCCACCAACGTTGGAAACCTTGGGCATCATCGAGGGGTTCGGGCGTGCGCCGCCGCCGCCAGCCGGACGGGGTGCACCGGGACGTGCGCCAGCTGCCGGACGGGGGCCACCGTTACCACCGGGACGGGCGCCACCTGCGGGGCGGGGACCGCCGTTACCGCCGGGGCGTGCGCCACCGTTGCCACCGGGACGACCGTTACGTGCCGGACGGGGACCGCCGGAACGCTGGGAGTCGCCGCCGTTACGCTTCATACCCTGCTGGGATGCGAAGGGGTTGTTACCGGGGCGAGGACCGGGCTTGGGGCCGGGCTTCGGAGCGGCAGGCTTGGGAGCTGCCGGCTTCGGTGCAGCCTCGGGGCGTGCCATGCCCTGCTGGGATGCGAAGGGGTTGTTACCCGGGCGGGGGCCGCCGGGCTTGGGTGCTGCTGCCGGCTTTGCGGCGGGCTTAGCTGCTGCAGGCTTGGGAGCTGCGCTCTCAGCTGCTGCGGGCTTAGCTGCAGGCTTGGGTGCCGGCTTAGCGGCAGGCTTTGCCGCTGCGGGCTTGGGGGTTGCCGCAGGCTTAGCGGCGGGCTTAGCCGCTGCGGGCTTGGGTGCCGGCTTAGCTGCCGACTCCGCGGGTGCGGCCTTTGCGGGTGCTGCCTTTGCGGCAGGCTTAGCGGCTGCGGCGGGGAATTCCGCGCGCAGCTTCTTCAGAACCATGGGGTTCAGGGTGGAAGAGGAGCTCTTAACGAACTCGCCCATATCCTTAAGCTTGGCAATAACTTCCTTGGAAGGTACGCCTACTTCTTTAGCAAACTCGTGTACTCGAGGCTGAGCCAAATTTTCTCCATTCCCGGTCCGCACCGGGAATGGTGCGGACACTAATGTTTACGGGGTGCACGCCCGAAGGCGCGCCAATTCGTGAAATTGCCGGTGGGTGAGCACGAAAGGGTACTCATTTCGCGGCACTCATTAGATATCCATCAGTTTTCTGACTCGCTTTCAGATAAGAAGTCGTCAAACTCGTTGACTTACAGAGGGCATATACCCGAAAAGCGTCTACGAGGGGGTCGAGTCCGCAATAACGGCTCGAATCTGCTCGCAACACGCCTGCAGCTGGGCTGCAGGGACCGCTTTTTTGAAGGCGCGCGCCAGACCGTTCTTTTTCTGCAGAGCGGCTACGCACTTTTCGCTCGGATGGATCCAAGCGCCTCGTCCGGGCATAGTTCCCGCCGTATCGGGCTGATAGGGCGGGGTGTCCGCCTGCTCGGTAGCAGACGTGACGGGTGTGCGGGCGATGCGCAGCAGGTTGCGCTGTTCATCGCGGGCACGGCATCCGATGCAGGTGCGGACCGGTCCTTCAAACGCTTCGGAGGTTGCGGTGAGGTCGTGATCGCTCATGGTCCTCTCCCCTCTCTAACGTGTGTAGAACCGCGTTCGCAGTACATTCGTGATGCTCCATCCGGTGTATGCGAGGGCGCGTTAAAGCGCCCGGTTACACACCGGCACATCTTAATAGTGTATCCCGTTTTTAAGAATCATGGGCAAAACTGTGACGCAGGCGCAAGAACACCGGGCACGTACCTGCCCGATCTCTTGCGCCTGCATCAAAAGGATATGCCGCGGGATACGCCCCTCACCGGGGCTAATGCTTATTCAGCGTCCTGTGCGGACTCTTCTGTTGCTTCTTCAATTGCCTTCTCAGCGGAAGCTTCTTCAGCCAGGCTACGAGCCACGCGAGCCGCAACCTCTTCCTCGGCACGAACCTGAGCGTACTTGGACTCGGAGAGAATATCGATACGCCAGCCGGTCAGCTTCGCTGCCAGACGCGCATTCTGACCCTCACGGCCGATAGCCAGGGACAGCTGGTCGTCCGGAACCACGGCACGAGCGGAGTACTCACGCGGGTTCGCGATAATGACCTCGGTGACCTTAGCCGGGGACAGCGCCGCAGCGATGAAGGTTGCCGGATCGGTCGAGTAGTCGACAATGTCAATCTTCTCGTCGTTCAGCTCGGCAGCCACGGCGCGCACGCGGGCGCCCATATCGCCGATGCAGGCGCCCTTAGCGTTGATGGTCGGGTTCTTCGCGGACACAGCAATCTTGGAGCGGTGGCCAGCTTCACGTGCGATGGAGTTAATGGAAACCAGGCCCTCAGAGATTTCGGGAACCTCGTGCTCGAACAGGCGCAGAACCAGGTTCGGGTGCGAACGAGAAACCACAATCGAGGGGCCCTTGGGGCCGCGGCGAGCCTCAACCAGGTAGGCGCGCAGGCGGGTACCGTGCGGGTACTTCTCGCCCGGAACCTGCTCGTTGCTGGGCAGAACAGCTTCAACGGTGCCCAGGTCAACCTGAACCATACGCGGGTTGTTGCCCTGCTGAATCACGCCGGACACCAGGGTGCCCTCACGGTCCTTGAACTCGCCCAGAACGGATGCGTCCTCAGCGTCACGCAGACGCTGCGAGAGCACCTGACGTACGGTTGCGGCAGCGATACGGCCAAAGTTGTTCGGGGTATCGTCGAACTCGTCAATCTTCTGGTTATCCTCATCAAGCTCAGGAGCCAGAATGACGAACTCGCCGGTGGTGTGGTCGATGACGGCACGAGAGCCCTTAATAGCGCCGGGCTGCTTCATGTACGCGAGCAGCAGGGCGTTCTCAACCAGGGTGAAGAGCTCCTCCATGACGAGAGAGCGCTGCTTCGCCAATGCGCGCAGTGCGCCCAGGTCAATAGTTTTAATATCCTCCACGCTTTTCAGCCTTTCCCAGTTAGCACGGCGCCGGGACGCTTAGTGCGCCCCGGCTCCCGAACGGTATATACCTGGCACGGAGCACCCCGTGCCTGAAGCTTTAATAACTCTATTCTACCGGCTCAGCAGGCGAATTGAAGTCAATCTCGACGTGAGCAGAAGCAATATTTTCCCACGGGAGCAAGCTCGGCTCGTGGTACGACTCCTTCTGGCCCTTCTTCGTGTTCTTCTTACGAGCCAGCACCGGGCCGTCATCCTGCACCTCGTGCAGACGTGCCAGATACTCGGTGCCGTCGGGTGCGGTGACCGCGATCAGACGGGTGCGGGCACGCTCCCAGTGGCGGCGCTCGGTCAAGGCACGGGTAGCACCCGGCGAGGACACCTCCAGCTCGTAGGGGAAGAACTCGTCGTTTTCATCCGCACGGTCCAGGGCGCTCGAAATCGCACCGGAAATCTCCGCGAGGGAATCCAGCGACAGCGAATCGGTACGCTCAGCGGTGTAGTCCACCGTAATCTTCACGGTACGGTTCGCCGCCGGGCCCGAAATCTTCAGACCTTCCAGCACCAGCGAGAACTCGGAGATAACCGGGGCAATCGCCTCGGCAACCTCTTCCTCACGGATCGCGCGGGTACCCACGCGCACCGGTGCCTCCACCACGGGCTCGCTCTCAGCGCGAGTGCGGGGAGTGTTCACACCATTCGCCACGCGGGATGCGGCACGGCGAGCGCGCGCATTCGGGGCGCTCTTCTTAGAGCCAGAACGCTTCGGCTTATATGCCATAGTTCTCTTCTTTCATTCTTCCGCCGCTTGCCCTGCCCCACCTCTTAGGAGGCGGGGCAGGGGACGACGGTTTTACGTCTTTGCGGGCTAGTGGCGTGCCTTAGGCGCCGCGCACCTCAGCGATGACCTCAGCCACCGCGTTCTCGACGGACACCTCGCGAGCCTCACCGCTGCGGCGGTCCTTCAGCTCCAGCACGCCGTCCTTGAAGCCGCGACCAATCACCAGGATGGTGGGCACACCCAGCAGCTCGGCGTCGCCGAACTTCACGCCGGGGCTGGTCTTCGGGCGGTCATCCAGCATGACCTGCAGGCCGGCGGATTCCAGGGATGCGCTGAGCTCTTCAGCGTACTCGTGGGATGCTGCGTCCTTGCCGGTGATGACAATGTGCACGTCTGCCGGTGCCAGGTTACGCGGCCAAATCAGGCCCTTCTCGTCGTGGTTGCCCTCGGCGATAGCAGCCAGTGCGCGGGTCACGCCCACGCCGTAGGAGCCCATGGTCACGGTCTGCAGCTTGCCGTTCTGATCCAGAACCTTCAGACCCAGTGCCTCAGCGTACTTGCGGCCCAGGGCGAAGATGTGGCCCATCTCGATGCCGCGGGCTGCCACCAGTTCGCCGGAGCCGTCCGGTGCCGGGTCGCCTTCGCGCACCTCGCACGCCTCAATGACGCCGTCGGCGGTGAAGTCGCGGCCGAAGACCAGGTTCGCCACGTGCTTGCCCTCTTCGTTTGCGCCGGTCACCCAGCGGGTACCGCGCACCACGCGGGGGTCAACGAAGAAGGGAATGCCGGTTGCGGAAGCCACCGCGTCCTCGTCCTCGGTGTGTGCGCCGAGCAGGGGCGCATCCAGGCTCAGGCCGGGGCCAATGTAGCCCTTGACCAGCTGCGGGTATGCCTTCAGGTCCTCTTCGCTGGCTGCCTCGACCTCAACCTCGCCGCCGATGCCCAGCAGGGCACCGATGTTAACCTCAACGCGGCCCAGGTCCACGGCACGGTCGCCGGGAACGCCCACGGCGAAGACCTTACGCTCGCCGGAGGGGGTGATGACGGTGCCCACGAAGCACTTGAGGGTCTGCGAAGCCTCCAGGGTGCCGCCGGTGACCTCGGAGTGCAGTTCGTTCATGCGCTCCACCAGGGTCTCAATGGTGGCGGAGTCGGGGGTGTCCAGAACGATTGCCGCCGGAGTGTCCTCGGTGATTTCGATTTCCTCGGGAACCACGGTGGTGACGGCCTCAACGTTTGCCGCGTAGCCGCCCGCGGAACGCACGAAGGTGTCCTCACCGATGGGGGTCGGGTGCAGGAACTCTTCACTGCGGGAGCCACCCATCGCGCCGGACTGTGCGGTCACAATGACAATCTCCAGACCCAGACGCTCGAAGATGCGCTGGTAGGCGGCACGGTGAGCCATGTACGCCTCGTTCAGGCCCTCATCGTCAATGTTGAAGGAGTAGGAGTCCTTCATGACGAACTCGCGGCCGCGTAGCAGACCCGCGCGGGGGCGCGCCTCATCGCGGTACTTGGTCTGAATCTGGTACAGGTAAACCGGCAAATCCTTGTAGGAGGAGTACAGGTCCTTCACCAGCAGGGTGAACATTTCCTCGTGGGTGGGTGCAAGCAGCATGTCTGCACCCTTGCGGTCCTTGAGGCGGAAAAGGTTATCGCCGTACTCATCCCAGCGGTTGGTTGCCTCGTAAGGCTCGCGGGGCAGCAGTGCGGGGAAGTGAACTTCCTGCGCACCAATGGCGTCCATCTCTTCGCGGATGATGTTCTCGACCTTGCGCAGTACCTTCAGGCCCAGGGGCAACCAGGTGTACACGCCGGGGGCTGCGCGGCGGATGTAACCGGCGCGGACCAGCAGCTTGTGGCTGGCGACCTCAGCGTCTACGGGGTCCTCGCGCAGAGTGCGCACGAAGAGGTTGGAAAGGCGAAGTACCACGATTCTCCTTGAAAGGTCGATAGGTTTAGGTAGGGTGCCCGAGGCTCACCGGGTGAGCCGTAAATAGGCACAGTCGTCTTTAATTTTATAGCGTTTTAGGGTTCGGCGTGTTTAGCGCTCAAAAATGATGGTCGAGAACTGCCCAATCTGCTCCCAACCGGTCCCCCGGTACATGGCAAGAGCGCGGGCGTTGTAGTCGTTCACGTACAGGCTCAAATGCGGGTAGCGGCGCTGCAGAATCTGCGCGGCGGCGGCAAAGAACGGCTTAGCCAGCCCGTAGCCGCGGTAGTCCGGGTGCAGCCACACGCCCTGCACCTGCGCGGCATCCAGGTTCACGATGCCCGCATCCGCCTTGAAGATAACGCGACCGTTCACATCGGTGACAATGGCGCAACGCTGACCGGCAATGAGCGTGCGCAGGCGCGCCGCGTAGCCGTCACCGTAGCGGGCAACCGGGTCGAAGCCGACCTCCTCGGTGAACATGGCGGCGGCTGCGGGCAGAAGCTCCCCCAGGTCCGCGAAGGTGGCAAGGCGCGCATACCCGGCAGCCTCACCGCTGAGTTGGACAGCCCCGACGGGGCTCTGCCCCGGCTTGAGGGGCCTGGGTTTGATGGGCTCTGGCAGGTGCACCGGCAGCTCAGGAAGCTCCACGGCGTAGAAGCGGGCGAGGTCCTTCTCCGGCGGCAGATACAGCAGCGGCTGATTGGGGCGCTCCGACAGAACCCGCGCACGGTGATCACAACCGTCACCCAGGCTCGGCTGCAGCATCTGCAACAGCGGGCTCTTACCGCCGCGAGTCTGCTCACACAGCTCCTGCATGCGCGTCCACAGGGGCATCACGAAGGCGCTCTCACCAAACATGGAATCCAGGCGAGAACCCACCTGCAGTAGCAGCTGAGCCAGCGCGTCACGATGCGCGAGCGCCGTAGCATCCAGCGCCGTAGCGTCCAGGGTGGTGGCATCAGAGGTTTCTACACGTTCGGCAACATCATGTTCGACCGCAGCACCGCACAATCGCACCGGCACCACATTCGAACCCAACAAAAGCACACAGCACAACTGCCCGTCACGCTCACAACCCACAAAACCCTGATAGTAGTGCAGCGGAATACGTGGGGACCTCACCGGAAGAGGGCAGGCCAAATAATGCTCAATGGAGTACAGATTCGGGACCGGGTCACTGAACAGGACCTCCTCCAGCTCATCGCACCACCGAGCATCCAGAGCAAAAACGTGTTCCTTCACGCGATCAGGCATAGGGGAAGAATCCATCGACGAAACAGCAGCAGACGAAACAGCAGCAGACGAAACAGCAGCACGCCGGGCACGATTAGCCTTACGGCGGCGAGAAAAAAGAGTGAACATGACCTGTTGAGTGATAGAGAATGAGCGACAAAAATTAAGTGAAGATACGGGGACATGTGACCCCGAAAGGTAGCCGAATCATGCGGCCACAACCGGCAGCGGCAAGCACCAAGCCCGCCACCACCATAACCGGAAAAGCGCGGAGGCGCCCTCACCAGGGCGCCTCCGCGCACAAAAGCTAACTAGCTCACCGAAACAGCCGGGGAACCCTCGGGAACATACTCGCCCGAAGCCTCCATCTCAGCCGCAATACGGGTCGCCTCTTCAATCAGAGTCTCAACGATCTGATCCTCAGGCACAGTCTTAATGACCTCACCCTTCACAAAAATCTGGCCCTTACCGTTACCGGACGCAACACCCAGGTCAGCCTCACGAGCCTCACCCGGACCGTTCACCACGCAACCCATCACGGCAACACGCAGCGGAACCTTCATGTGCTCCAGGCCCTTAGTCACGTTCTCAGCAAGCTCCCACACGTTCACCTGCGCACGACCACACGACGGGCAAGAAACGATATCCAGCTTGCGGGGGCGAAGGTTCAGCGACTCCAGGATCTTGGTGCCCACCTTCACCTCCTCAACCGGAGGAGCAGACAGCGACACGCGAATAGTATCGCCAATACCCTGAGACAGCAGAGTACCGAACGCCACCGAGCTCTTAATAGTGCCCTGGAACGCCGGACCAGCCTCAGTCACACCCAGGTGCAGGGGCCAGTCACCGCGCTCAGCCAGCTGACGGTACGCCTCCACCATCACCACAGGGTCGTTGTGCTTCACAGAAATCTTGAAATCACGGAAACCGTGCTCCTCAAAGAGCGAAGCCTCCCACACAGCAGACTCAACCAGAGCCTCCGGAGTAGCCTTACCGTACTTCTCCAGCAGACGCTTATCAAGCGAACCAGCATTCACACCAATACGCAGAGAAACGCCGTGGTCCGAAGCCATCTGAGCGATTTCCTTCACCTGGTCGTCGAACTTACGGATATTACCCGGGTTCACACGCACAGCACCGCAACCAGCCTGAATAGCCGCATACACGTACTTCGGCTGGAAGTGAATATCAGCAATCACCGGAATACGGGACTGCTTCGCAATAATGGGCAGAGCCTCCGCATCCTTATCGGTCGGGCACGCCACACGCACAATATCGCAACCGGCAGCGGTCAACTCAGCAATCTGCTGCAGAGTCGCACCAATGTCGTGGGTCTTAGTGGTCGTCATCGACTGCACCGAAATCGGAGATTCAGAACCAACACCGACAGAACCCACCTTAAACTGGCGAGTCTTACGACGCGGGGACAGAACCGCGGGAGCGGGCTTCGGCATACCAAGGCTGACCGACAAGGTTTTCCTCCATACATGGGTTATGAAGGACGTACGACGCATCCTTCGTTCAACTTTTTATTGTGCCACTGACGCGAAAGAAAGCACTAATACGGGTACCCTTACCGCGTGCAACAACACACTAAAACAGGGTGATGGGCTTAACAATATCCGCCACAATCAGAATGACAGACATCACAATAAACGCGCCCGCCACCACATACGTCAACGGCAACAACTTCACCGGATCAAACGGTCCCGGATCCTTATGCCCAGTCAGACGCGCAAAGAAGCGACGCACACCCTCCCAGAGCGCACCCAACACGTGACCACCATCCAGCGGCAACAGCGGAATCAGGTTGAACGCGAAAAGCATCAGATTCATATTCGCCACCAGCGAGACCAACATCGCAGCCTTCGCCTTCACATCAATACGGTCAGTAGCCGTCACCTCACCGGCAATACGGCTCACACCCACCACAGACACCGGCGACTCGGCACTACGCTCACCACCGGTCACCAGAGTCACCGTCAACTCCCACACACGCTGCGGCAGCGAAAGCATCGACGACCCCACACGAGAGAGCGTATCACCCACCATCGCAGGCACTTCAGTAATAGAACCGGGCACCAACTCACTCGACGGGGAAATGCCCACAAAACCGCCGCGAGTCGTCGCAATCGAACCGTCCGCGGCACGCGCATACTGGCCCTTACCATCAGAAACCGGGCGGATCATCTCAACCGGAGTCACCGACAAATCCAGACGCTGACCATTACGCTCCACCGTCAAAGTGCTCGGATGAGAACCCGCCGCACGAATCGCCGAAGACACAGCCTCCCACGAACCAGTCTGGGTACCGTTCACCGCCACCACGCGGTCACCCACCTGCACGCCCGCTGCCTTCGCTGGCGACGGGGTGGACTTATCCGTACACTCGCCATAGCTAATCGAATCATGGGTCACGCTCACACTTGGCACGCACTCAGACACCGTTGACACCTTATTCGTCACCTGCGCCGTACCAAAACCACAAATCAGCACAGCAGTACACACCACACCAATCAGCAGGTTCATGGTTGGGCCGCCCAACATAATCACCATGCGCTTGAGCACCGGCAACTTATAGAACAGGCGGTCCTCGTCGCCGGGCTGCAGACGCTCAGCATCCGCTGCGCGCGCCTCCTCAGCCAGGGACGCAAACGGGCTGGTACTGCCCGAATGGCCCTCCTCATGGTGCTCCTTTACCTCAGCAGGGCTCGGCGGGTACATGCCAATCATCGAAATGTAGCCGCCCAACGGGATCGCCTTGAAACCGTACTCAGTCTCGCCGCGGCGGAAAGAGAACACGGTCTTACCGAAGCCAATCATGTACTGCGGGACGCGCACATTAAATAGCTTCGCGGGCACCAGATGCCCCACCTCGTGCAGGGCAATCGAGACGGCAATAGCGATTGCCATGAGGATAATGCCCACAGCGTACAGCAGGATTTCCACGCTTTTTCTCGTTTCGGTTCGGGGATACGAAGCTTCTAGGATACTCGCTTAGCCTGTGAAGGCGCCCTCCCCCGCTTTCTGGAGGGGCTGGATGGGAACGGTAAGAGGGGCGGTGTTCGTCCTCGTTCCTACAGGGGCACCCGCCCTCGCTTCGCTTCGGGCACCCTGATGTCACGTTCGGACGACACCGCCCCTCCACACGTACGCTAGGCAACCGGAGGTGGCGCGCCGTGTTTTCCGGATGCGCCCTCAGGGTGTCACACGGACGCTCTCCGATGCGGAGCGAGGAGAGGGCGGAGCGTCCGGGTGACGGGTGCCCCTGCGTAGGCGCGGAGGAAACATACGGTGCGCCATCCCAACCAGCGAAGCCAGGACGAACACCAGCCCCTTCACGCCTTCCTCAACGACTAGCCTGCCGCCAGGGTCTGTGCCGGATCAATACGCGAAGCCTTCGCCGCCGGGTACAGACCAGCCAACACACCAACCAGCGCACCAGCGCCCAGACCCAGCAGAATAGTGTCGGCACTAATAATCGGCGTCCAACGGTTCATCAAAGACACAATCGAGATGCCGTTAACCGCCAGCACAATACCAGCCACAGCGCCCAGGATGCCGGTCAGCAACGCCTCCGCCGAGAACTGCAGCAGAATACCCGAAGGGCGCATACCAATAGCCAGACGCAAACCAACCTCACGGCGACGCTCCATCACCGCAACCAAGAACGTATTCATAATGCCCATCGCACCAATCACGAGGGTAATAACGCTCATCGCAAGAAGCATGGTGCGTTGCTGCTGGTCGACAGCCTCACGAAGGGTCTTCGGCTCCGGCGGCACACTCACGCTATACAGGGCGGGACGTTCCGGCGAGAGCGCGTACGGTGCTTCCTCCGCAATCTGGTTTGCGGCACCGGCAACAGTACTCACCACAATCTGAGTGGAACGCTTACCGGTCTGCGCCGCAACGGCACCGCCACCGGCAGCGGGCTGTGCTTCTTCAACATCGGCACCAGGCTTCGCGCCCAGAGGCAGGTAGACCGAACCGTACGACAGAGTCAGCGAGGGATTCTCCCGCACCACACCGATAACGGTGTACGGCTCATCGCGAATATAGACCGTAACTCCGGGGCTATAGGGCAGCGCGAGCTGGCGCATCACGCTTTCGCTGAGCACCACAACCTTATCGTTCCGCTCCACGTGCCCCTCATCGAAGGTACGACCCCACACCAGCTCGTGACCCTGCACGCTAAAGATGCTGGGGGTTGCCGCAAGGACGGCAGCCGTCACGTTAGCGCCGCGCTCGCCAAAATTGTCTGGGCCGCGCTGAACATCGGCGGATTCATACAGCTGATCCACCAGCGCGGTACCGGTCACTCCGTTCAGTTGGCTAACACGCCGGTAGTTCTCACTTGCCGCCAGGCTCAATAGTTCAGCCCGGCTCATGGGTTCGGTTCGGGTCGAGCTTACCGTCAGGTGCTTAGCCCTAAAAATGTCGAAGCTGTCAGCCAGCTGCCCAGAAATGGTGGCGGTCAGACCAACGGTCAGCACGAGCGAAGCGATACCCAGCACCACGCCAAGCATGGTGAAGATATTGCGCCTCACCCGGTGAACGGTAGCGTCCCAGGCTTCTTTGAGGGAGGCTAGCGCCCAGGGTGCACGACCACTGCCCTGCGGCTTAGATGCTTGTTCCTCAGCAAAGCCAGGCTGATGCAGAGACGCGCGAACGGTCGTTTCTTCGTGTCGCGGTGTCTTCTGCTCGATGAGCTGCCCCTCGTGCATACGTAGCACCCGGTCGCAGTGCTCCGCCACGAGCGGGTCGTGGGTAATCACAATCGTGCTTTGCTGCTCCCCTGTACATTCACGGAGCAGGTCAATCACTTCACGGGTGAGTTCT
Source organism: Rothia mucilaginosa (assembly GCF_019334805.1). Classification (NCBI taxonomy): domain Bacteria; kingdom Bacillati; phylum Actinomycetota; class Actinomycetes; order Micrococcales; family Micrococcaceae; genus Rothia; species Rothia mucilaginosa. The sequence goes on from NZ_CP079822.1 coordinate 609,393, forward strand.
TCATCCAGCGAGCCGGTCGGCTCGTCACAGAGCAGCAAGGCCGGTTCACCAATGAGCGCACGAGCAATAGCCACACGCTGCTTTTCACCCCCGGAGAGAGTGGTGATGGGTGCATCCGTGCGGTGGCTCAACCCCAGCAGGGCGAGAGTATCTTCAACACGTTGCGCCCGTTCCGCTTTGGGAACACCACGGTAAATAAGCGGTAGCTCAACGTTGCGGTACACGTTCTTATGTTCGATGAGGTGGAACGCCTGGAAGACAAAACCGATGCTGTCCAGGCGCGCTTCAGCTCGCTGTGCCGCGTTAAAGGTTGCGGTGTCTGTACCGTCCAGCAGGTAGCTTCCGGAGGCGGGCGTGCTGAGCAGACCGAGGATGTTCAGCAGGGTTGATTTGCCGCTACCGGACGGCCCCAGGATGGCGACGACTTCTCCGTAGCGGACTTTCAGGTCAATATTTTTGAGCACGTCAATTCGAGTGTCACCCTGCATAAAGTGCTGGGACACTCCCTGAATATCGACGCTATAGGCTGGTGGGTGCGCGTGAGCGGCGCGGGAGTCAGTCATGGCTACTCCCTACTTTTTCTCGCGCATAATTTTGACGCTGTCGCCTTCGTGCAGGTCACCGGTGACGGCGTTCTTGCCGTTGGCGTTGCTGATGACGGTAACGGTTACCTCGCGTTCTTCACGTGCCTTCGATCCGTTGGAGCTTTCGGGGCCGAGTACGATGACTCGGGTCTGTCCGTCACGGGTGTAGAGCGCCGATGAGGGCACGACCAGGTGCGCTTCGGGGGTTTCTTCGAGGGTGAGTTCCGCGTTGACGGCGCCTCGGAGGCTGTCCGCCTTATCCCCTACGTTGAGGGTGAGGATGCGTTCCCCTTCGGTGCTTCCTGCCGCACCGGCTGCGCCCTTGAGGTTGGAGCCAGCCGCGCCTTCTGCGCCATTGGGCTGGGTGCTACGGCCAGCCTGGCTGTTGCCTGCGGCACCGGCGGCTTCGGTGGTGTTCCTGTATCCGAGGGTTGCTACGTACTCAGTATCACCGAGGGAGGGCACGGTTACCTTCTGACCGCTACGGGCTTCGGGGGTGAGCCTACCGGTGGTTCCGGTGCAGCTGAGGGTCTTGCTACCTTCTGCGATGGTGGCTACGGGACCGTCTGCGATAGCGCCGGTTGCACGGGGGTTGCCGGTGACAACTCCGGCACGGTTGATGACGAGGAAGTAGCGGGCGGGAATGGGCTGGTCAGTCTTGACGTGCGCGTAGCCGAGGCTGTCGAGGAGGTTGTTGAGAGCCTCGTAGGTGTCTTCGGTGATGCGCGCGGGCTGCGGGCCCTGACGTCCCATGGCGGTCAGTGCCTCGTTGAGGAGTGCGGCGTCGGGGCCGCTGTCGTCGAGTTTGAGGTCGCGGTAGAGCGCGAAGCCGCCGGTGAGGGTGATGAGAGGTTCACCGTTGACTTCTGCGATGAGGGTGCCGTTGCCGACGGTGTCACCGTGTTTGATGGTGATTGCGGTGTACTGTCCTTCGCCGCTGTAGCGTAGCGGGGTTGAGGTGGCGTAGTTCGCGGTGCAGGTCAGGGGCACGGTGGTGCGCAGTTTCTCGCGGGTGACCGTGGCGGTGATGGTGGAGGGGTCCGGGGGTGCCGCTTCCGCGTCTTTTTGGGCGGTGGTTTTGATGTTTTGGGCGCTGATGAGCGTGCCGACGGTGATGATGAGGAGCAGGGCGATAATGCCGTAGAGCCAGAGGGTTTTCTTCTGGCGGGTGGGGGTGGCGCTCATGGTGTCCCTTCTTTGGGTGCGCGTACGGGAACGCTATTGTCTGTGCCGTTTGGGCTTAGGCGGCAATGCCGTGTGGGGTTAGTTTGTGCCCGGCACGGGGATACGTGCCGGGCACAATACGCTGTGACGAGGTGCAGCCTCCGTGGCTACTCTGTACGCCTGTTCTGGTTAGTCCGGTCTGATTAGTCCGGAGGGTTAGCTCAGAATCTTTCGGGCGTTCTCTTCAGCAGTTTTCTTGGCGGTGGTCACCTGTTCGATGAGACCCTGCTCCTTTTCGAGGAACGTGGTCATATAGGCGTCTAGTACCTGCCCAGTTTTTTCCTCGAAGTTAATCTTTTCGCGACACGTTGCATCATCAATCGCAGTTTGCTGTGCAGCGGGTGTTCCCCGAACAGCGTCATATGCAATATCTGAACTTGAATAGGTGTACCCACGCTCAGCCATACAACGTGCCCATTCATCGTCCAGCGACGAGTATGCTCCGTCAGATACAGAAGCACGAATGTAGGGCAGCAGTTTTTTGGTAACTTCTCCCTGCGTCCCTGCTAAAGTTTCAGAGCCATATAGTTTCAGCTCAGCTTCTTCTAGACAGCCGCCCTTTCCGTTATCTCCGTAATATGCTTTTTCTTCTTGCTCTGTCATGTTTATCGAGCCTTCCAAAGAAGCATAACGAGACGGAGGGGTAGGGCTGGGATAGCCAGAATTTCTAGCATATTCCACACTTAGAGGCTGCGGAGAAAGCAAGCTCCTCACAGGAAACGTTTCAACCATGTAATAGGTCTTCCTGTCAGGGTAACCCTTGGATACCATACATTCTGATGCAAGACGCTGATAAGCGCGCTCAACATTATCAGAAGTGGAAATCATGGAATCCACTTTTTCAGTAGCCTGTGTGTCAACACTGGCAGCAGCAGAAATATTTTGTTGAGCATCTGAAGACGGAGTTGCTTGCGTTGAGCTAGTGCCCCCAGTGCAACCCGCAAGAAGAAATCCGACAGAGAGGATAACGCCGGGGGCCCATAGCTTTTTCATTCTATCCCCACATAACGAAGTCAACACGATCGTTGAAGTTGTCGTGGGTCAAGTCGGTACCGCGATGCTTAGGAGGAAGGTAAGAACCACGTACCAGACGCCTGCCAGACCATTCACCGAGCCATTCACCACGGTATTTATTTGCGTTCATCCATGAGGAACCGCGGTCATGCATATACGCAGAAACATTGGCGTACGAGTAGTAACCGCTAATAGTGTCCTTGACACCACGGAAATCGGAATGCTCCCAGATGCAGACATGGCTTTCAGGGCAATTCCAAACCCCCGGATAGTCAGTAGCCTGAGCTGCCGGGGCAACAGTAACGATGCTACCAGCACTCGCGGCAAGCACAGCAGCACTTGCCAAAACCTTCTTCAGAGACATCATAGTCCTCCTTGTTAGATAATCCATTTAGTATGGAAATTCGAAAATACAGAACTTCAGCAATAACAACTTACTGAACACTGTTCTTGGATTATAGATAGTTTTAAGCACCCAAGTCAATAGCTTTTTTCTCATAAGGGTAATTTTATTCGGAACTAAAGGCGACGTCTTATCAGTTATGGAAAGGCACACCGGTATGTTTTTCTATCGGGATACGGGGTGGAGGGGCGGTGTCCGTCCTCGTTCCTACAGGGGCACCCGCCCTCGCTTCGCTTCGGGCACCCCGATGTCACTTTCGGACGACACCGCCCCTCCACGCACGCTAGGCTACCCGAGGTGGCGCGCCGTGTTTTCCGGAAGCGCCCTCAGGGTGTCACACGGACGCTCTCCGCCGCGAAGCAAGGAGAAAGCGGAGCGTCCGGGTGACGGGTGCCCCTGCGTAGGCGCGGAGGAAACATGCGGCGTGCCATCCCCACCAGCGAGGCGAAGACGAACACCGCCCCTTCTGCACCGGCCGCATCCCCTAGAAATGCGGGTGCCTCCCCCAGAACCGGTTAGTTGCCGGTCATACCCAGCAGCTCATTCGCGCGAACGCGAGCCCAACGCTCCGCGTTCAGCACAGCCTCCAGCGTCAAATCAGCGTCAGAGACAGCCTCAGCGCTGCCGGTGTGCTCCTCCAGCACGCGTGCGACCGAATCGACAATGTCGGTAAAGCGAATCGCGCCCGCATGGAATGCGGCCACGGCTTCCTCGTTGGCGGCGTTGAACACTGCCGGGTGCGTGCCGCCGACCTTACCGGCGGCCTTGATCATGCGCACTGCGGGGAATGCTTCCTCGTCCAGCGGCTCAAAAGTCCAGGATGCCGCCTTCGACCAGTCACAAGCAGGCACAGCACCGGGGATGCGGTGCGGCCAGGTCAGACCCAGCGCGATGGGCAGAACCATGCTCGGCGGGGACGCCTGCGCAATGGTCGAGCCGTCCACGAACTGCACCATGGAATGCACGATCGACTGCGGGTGAACTGCCACGTCAATACGGTCCAGGTCCACGCCGAACAGGTGGTGTGCTTCAAGCACTTCGAGTGCCTTGTTGACCATGGTTGCCGAGTTGGTGGTGACGACCAGGCCCATGTCCCAGGTGGGGTGTGCGAGCGCCTGCGCGGGGGTCACGTCGTGCAGCTGTTCGCGCTTGTAGCCGCGGAACGGGCCGCCCGATGCGGTGAGGATGAGTCGGTCGATTTCTGCGTCGGTTCCGGAGGCGAGCGCCTGCGCGAGGGCGGAGTGTTCGGAGTCGACGGGCACCATGGGGGTGTTCAGGGGGGATGCGTCGACGGCGGCGCGTACGAGCGGGCCGCCTGCGATGAGGGATTCCTTGTTGGCCAGTGCCACGCGGTAGCCGCTGTTGAGGGCGGTGAGGGTCGGTTCCAGGCCGATGGAGCCGGTGATGCCGTTCAGGACGGTGTCTGCCGGGTGTGCTGCCGCCTGCACGGATGCTTCGGCGCCGTGGGCGATCTGCGGGGTGTAGCCGGTGGCGCCTGCTTCGGAGGCTGCCGCTTCGATGAGTTCGCGGAGGCGCTGCGCGTCGTCTGCGGTGCCGCTGGTGGCGACCAGTTCGGCGCGCACGTGTACGGCCTGGCGTGCGAGTAGTTCGAGGGATCGGGAGCCTGCGGAGAGGGCGACGACCTTCAGCGGTGCGTCGTCGGCGGAGGCGCTGGTGCCTTTGAGCGCGGCGAGGTGGTCGATGACTTCCATGGCTTGGGTGCCGATGGAGCCGGTTGAGCCGAGGAGGGTGATGCGCTGCGGTGCGCGGGTGAGTTCTGTGAGGGCGTCGGTGAGGCGGTCGCGGCTGCCGCCGACACGTGCTGAGGATCCAAACTTCATGGTTCTAGTGTCTCATGAGCTCGCGCGTGTATCCGGACGTGTAGCCTCGCCCCAGCTTAGAAGGCCCCAGCGCAGAAGAATCCCCCACCCTGTCATACGGGGCGGGGGATTCAACGCATACGTTTTAGAGCAGATCCTGCAGCAGCTCAATGCAGCGGTCCAGGAAAGCATCCACCTGGGATTCCTCGTAGCTGACGGTGCCCGAGGCGGGGCGGAACTTTGCGTGGCGCACCACGGAGGGGTCCAGCGGCTCTTCGCTGTTGAGCTGGGCGTACACGCGGTCGCAGATGGCGTCCACGTCGCCAACGAAGTAGCCCATGTGGCGGCGCTTGCTGGGGCGGCGGAAACGCTCACCGGCGGGGCGTTCCAGGCGGCCTGCGAGTAGCTCGCCGGTCTCTACGAGGGAGCGTTCCCAGTTGTCCAGGCCGTACGCCTCAATGTAGCGGCTGCGTTCGAGCTTGGCGAAGCGTTCCTCAATCTTTTCGAGGGCGCGGTCGACCACATCCAGCTGGTAGCCGCCGGGTTCTTCGCGGAAGACGACCTGGCGGATTCGTCGGGAGGTGTAGAGGTCTTCGGGTAGCTCGGCGGCTCCGCTGAGCTTCTCGTAGTCCTCGGCGAGGCGGGTGAACAGGCGGTCTACTTCACTGCGCTTGTAGCCGGGTTCGGTTTCTGCTGCACGGGCAAATCCGCCTCCGTGGGTGGTGCTTGCCAAGGTGGGCTCCTCTCGACGATTGAACTTTAAGAATACCAATGCGCAGGCTACCTGGTGCAAGGTGGGCGGGCGGCGTCTTAGATATAGCCTTTTACACCCCTCATCAACGGATACAGCAAAGGCGGGGCGCTCCTCCCCCCACTCGTGGGAAGAAACGCCCCGCCTCCATAAGCGATAAAAGCTTCAGGCTTTAGAGCGGCATAATAAACCGGAAAATCAGGCAGCCAGCCGCCGCAGCGAAAAGAATCGAGTCCAGGCGATCCATCATGCCGCCGTGACCGGGCAGGATATTCGACATGTCCTTCACACCCATACGGCGCTTGAACACGGACTCGACCAGGTCACCGGCAGTCGACGCGACCACCATGACCGCCGCCAGCGGAATAGCCCAATACCAGGGCGAACCCATGACCGCCAAGGCGATAGCACCAACAACCGCCGAACCGACGAAGGAACCAGCCAGGCCCTCCCAGCTTTTCTTCGGGGAAATCTTCGGCGCCATCGGGTGCTTACCCCAATTCACGCCGGCAATAAAGCCGAACGTGTCATTGCAGATGGCCATCAGCAGAATCATGAGGATGCCGCGCTCGCCGTGGTCCGTCTGGAAGTAGACCATGGCAATGCCCAGCATCAGCGGCACCCACAGCAGAGCCAGGGCGCTACCGCTCAAAGACTTACCCAGTGAGACCTGACGGTCAGCACGCACGAGAGCAGAAGAGAGCAGCAGCGCCAGCAGGCTCACCGCCAGGGCGATGCCCAGCCCGGTAAAACCGAACAGGAAAGACACCACCACAATCGCGCCAGACAGGGCACCCAGCAGGTATTCCGGGATGCCGTAGCCGCGGCGGGTATTGAGCACGTGCCCAATTTCCCAGGCGCCCAGGCCAGCCGCGGCAGCTGCAAGCGCCACAAAAATCGGCTGGTAAATCAGGCCCAGCACCAATAGCACGCCGAAACCGACGCCCACACTAATGGCGGCGGGCAGGTTACGGCCAGCTTTGGCGCTGCGCGACTTCACCGGCGTTGCAGCGGTCTGCGGGCTCGGCTGTGGAGCAGGCGGCGTGCCTCTCTCTTCTTTCGCTTCTTTGCGTGTACTCATTAGGGTTTAGACCTCGAGCAGTTCAGCTTCCTTGTGCTTGTACAGTGCGTCGACCTGGTCGATGTGCTTCTTGGTCTGTGCGTCCAGTTCCTTCTCAGCACGTGCGCCTTCGTCTTCACCGATTTCGCTGTCCTTGACCAGCTTGTCAATAGCGGTCTTAGCGTGGCGGCGAACGTTACGGATGGAGATACGAGCCTCTTCAGCCTTGTGGTTGACGAGCTTGGTGTATTCCTTACGGCGCTCAGCGGTCATTTCGGGCATGACAACGCGGATAGCTGCACCGTCGTTGCTGGGGTTAACACCCAGGTCGGAGTCACGCAGAGCCTTCTCGATAGCTGCCAGTGCGGTCACGTCGAAGGGAACGATCTTGACGGTACGTGCGTCCTCAACGTTGAAGGACACCAGCTGCTGCAGCGGGGTCGGTGCACCGTAGTACTCTGCGGTCAGGCCGCTGAAGATTGCGGGGTTCACACGACCGGTACGAACCTTAGCGAACTCAGTCTTGGTTGCTTCGATGGTCTTTTCCATCTTCTCGCCGGCTTCGGCAAGGATTTCTTCGATCACGAAAGGATCTCCTTTGTCGGAATTCTGGGGTGCCAGAATTGTCGGTGGGCGCACGCTCAGCCCTCATGATTTCTCACCGGTTCGCGGCGCATCCGAGGCGAAAACCTAACGAATAACGCGAAGTCGGCGGGAAAGAGGCAGAACGTCTTGTTTGATATAAGTCTAGACGGTACCGGCGGGCATAAGCGAGTTTTAGCGCTTACCCGCGCGGTACCGTCCAGAATAAGTCCGCACCATCAGGCACGGTCACAGTGTGAGGGGGCGTTCCGCACGCCCCGCCCTAAAAATTTAGGGGTTAGCGAGTAACGAGGGTACCCATCTTCTCGCCCAGGATTGCGCGGGTCACGTTACCGTCACCCTGCATGCCGAACACGCGCATGGTCACGTTGTTGTCGCGGCACAGGGAGAACGCGGTCTGATCCAGCACGCGGATGTTACGCTGCATCGCCTCATCGTAGGTGAGGTTGTACAGGCGCTCAGCGTTGGGGTCCTTGTTCGGGTCAGCAGTGTAGATGCCGTCCACGCCGTTCTTAGCGACCAGAACCTCGTCTGCATGGATTTCCAGGGCGCGCTGAGCAGCCACAGTGTCGGTGGAGAAGTAGGGCAGACCCGCACCAGCACCGAAGATCACGACGCGGTCCTTCTGCATGTGGCGGATCGCGCGGCGAGGAATGTAAGTCTCAGCAACCTGCGGCATGGTGATAGCGGACTGAACGCGGGTGTCAATACCCTCCTGCTCCAGGAAGTCCTGCAGAGCCAGGGAGTTCATCACGGTGCCGAGCATACCCATGTAGTCTGCACGGGAGCGGTCCATACCCGCCTGAGAGAGTTCAGCACCGCGGAAGAAGTTGCCGCCACCAATCACGATGGAGGTCTCAACTTCGCCAACGGTTGCGGCGATCTGCTTAGCGATGCTGCGCACGACCTCGGTAGAAATACCGACTTCGCCGCCACCAAAAACCTCACCGGAAAGCTTGAGCAAAACGCGGCGGCGGCCGGTTTCGTCACGGTGCATCGGGCGGGGATTCGCTTCAGTCATGGTTCCTCCAGTGGCTTACCTAGGGGTTGTTATAGGTGATCGGGGCGGACTCCTGCCGCCTAGTCCTTATCAAGGATACAGCAAAGCCGGGTAGCCACCAGTGGTGACTACCCGGCTTCAGGCTATAATCCCAACCTCATACGATTTCCCTTACCGGGAACCCGCAATACGGGAGGGCAGAACTGCAGCGAGTCCTTATGCGCCCACGCGGAAACGTGCGAATGCGGTAGCGGTTGCGCCAGCCTCGGACAGAACCTGTGCGACAGACTTCTTGGAGTCCTTCGCGAAGTCCTGATCGAGCAGGGTGTTCTCCTTGAAGAAGCCCTTCAGGCGACCCTCAACGATCTTGTCCAGAATCTTCTCGGGCTTGCCCTCAGCGATTGCGGTCTCGCGAGCAACGCGCTTCTCGGTCTCAATCTGGTCTGCGGGGATGGACTCGGAATCCAGGTACTTGGGGCTCATTGCAGCAATGTGCACTGCAACGTCGTGTGCGATCTCGTCGGTGTTCTCACCGGAGACAGCCAGCAGAACGCCAACCTGTGCCGGCAGGTCCTTGGAGGTCTTGTGCAGGTAAACTGCAACGTTCTCGCCCTCAACGCGTGCAACGCGGCGGACAACGATCTTCTCGCCGAGCAGTGCACCAGCGTCGGTGGTCAGCTCCTCAACGGTCTTGCCCTCGTAGGATGCAGCCTGCAGCTCTTCCAGGGTGGAAGCGTTAGCAGCAATAGCAGCCTCGAGCACGTTCTGGCCGAAAGCGATGAAGGGGTCGGACTTTGCCACGAAGTCGGTCTCGGAGTTGACCTCAACCATGTAGCCAACGCCGTTCTCAACGCGTGCAGCCACCAGGCCCTCAGCGGTTGCGCGACCCTCGCGCTTGGTGATGCCCTTCAGACCCTTAACGCGGATGATCTCGGCAGCCTTCTGCTGGTCGCCGTTAGCCTCGTCCAGAGCCTTCTTGACGTCGAGCATACCTGCGCCGGTCTTCTCGCGCAGTGCCTTGATGTCTGCTGCGGTGTAGTTCGCCATTGTGAACTCCTTGTGTTGCTGTAATAAATCGGGATGACATCCCGGTGGTACAAATGGCGGACGGCGCCGCGCCCAGGTCAGGGCGGGCGCCGTCCGAACGTGGTCCCCGCAGGCGGGGGCCACAAAGCATAAAGCTTAGTGGGCTAAGAAAGCTTACTTAGCTGCCTCTTCAGCCTGTGCAGCCTCGTGCTGCTCCAGGAGCTCGCGCTCCCAAGCTGCCATGGGCTCCTCAGCTGCTTCAGCCTTGCCGTTCTTCTTAGCGTTGCGCTCGATCAGGCCGGCTGCCACTGCGTCAGCAATCACGCGGGTGAGCAGGTTGACGGAGCGGATAGCGTCGTCGTTACCGGGGATCGGGAAAGCAACCTCGTCGGGGTCGCAGTTGGTGTCGAGGATAGCAACAACGGGGATGCCCAGCTTCTGAGCCTCGTTAACTGCCAGGTGCTCCTTCTTGGTGTCAACAACCCACAGGAGGGAGGGAACCTTGGACAGGTTACGGATACCGCCGAGGGTCTTCTCGAGCTTCTCGAACTCGCGACGCATGAGGAGCAGTTCCTTCTTGGTGTAGCGAGAACCTGCTACATCGTCGAAGTCAATCTGCTCGAGTTCCTTCATGCGCTCGATGCTCTTGGAGATGGTGCTGAAGTTGGTCAGCATACCACCGAGCCAGCGGTGGTTCACGTAGGGCATGTTCACGCGGGTTGCCTGCTCAGCGATAACTTCCTGAGCCTGCTTCTTGGTACCCACGAACAGGATGTTGCCACCGTGTGCGACGGTCGACTTAACAGCCTCGTATGCCTTGTCGATGAAGGCGAGGGACTGCTGCAGGTCGATGATGTAGATGCCGTTGCGCTCGGTCAGGATGAAACGCTTCATCTTGGGGTTCCAACGGCGGGTCTGGTGACCGAAGTGAACGCCGGAGTCCAGCATTTCACGCATAGTTACGACGGGCATGTCGTCTCCTTTGTGGTGCCGCGCGGACCTCCCATTCGGGCTAGCCCAACGCGCGCATAGTAGTTATCAGTTTTTCCTGGCGGCGGTTAGCGTTCACGGTTACCCGTTCAGCTCAGGCCCTAACCACCCCGTATGGGTGGACCGAAGGTCCCTTATCGGCTCCCCATGTGAGGATGCCGCTCACGCCGCGCGTCGTCAGTGGTACTGTGCGGAATCCCTTGAAGAGGGAGAATACCCGCGCAGGCACACTGCAATACGACATTGTACCGTATATTCCGCGATTAATCCGCCGGGTTGGGGTTAAAACCTGCGCGGGCGGTGCGGGTGTGTGCAGGGGCACTGTGGATAAAGGATTTTAAGGCGCAAACAGCGGGGTTATCCACAATTTTTCGTGAGGCGCTGCGGGGCGGGGCGATTCGTGATGTGCTCAGAAGATGAAGCAGAACATGAAGACATTAGAGGGAACGCTACGGCACACAATCCTGGTGGTGTGCTGCCTACTGGGTGCACTTGCGAGTGCGGGTGGGCAGGGCTACGCGGGTAGTCAGGGTTATTCGAGCTGGATCAGTTCTACAGACGGGGCAGGTTTCGCAGAGGGTGCCACCTCAAGTGCGCACGTTCCCAACAGCGCACAAGTTCCCGGCACCGTTGAGCTCGCCGCGAGCCAACTACGCTACCGCTCCCCCACCGCCGAATCCAGACCGCAGGTAATCCGCCCCTTTGAGAAGCCCACCCAACGCTGGAGCGCCGGGCACCGCGGCGTGGACCTTGCCGTGCCCGAGAACGACCGGCGCGTCTACGCACCGGCACCGGGAAAAGTGGTTTTCAGCGGCACGGTCGTCAACCGCAAAGTACTGGTCCTTGCGCATCCGGATGGGCGGCGCAGCACCTTCGAGCCCATGGACGAAGCACTCCCGGTCGGCACCACCGTTGCAGCCGGCGAGGTCATCGGAACCGTCGCAGTCACGGCGGGCGGCACCGGCGAGCGCCCCTACCGGCGATGCTCCACCGCGTGCTTGTACTGGGGTGTACGACAGGGAGGCGCCCGCGGGGACGGTAGCGGCAAGACCGCCGAGTACATCAATCCCATGAGCCTGCTGGGGTCGAAGGAGCCGAGCATTTTGCTTCCAGTGCCGGGCGGATATTAGGCGCGGGTACTGGATATTAGGCTCGGGTACTGGCGCCGAGCATGGGCAGAAGCAGATACAGCTGTGGCCCGTCACCTCCGGGAAAGGAGGCAACGGGCCGCAGGAGCCAGTCTAAGTTGTGCTCACTAGCGTAGGCGCTAGAGGTAGCTACTTACTGGAGGACGTCACCGTCAACAGCACCGAACTGGTTCGGCTGAGTGGGCTGAACCGGTTGCTCAGTCGGAGGGATATAGGCCGGCATTGCCTTGGTCGGTTCAGTCTCACCGTAGTTCAAGCCCTGCTGCGGGGTGAACACCTGAGTCGGCGAATCATCACCGACAGTGTAGGCGTTGTTCTGTGCGGGGTAACCGGGCTGAGCAGTGTAACCGCCCTGTGCCGGGTAACCATTCTGAGCCGGGTAGCCGTTCTGTGCATCAGCCTGGGTTGCACCGTAACCGGTTGCAACACCCGCAGCTGCACCCAGTGCAGCAGCCGAAGCGGCACGACGCTCACGGCCCTTCGCACGAGCCGCCGCGATCTTCTTGCGGAAGACGAAGAGCAGAACCAGGATGAGCAGCAGCAGACCCACGATGATTGCATCCACAATTACATCGGTCATGCTCAGACCGGACACCGGAACAGTCAAGGCGTTACCGCTAAACACACCGTTCTCACTCTTGATGCTCAGCTCACCACCATTAACGGTGAACTGCACACCGGCACGCGCCAAATCGTAGTTGAGGGTGTTCACTTTCTGCTGGTCCAGCGAGGAGAAGGTCGGTGCCTTGAAAGTGAGCTCGTAAGGAACACGGTAGTAGTTACCCAGCTTCTGAGCGAGCTTAATATCCGGCTTCAGAGTGTAGTCGGAGCCGAAGGGGTGGTAGCCACCGGGGCGGGTGACGGTCACCTTCGATTCGGGCAGGTACTCGTTCAGTCGCTGGTTGAACTCGGCTTCGTCCTTACCGCGAACCTTCACGCTCACGATGGTGGCATCGCCGTCCTGACGAACCTCGGTCTCGTCATTGCTACCACCGGCAAAAGCGTTCTTCAGAGCCTCTTCTGCGCCAGCTACGTCAGAGCTCGGGAAGGAGTAGAGGAAACGTGCCTCAATGGAACCGTCCAGGCCCAGGGAGGTAGCCACCTTCACGCCCTTCATGGTCACCTGCTGCGAAAGGTAACGGTTCAGGTGAAGGACGCTCTTCGAAGAGGAAGAGCCAGAGTTACCGGTGTTATCAACCTGGTAGCTGTGATCGGAGCTGTCCTTCAGGATAACTTCCAGACCGTTGCCTTCCGGAGAGCACAGCAGCGAGCAGTCCAGTACGCCCTTCATGGTCTTGCGCACGTAGAAGGTCTTCGACTCTTCCTTGACTTCTCGGGTGTAGCTCAGATTGGTGGTACCCGCACCCAGCAGCTTCTTCAGCTTAGTGTTCAGGTCGTCCAGGGAGGAAGCGCTAAAGGTCAGGGTACGACCCACTTCTTCCTTTGCCGCGCTGGTAGAAGCAGAGGGAGCCATATAGGTTGCCTGGGAAGACGTCAGACCCTTCTTCAGCTCGGAGCCCTCAGGCTTGACCTGATTCAGGTATGCGTCAACCGCAGCGGCGGTCTCCGAGTTCATGATGTCCTTCGCTACGAAGGAGGCAGTAGCAGAGTAGCCACCATCCTTTTCCTGAAGCTCAAGAACCATCACCTTGAAGCCACGGTCCTGCACGTCCTTCGCGGAGATGGTGGAGCCGCCGGAGTTCTTCACTTCCTTCTCGCCAAACTTCACGGTGGTTTCGCTGCCGCTGCTGTTGAACACACTGTTCTTGTTGGAGGATTCAATCACGCCATCAATAACAAGAGCTTCGGGGAGCCATTCCAGCAGCTCCTTCGAGCTGAAGTTTTCCTTCACCTGAATACCCTGCACCAGGCCCTGCTCGGTATTGAGAATAGTGACAGTAGGCTCGGTCTTGGAACCAGCAGCCTGCAGGATAGAAGCAACCTTGGTACGGTACTCATCCACAGAGGAGAAGGGAATGGTGAAGGTTGCACGCGCCTTGTCACCCTCAGACTGGATACCACCGTATTCCAGCCCCTTAGGAAGGTGCTTACGCACGGATGCATCAAGGGCTTCAACGCCGCCCTTAATCTTGTCCTTGTTGTCCTTCATGTTGAAGGAAACCTGCATGGTGCGGGTACCCTTCTCGGCACTCTCAAGGCCAAGCTGAGTATCAATCTTTGCACCGCAGGCGCTCAGAATCAGGGCGGCAATGGTCAGCAGAACCGCCAGGAACATCCAGCGCTGACGAGCCGGCGCACCCGGGGTGTGAGTCATCGCGTGCATGCTAGGCTCCCATCAGGCGAATCGCCACGTAGTAGACGACCATGGATGCCAGAACCCATGCGGTGCTCAGCGCCGCGTGCATGATAATCGGGGACTTCGCGAAGCGGCCCAGACGGTTCAGACCCAGGTAGGTGAGAGCCTCGCCCGAGAACACGGCGAATGCAAGCACCAGGACCATGAGCATGCTCAGGAAGAACGCACCACCACCGCTACGGGTGAGGGTCAGGAAGAACACGAGCAGGTTCAGCACCAGGAACGAAGGAATCAGCGCCAGGGAAGACACCGACACGGCGTGCATGCTAGCGGTGAAGGAGGCCGGTGCCTTACCGATACGCGCGGTCAGCTGCAGCTGCACACCGCGCAGAACCTGCACACCGAAGATGGCAAGAGCCATCAGTACGTACGCCAGAATCATGCGTCCGGTCGGCACAGCCTGTGCGGCGTAGGCACCACCGTAGGCGGCACCACTTCGGCCACCAAACATGTATCCCAACATGGACATCATGACAACCGCCGCCAGAATTACCAGCCGGCTGAAGAAGAACGCGCCCGCCAGCGCCTGCAGAGTCGTGGGAACAATCCAACCCCACACACCTGCGGAAGAGATGCGGGCGTGCGCGGTCGCCGGGTTGCTGGAGAAAACGTCCAGGAACGCGTTCCAGGTAGCACCCAGTGCCTTCACCGCCGGATGCGGTGCGCTCGGCGCATAGGTTGCCTGGCCGGGCTGACCGGGCTGCGCGGCCCCAGGCTGAGCAGTACCGGGCTGGGGTGCGGCGGCAGGCTGACCGGGCTGTGCGGGGGCTGCCTGAGCCTCAGCATTCGGCTGTGCATGAGCGCTCGCAGGAGTGGGCTGGGGTGCCTGCTGCGGCTGGACGGGTTGCTGAGGTGCTGCCGGTGCGGCAGGCTGAGCAGCATTACCCTGCTGGCTCGGCTGCACAGGCTGGCTCGGCTGAGCAGGCAGCGAAGCATCCTGTGCGGGACGCGCGCCAGCATCGTAGCCGTAGCCCCCGGCGGCACCCTGCGACGGGTTGTTGGGAGTGTTCTCCGACATTGAGATCCTCTCGTATGGTGTGTGGAAGCAACACCTACCGGCAGAATCGGCATCTACCGGCGGCATCACACTGTCTTTCGTGACAAGACTCTTCAACCCTACAGTATTGAACGCTATGATGCGTCTTCGTTCGTCATTTACTCATTTTCATCACCGTTGATGCATTCCATGCACGAAAATAGGCCCCCTGAGAGTACGACAAAAGAGCGCGAAAAAGGGCGCGAAAAAGCCCCGCCCGCCGACAAGTGGGTGAAGTCGACGGGCGGGGCCGTAGGGAGTGCGGGGCTCGAACCCGCGACCAAGGGATTATGAGTCCCCTGCTCTAACCGGCTGAGCTAACTCCCCATCCGGTGCAGTGACGGCGCGCAATGGGCGCCAGCACCATCCTCTAGAGTACCTGAACGGCGACTGAGAACGAAAAACGCTCTACTACCCAAGTCCACCGCCCAGTGTCTAGAGAAGCTTAGCGGCGCGAATCCAGGTAACGCTGGTACGGAGCGTCACTCACGTACAGTTCCTCGAAGGTGCGCCAGGTGTTCTCAGCACTGTGGAAGCCCACGATGCGGCGGGACTCGCGGCCCATCTGCTCACGCTCAGCGGCGGGCAGGGAGAGCACAGCCTCCAGCTTCTTCGCCAAATCCTGAGCGTTATTGGGTTCGAAGAGGTAGCCGTTCACACCGTCCTCCACCAGGTGCGGCAGAGCCAGCGCGTTCGCGAGCACCACGGGGGTGGAGGCGCTCATCGCCTCCAGGGAAACCAGGGACTGCAGTTCGGCGGTACCGGGCTGGCAGAACACATCAGCCATCTGGTACACCTCGGGCAGATGCTCCTCCGGAACGAAGCCGCGGAAAATCACGCGGTCGGACACGCCGCAATCGTGTGCCTTCTGCTCGAGTGCTTCACGCAGCTCGCCGCCACCGGCGATATCCAGCACCACGTGCTCGAGAGTATCCGGCAGCAGGGAGAGCGCCTCGATGAGCACGTCCACGTTCTTCTCTTCAGCCAGGCGGCCCACGAAGGCGATACGCAGCTCACCGGGAACCTTGCCGGCGTCAGCACCCTCAGCCAGCTCGTAGTCACTGATCTCAATACCGTTAGAAACGGGCATGACCGGGCGATCAAAATTGCCCAGTTCGCGCATCGCATCCGCACCAATCTGGGTGGGGGTGGTAACGACCGCAGTCTTGGAGAAGCAGAAACGCATGTCCTTCCAGGTTGCCTTCTCAATCACGCGCTTCACTACGGAGGGGAAGGGCAGGAACGGGTCCAGGTTCGCAGGCATGAAGTGGTTGGTTGCAATCACACGGATACCGCGGCGCTTCGCCTGGAAAATCAGGGCGCGACCAATAACGTAGTGGCACTGCACGTGCACCACGTCCGGGCGGACCTCGTCAAGGATTGTGCCGACCTCGGACCAGATCTCCCAGGGGATGCAGATGCGGTTCGTCTCGTGGGTCGGGGGCAGGTGCGAGCGCAGGCGGTGCTCCACGATGCCGCCCTCTACTTCGGTGCGGTAGCTGGGGCCGGGGATGGGGCTGGCAGCAACTACGTGTACGGAGTGGCCGCGCTTGAGCATGGAGGTGGCGAGGCGGTGACCGAATTGTGCTGCACCGTTAATGTCCGGCGGGTAGGTTTCTGCGCCAATCAGAATCGTCTTTGCCTGTTCCATGACGGGGCTCCTCATCGGGGTGTAGTGTGTCGGTGACTTTGGGGTTTCGGGTGCGACGGTGCGCCGCTCTACCTCTGTCTGCCGCGTGCACCGGGTGGATCCGGTACGTACAGCATTTGTCTATTCTACCTGTGAGCTGCGTCCTTCTCCGACTCGTGGAGGGCGGGTTTTGGCTGGGAGTTACCTCCAAACCTCCCGCCGGGGCAGGAGCCAGCAACCTGCCTGTAGACGCACAAACGCCCCGATACGAGTATCGGGGCGTTTGGACGCTTGGCGTTAAACCTGCGCCGGTTTTAGCGGCGAACAGTATTTAGCGGCGAACCAGGCGGTTCAGGAAGTGCAGGACGGTTGCAATGGATGCGCCCAGTGCTGCGAAGGACTTCCAGCGTGCCTGCAGAACCTCGGGCTTGCGCACGTTCTCTGCCAGGCCGCGGCCGGTAGCTGCTGCACTTGCGGCAACCTCGGAGGGCACTGCCTTGAGAGCGTCCAGAGCCTGCTGGGTGTTGTTCTGAACGTCGCCGGTGTAGGACTGCAGGTCGTCGCGCAGGGCTGCCAGGTGCTGGCGGCGTTCTGCGGTGCGCTGCTTGAGCTCTTCGAAGGTCGGCGGCTTGGGCTCTTCCTCGCCGCGTGCCTTGCGCTCTTCAGCTTCCTGACGTGCGCGTTCTGCTGCTTCTTCAGCTTCCTTAGCCTTCTGCTCTGCACGCTCTGCCTGTTCCTTCTTCAGGCGCTCAGCGGACATGGCGGTACCTTCCTTGAGTACGCCGAGGTCGAAGAGCAGACCGAAGATTGCGGATTCGGGCTTGAACGGCAGCTGTGCCTTGACCTTCTTCAGACCGACCAGGGCGCAGATTGCCAGGACGATGAGGAAGATGAGGGCGAAGACCAGCGCGGATGCCCAGTAGGGCATGACGGTGCCGAGGCCGAGGATTGCTGCGGCGACCAGCGCAATGATCAGGAACAGACCGAAGACTGCTGCGACGCCGAAGAAGGCTGCGCCCTTACCAACGGCGATGCCCTTGGTCTTCAGCTCGTGCTTTGCGATCTGGATTTCGTCCTTGATCTGGCTGGGTCCGAGGGTCTTGAAGGTTTTGCCAGCGTCGATGATGTTCGCGACGCCGGACTTAATCCCGCTGATGCCAGCAAAGAAACCCTTGGGTGCCTTGGGATTAGTAGTAGTGGTCATGACCACCTCTCCGTGACGTGTTTTTGGAGGCTTCTTTTTCGCACTCCACCTCCTATAGTTTAGCCCCTTATGATACCTCCGCGTGACCGTTTGAGCGGGGGTTTGCGCTATCTCTTCAGGTATTTTCGACTTTCTGGAGGCTGTGTTGAGCTGCTGGCGTAGCTTTCTGGGTTGGGTTGCGCCTGTGGATTTGCTCTGGAGTAGGCGCAAGAGGATGCCGGTGGGCCGCTCCCCCGCTGCGTGCCGAGTGGGTGAGTGGCGTGTGTGGGTGGGGAACTTTTCTGCGCGTTAGGCTTCACATTTTTGCGGGGTGAAGCGCCTTTATCCCTTCCCGCAAATCTCTGTTGCTCTGGACTCGACACAGCGGGGTGACGGTTTTTCCGAGCGCGCGAGGAAGTAAAAACCGTTACCCCGCCGAGGGCGTAAGCCCGAGGGCCTGAAGGGAGCGCCCCAGCGCCTGCGTATGGCGGAGTGGTTACTGGTTCGAGCCAGAGGAACAGATAAAGCAAGAACCCTCAAGGCGGAGCCTTGAGGGTTCTTGCTTTATGCGCTCCCCCGACTGGACTCGAACCAGTAACCCTTCGATTAACAGTCGAATGCTCTGCCAATTGAGCTACGGGGGATTATTTTGTTTTCGTTGCTGGTTTCCCTTGCAACGAGTAATAACTATACCGGGACTGTTTGGGCTCCGCAACTTGAAATGCCGTGAATTGCATCACTCTTTGGGTTGAGCGGTTGGGCTGGGTGGTTGGGCCGTGTGGTTAGTTTGGGTGGTGCCCCCCGGCAACCTGCAGAACACAGGACATTCGGCAGGTTGCCTGGGCGCAAGCAGAAGAACCGTGCTTAGCCGCGCTGTGCGTTGAGCTGTCGGCGGCGCATTTCCAGTTCGAGGAGCTGACGCTGTACCGCTTCGAACTCTTCGTCGTCGGGGTTGGCGCTGAGCTGCTCTAGGCGCATCATCAGGTCGGATTTTTGGCGGGCGATCTGCTGTTCGAAGAGGGCATTGAGCGCGCCGGTGACGAAGTTGGGCAGGTGCTCGGCGCTGCTGACCGGTAGCGGTGAGACGGCGAGCTCCGCGATGGCGGGGTGCACGCCCTCCACGGCGCCGGAGCGCACGCAGTTAATCCACTCGATACCGGGGGTGGGCGCCATGACGGTTGCGGCATGAATAATGCCGGCGGCCACCTCGCGGTGGGTGCGGTAGCGGAACTGCACGGTGGCGAGGTTACGCCACTGTTCCACGCTGATGAGCTCGGGGTGCTGCAGGGCAATCTCGAGCGCCGCCTTTTCGAGGCGGGCGACCGGGTCGCGCGGGTCGGGGGTGAGGAACTCCTCGACGGCGGGGGCGGTCGCCTCCGGCTGGGGTGCGGCGGGCTGAATGCTGCTCGGCGGATGCGCGGCGGCATTCTGTCCGGCGTAGGCGCTGGGCGCGGCGTAATCCTCGGGAGGCGGGGCATCGTAGGCGGGGTCGTAGGGCGCGTCGGTATGTGCCATACCGGGCTGGCCCTGCGGCCCTTCGTTCAGACGCTCGTAACGCGGCGCGGCGGCGGTAGCCTCCGCCTGCTGGGAGCGAGAAAGCTTCGGGTGATTCTGCGCGTACGCCACGGCACGCTGAATCTCGTCCAGCTCCAGACCGAGCTGACCGGACACCTTACGCATGTAGGCCGGGCGCAGGTCGCGGTCCTTGATGCCGGCAATAATCGGGGCGATAGCGCGCATCGCCAGCACGCGGCCCTCAAGGGTCGCCAAATCGTACTTGGCGAGGGTCGAATCAATTGCGAACTCGAAGAGCGGGCGGCGCGAAGCAATCAGCGAGCGCACGGCGGCGTCACCCTTGTGCAGACGCAGGTCGCAGGGGTCCATGCCGTTCTCAGCAACCGCAACGAAGGTCTGCGCGACGAAGCGCTGATCCTCCTGGAAGGCAGCCATGGCGGCTTTCTGGCCTGCGGCGTCGCCGTCGAAGGTGAAGATGATTTCGCCGCCGGAGCCGTCGTCGGTGATCATGCGGCGAACCATCTTGATGTGGCCGGGACCGAACGCGGTACCGCAGGTGGCAACGGCGGTGGTGATGCCGGCGAGGTGTGCCGCCATGACGTCCGTGTAGCCTTCCACGATGACGACCTGCTTATTCTTGGTCATATCGCGTTTTGCCAGGTCGATGCCGTAGAGCACCTGGGATTTTTTGTACAGCTGAGTCTCGGGGGTGTTCAGGTATTTGGGGCCCTGGTCGTCGTCGAAGAGGCGGCGGGCACCGAAACCGATGGTTTCACCGGCGATGGTGCGGATCGGCCAGATGATGCGGCCGCGGAAGCGGTCGTACAGGCCGCGGTTACCCTCCGAGAACATGCCGGTCGCCTTCAGCTCCTCATCGGTGAAGCCCTGGGAGCGAAGGTGCTTGAGCAGATGGTCCCAGCCTCGCAGGGCGTAGCCGACACCGAACTTGCGGGTTGCGGCGGGGTCGAAGCCTCGGGCGCCGAGGAAGCGCTGCGCCTCCTGCGCGTCCGGCGAGTAAAGGTTGCGTTCAAAGAATTCGGCGGCCATCTTGTGCGCGTCGAGCAGGCGGCGGCGCATACCCGCCTCATAGCGGTCGCCGGGCTTACCGCCCTCATAGTGCAGGGTGTAGCCGATGCGCGCGGCAAGACGCTCCACCGTCTCAACGAAGCTGGTGTGCTCCATCGCCATGACGAAGGAGTACACGTCACCGGATTCACCGCAGCCGAAGCAGTGGTACGAGCCGACCTGCGGGCGCACATTGAAGGAGGGCGTGCGCTCGTCGTGGAACGGGCACAGCCCCTTGAAGGTGCCTATACCGGCGCTTTTGAGGCTCACGTAGCCTTCAATGATTTCGCGGATATCGGTACGGGCGCGGACTTCGTCAATGTCTTCTTTGCGGATTAATCCAGCCATAAACTCAATTCTACGGTGGGGGTCAACAGGTAGCGCCTGCAGGCGGTGCAGGAGCGGGAAATAGCGCGCGAACAGGCTCGCAAAAAGGATGCGCCGCGACGCGCAAACAGCACGCCGCGGCACACAAGTAACGGTGTTTAGCCGCCGGAAATATCCAGCTCGGCCTCCACCAGGCCCAGACGCTCAGCATCCCCCAGGATACGCGAATCCAGCCAGCCATCGGGCAGGTGCGGCTGCTTGGGGCTGCCGGCGCGACCGCGCGAACCCTCCACGGCGGCACCCGGGTAACCAATCGAGTGGTCCAGCTGAGCAATCAGCTCACGGAAGGTCGCCAGGTCGGGCACCTGAGCCATCTTCGCGCGCAGCTCACCGCCAACCGGGTAGCCCTTGAAGTACCACGCCACGTGCTTGCGGATCTCACGCAGGCCTCGAGTCTCATCGCCGAAGGTTTCCACCAGCAGTTCTGCGTGGCGGTAAATCATGTCCGATACCTCAGTCAGGGTCGGGCGGATACGCTCCGACGAACCCTCAAACGCATTCTGCAGGTCACCAAACAGCCACGGGCGACCCTGGCAGCCGCGACCAATCACGACGCCGTCCACGCCGGTCTGCTCAACCATGCGCACCGCATCCTCAGCGGAGAAAATATCGCCATTACCCAGGATCGGCACATCCGGAATCAGCTCGCGCAGCTGCGCAATCGAATCCCAGTCAGCCTTACCCGAATAATGCTGCGCCGCAGTACGACCGTGCAGGGCAATCGCGGCCACGCCAGCATCACGAGCAATCTTGGCGGACTCCAAGAACGTGATGTGCTCATCGTCGATGCCCTTACGCATCTTAATGGTCAACGGAATATCGTTGCGGGACGCCTCCTTCACCGCGGTCTGCACAATCGCCGTGAACAGGTCAGTCTTCCAGGGCAGGGCGGCACCGCCACCGCGGCGAGTCACCTTAGGAGCCGGGCAGCCAAAGTTCAAGTCAATGTGGTCAGCGCGGTCCTCTTCAACGACCATGCGCACAGCCTTACCGACGTTGACCGCGTCCACACCGTAAATCTGGATGGAGCGGATCTTCTCGTCCGGGTCATGCTCAATAATGCGCATGGACTCGGGCTTACGCTCCACCAGGGCGCGCGCAGTCACCATTTCGGTCACGTACAGGCCACCGCCATATTCACTGCAGAGGCGGCGGAAAGCCTTATTGGTCACGCCGGCCATCGGGGCGAGAACCACGGGAGTATCAACGGTCAGTTTGCCCAGTTTCAGGGGCGGAAGGGTAAGACGGGGTGCTTCAGAATTCACCCCTATATTGTGGCATACGGGGGCAAATCGAGAACCGGACTCAGCTGAGGGGGTACAGCGGGCACAGCACAGCGGCACGGCACAGCGGCACGGCGCAGGCTCAGCAACCGCAAGGAGGCGCAGGTACACCAAAGGGGCGGGGAAGCATTCCGCTCCCCCGCCCCTTTTGGCAAGCGTCAGCCAGCAGGCTCGGTACCGTGAATCTACCTAGTAACCTACTCGGTCACGTAAATATAGGTCGGATCGCCCTCCACCGAAGCAGTACCGGCGCGCAGCAGCACGTCGGTCACCTGAACCAGCGCCTCCATAGAGTCATCAACCTCAACCAGCACCGGGTACTTAGCACTCAGCAGGGACAGCACCTGCATAATCGCCTCCACGGCGCCCTCATTATCGAAGTCGTAGCCCAGCAGCAGTTCGGTGGCGGTGTTCTCATTCACCAGCGCCGCCTCCGGGTCAGTCTCGAAGGGGTGGTAGCTCACCGCAAACGCCACAATCGGGCCCTTCTTACCCTCTGCAGCCGCCTCACGAATATGGTCACGAAGCACCACGGCACCAAAGGCACGCACCTCATCCGAGAGGAAGTAGCGGTTCACGGTGCCCAGGCCCACCTCAGCGGGAACATCCCAATCGTGGGAGCGGCGGTAGAACTCCCACAGCGCGGCCGTCAGCTCCACCGAACCGGTCGCCAAATCCTCAATCGCCTGAGTCTCGTTGCCGTCAGCATCCTCACGCAAAGACACCGGAGGAATCGCACCCGGCTCCACACGCACCATACGGGAACGCTGAATCAGCTTCATACCAGCAGCCTGCGCAAACTCCTCACCGTCACTAAACGGCGACAGCTTCACACGCAAAGCAGTGGTCTGACCGTGCGCCGCCGCAATCTCACGCAACGCATCCAGCAGGGCAGTACCAATACCCTGACGGCGGTGATCAGCTGCCACCTCAATGTAGGACCATAGACGCGTCGGATGCAGCATCGAAGCCACCACAGTACCCGCAGCCACCGGCACACCCGAAGCAGTCACCACCAGGGTGCGGCTAAACGGCGCATCCGTATCCGGGCCGAAAAGGCCACGCTGGCGCTCCTCAACCTCATTGCGGGCAGAGTTCCATATCTCAAGCAGGGCAAGGTCATCACCCTCCTGCCAAGGGCGAATCTCAAATTTTTCGCTGAGGCGTTCAGCCATATCCGTGCACCTTTCCTTCGCTCGCGTCAAACGTGCCAATCAGTCTAACCAGGGTAGCCCAAATACACGACGGCGGGTAGCCTCTTTCGCTCTAAGAGGCTACCCGCCGACCATGTTATGAATTATTTTTAGCCTGCCAGGCGTGCAGCCAGGTAAGACTTCACCTGATCCAGAGCCACACGCTCCTGGTTCATGGTGTCACGCTCGCGGATGGTCACAGCCTGGTCCTCAAGAGTGTCAAAGTCCACGGTGATGCAGAACGGGGTACCAATCTCATCCTGGCGGCGGTAACGGCGGCCAATAGCGCCCGCCTCGTCGTAGTCCACGTTCCACAGGCCACGCAGCTCATTCGCCAGCTTAGTTGCCGGCTCAGACAGCTCAGCCTTCTTCGACAGCGGCAGAACAGCAGCCTTCACCGGTGCCAGGCGCGGGTCAAGCTTCAGCACGACGCGCTTGTCCACGCCACCCTTAGTGTTCGGCGCCTCATCCTCGACGTATGCGTCAACCAGGAACGCCATCATGGAGCGGGTCAGGCCGAAGGACGGCTCAATCACGTACGGCACGTAACGTTCGCCGGTTGCCTGGTCGAAGTACTCAAGCTTCGCGTTAGAGTGCTCATTGTGCACGCCCAGGTCGTAATCGGTACGGTTCGCAACGCCCATCAGCTCACCCCACTCGGAACCCTGGAAGCCGAAGCGGTACTCAACGTCAATAGTGCCAGCCGAGTAGTGTGCACGCTCCTCCTTAGGAACGTCGAAGCGGCGCATGTTATCCGGGTTAATACCCAGGTCAACGAACCAGTTCCAGCAGTCCTCAACCCACTCGTTGAAGTACTTATCAGCGTCATCCGGGTGCACGAAGTACTCGATTTCCATCTGCTCGAACTCACGAGTACGGAAAATGAAGTTACCGGGAGTGATCTCGTTACGGAACGACTTACCAATCTGGCCAATACCGAACGGCGGGCGCTTACGAGAAGCAGTGACCACATTGTTGAAGTTCACGAAAATACCCTGAGCGGTCTCGGGGCGCAGGAAGTGTAGACCCTCCTCATTATCAACCGGGCCCAGGTAAGTCTTCATCAGACCGGAGAAGTTCTGCGGCTCAGTCCACTCACCACGAGTACCACAGTTCGGGCAAGCAATCTCCTCCATACCCTCAGCCGCGCGGCCCTTCTTCGCCTCAAAGTTCTCCAGCAGGTGATCCTGACGCAGACGCTTGTGGCACGACAGGCACTCAACCAGCGGGTCGGTGAAGGTCGCCACGTGACCGGATGCCTCCCACACCGCACGAGGCAGAATAACAGAGGAGTCCAGGCCAACCATGTCCGCACGGGAGCGGACGAAACGCTGCCACCACTGCTGACGGATGTTTTCCTTCAGCTCTGCACCGAGGGGGCCGTAGTCCCATGCGGAGCGGGAACCGCCGTAAATTTCACCGGCCTGGAAAACAAAGCCGCGGCGCTTCGCGAGCGCAATAACGTTATCGAGGGTGGACTTTTCAGCCATAGTTACTCCTTCTGCCCCGCCACCGGCTGTGACGTGCGTGAGTTCGGGTTCATAAGGGACGCCGCCCAGAACGGGGCGCCCATATTCGCGCTCATCGGCGCAATATGCACACTTTTTGATGCAAGACACTAGGGTACCATCACCACCCCACCCCTGGGTATGCTCTTGCCCCTCGCCACTCCCCCAAATCTCTGGAAACCAGGATGCACCCAGCGGGATAAACTAGAAGGCATGGAAGAAATTTTTATTCGCGACGACATGATCCGCCTCGGCCAGTTCCTCAAGCTCGCCAACCTCGTAGAGGACGGCGCGCAGGCACGCGAGGTCATTCAGCACGGCCTGGTAAAGGTCAACGGCGACATTGAGGAAGCACGCGGCAAGCAGCTGCACCCCGGCGACACCGTGACCTTCAACGGCGTGACCGTGAAGGTTGCGCACGAGGACTAACACTCCCCTCACTAAGCAGGGGCGGGGCGCCACATATTTCCTCCGCGCCTACGCAGGGGCACCCGTCACCCGGACGCTCCGCCCCTCCTCGCTTCGCTGCGGAGAGCGTCCGGGCTGACACCCTGAGGGCGCATCCGGAAAACGCGGCCGCGCCCGCACAGCTCTACAGGCAGGCCTGCTAACTCCAGCGCGAAAAGGCGGTATCGTCCGAACGTGACATCAGGGTGCCCGAAGCGAAGCGAGGGCGGGTGCCCTGTAGGAACGAGGACGATAACCGCCTTTCCAAGCGGAACCGTGCATCCCACGCGGAAGCAGAACTACAGTAAAGCCCCCGAGTCATCAGACCCGAGGGCTTTACATGTAGCCGTTTTAGGCGTCAGCGCCTTCCGCGGTGCCGGTCGCCTCCGCAACCTTCTGCGCACGAATACGCGGCTCCTTACCCTGCACCTTCACCTCCAGGAACTCGCCCACATGGCGAATCTCCATGGCGCTCACGCCGTGACCCGCACCGGCGTACAGAACCTTAATGCCGTCAGTGTACTTGCGGATCCAGTCGTAGGTGTAGTTCACCATCTGCTGCGGGATGACGGGGTCTTCCTGGTCGCGGCCAAAGAACACCGGCAGTTCGGTCTTCTTCAGCTCCTCGTCCTTGAAGTACGGCGAATCAGAATCTACCGCATAGCCGGACAGACCCACCACAGCGGCGAACTCGCCGGGGGCGTGACGCACCATCGAAGTTGCGATACCCATACCCTGCGAGAAGCCCAGCAGGGTCACCGAAGCGTACGGTTCACGGTTCGCGCGTACCCACTCCAGCACGTAGTCGCTGGCCTGCTCGATGGCGCGCTGGTCAGATTCGAGCTGCTGGTTCAGCGGGTACCACTGGTAGCCGATAGCATCTGCGGCAATGTAGGCGCCGGTCGAGTCCGCGGAGAACTGGGTGCCAACCGGCTGCGGTGCACGCATGGAGGCGTAGGTGAAGCCCTCCTGCGGAAGGTGCGCCGCCAGAGACAGCAAATCGTGCTCCTGGGAGCCGTAGCCGTGCAGCATGAGCACCAGGTGGGTGCCTGCACGTTCGTTCTCGGGGCGGGTGTATTCGACGACGTATTTGTTTTCGCTCATGAACCCATCTTAGCGAGGACTCCCCCACAAACCTGCACCGCAGGTTCCGCCGCTAGCTTGACCCTCACCTAACGTGAGGTTTTAGAGTGAAACCATGGACGCGAACATAACACCACCTGACGGGCAGCACGAATACACCGTGGGAGAAGCGGCATCATTGCATGGGCTCACAGTCCGCACGCTTCACCACTGGGAGCAGCGGGGCTTACTCAACCCGGCACATGATGAGTTCAACGGGTACCGGTACTACACCGATACAGACCTTGAACGAATCACCGTCATCATGGGATACCGCGCCACCGGCATGAGCCTTGATGCCATTCACAAAATACTGCAGGACGAAGCGAACAGCACCGAGCATCTACTCGCTCAGCGGGATATGCTTCAACGCAAAATCGTCGCGTACGGGCGCATGCTTGAAACCATCGAACATCTTTTGGAGGACGCTATGGCACCTAAGAATGAGCAGCTCAGCGCTGCTGAGAAAGCAGAAATTATGGGCGAGGGATTCAGCCTCGCCCACCAACAGGAAGCGCAGGAGCGTTACGGAAAAACTGACGACTGGGCCGAGTACCAGCGCCGTACTGCGTCAATGGACCGTGCCGACTGGCAGAACGGTAAACAGCAGGTTGAGGAGGTGGAACGCGCCCTCGTCGAGGCATTCAACCGCGGCGTGCAGCCGGGCAGCGAGAAGGCGAACGCGCTCGCCGAGCGGCACCGCGCCTCCCTGTTCTTCTTTGAGGTCACCCCCGCCAAGCACGCGATTCTGGCGCGCGGCTATGTTGAGGATGCCCGCTTTAAGGCGCACTACGAGAAGCTTGCGCCTGGGCTTGCAGAATGGTTGCGGGATGTCATCTACGAGAATGCTCGTGCGCACGGTGCCAACCCCGAGGAAGCTACCTGGGGTTAAATCTTTGGGCTGAAAATACCCAGTAACTAGGGGTGAGTAGCTGAGTGTGAAAGCTGAGCACAAAAATACGCCCGGTATTCCCTACATTGGGATTACCGGGCGTTACATGCTGTGTGTGCATGAAAACTAGATGGCTATCTAGCGGGTGCCGTCGAGGTGACGGCGGTGCTCCTGAATACGGCGATCCAGGTGCTCAAGGTTCTGTTGCAACCCCGCAATCTCGTTTTCAATCTTTCGGCGGGCACGTTCCATCACTTCAACGGAGAGGGCGTGATCATCCGGATTGTCCAAGATTGTACGAATGTCGGCAAGACTCATGCCGGCCTGACGGCAGGTAGCAATAAACCGTGCCGAGGAGATGGACTCCTCGTCAAAAACGCGAGTTCCGTGAGCATCACGGGGCACCGCGATGAGCCCCTCTTTCTCGTAGTACCGCAGGGCGTGGGTGCTCACCCCCAACTGCTCCGCTACCTCTTGAATACTTACCACAGCTTTAATGCTATGGGGTTAGAGCGGGTCTAAAGCAAACCGAGAACCTTTACCTTCCAGCGCAACAGAAGGCTACTTCCGCAGTATCTCGCGGCGGTTTCAAAAGCACCTAAAAAACCGGAAAATATTCCCTGACCTGGCACGATACTCTTCATGCGGATGCAAAGAAATGCCGGTGCTCACATCATGCGAACACCCGGCATTCTGTTACATAACCCTGAGGGTGAAGGTTAATTCTCGGTGGGCGGAAGGACAGCTGAGAATACCCAGCCATTCCCTCACAATCCCACACCAACTGTATGGATAAAACAACATTCAGCGGGATGCGCGTAACGGACCCGGGCGCCGGTTGAGTTAGCGAGTAACAGCGCCGTACAGACGAGTCATCGAGTCCAGCGCCTCACGCTCACGCTGCGCCTCGCTCGGGGTAGCAGATTCATCTTCAACACCCAGGGCGCGCGCCAGAATCTTCTCCACCTGCTTCGCCTCAATCAAGAAGCCGTCATGGCCGTGGTTCGACTCGATAATATCCACGGGCACCGGGGTGGGCAGCGCCTCCGCCAGACGGTGCGACTCATGCGCGAAGAACAGACGGTCCGTGTTCACCGCCGCAATCGTCCACTCACAATCGGTGTGCGCCAGCGCCTGCGCCAGGGTGCCGCGGCCACGCGCCACATCGTGCGAAATCAGTGCCTCATTCACGGCAAGGTAGCTGTTCGGGTCAAAGCGCTCAACCAGCTTGGCGCCGTGGTGGTCCAGGTAGCTTTCGATGGCGTAGCGGCCACGCGGCTCACCCAGCGAGCCGCCCACGGTGCTTTCGCCACGGTCCTCTTCGCGGCCGAAGCGGTGCTCCAGCTCGGCAGGGCTGCGGTAGGTGGTGTGCGCGATACGGCGTGCCAGGGCAAGACCGTTTACCGGCGCGGGACCGGAATAGTAGTCGCCGCCGGCGAAGTTAGCATCCGAACGAATCGCAATGTTCTGGGTGTGAGCCCACGAAATCTGCTCCGCCGTCGCCGAAGGACCGGAGGCAATCACCGCGCATCCGCGCACCAGCTCGGGGTTGGTTACCGCCCACTCCAGGGCGCGAGCGCCGCCGAGGGAACCACCAATCACGTAGCGGAAGCTGGTCACGCCCAGGGCACGCGCCAGGCGCGCCTCAGCGCGCACAGAGTCGCGGATGCTCACCTGCGGGAAGCGGGAGCCCCAGTGCTCACCGGCGCCCGGGTAGCCCTCGGGGATGATGCTTGCCGGGCCGGTGGAGCCGTAGCAGCCGCCCAAAATATTGGGGGCAATCACGAAGTAGCGGTTGGTGTCCACGACCGACCCGGGGCCCACGATGCCTTCCCACCAGCCGTCCGATTCGATAGCGCGAATCAGCGGGGCGGGCATGTCGGGGGTCGGTACGCCGCGGGAGACATGCGTGTCACCGGTGAGCGCATGCAGAATCAGGATGGCATTATCGCCAGCCTCGTTGAGGGTACCCCAGGTTTCGTAGCCGATGGTGACCTGCGGCAGGGTCACGCCGGATTCGAGCTCCAGGTCGCCAATGTTCAGCTGACGCAGGTAGCCTTGCGCTTCGGGGTGCTCGCGCTGAGTGCCCGCCACGGGGATGGGTGCGGTGACAGGCAGGTTGATAGTGCCGGGCTGGGAGGTACCGGGCTGGCTAGTGCTCTGGGTAGTCATGGGGTTCCCTTCACTGGGTTGGCCGGCGAGATGGTGCCGGGTGTGAGCGGGGTACTTGTCTGTGGGTAATAAGGAGTAACGGGTTGGGCGGCATCAGTGCCGCGCAGTGACAAAATGCTCCGTAATGGGGAATCCGCAGGTGGACCGAGAAGCCGTAGCTTACCGGTCCACCTGCGGGTTGCATCACCGTTTAGGAGAGGGTGTCGAAGCCCAGCTGCAGGTCGGCGAGAATATCGTCAATGTTCTCGATACCGACTGCCAGGCGGACGAAGTTCGGGTACACACCAATCTTCTCCAGCTCCTCAGTGGAAAGCTGAGCGTGGGTGGTGGAGGCGGGGTGAATCACGAGCGAGCGCACGTCACCGATGTTCGCCACGTTGGAGTGCAGCTTCAGTGCGTCAACGAAGTTGCGGGTCTGCTCCAGGGTTGCGTCCTTGAGGGTGAAGCCGAGCACCGCGCCGGGGCCCTTGGGCAGGTACTTCTGCGCACGCTCGTACCAGGGGGAGGATTCCACGCCAGCCCAGATGACCTTCTCGACCTGCGGGTTTGCTTCGAGCCAGTGGGCGACCTTGGTGGCGTTCTCAATGTGGCGTTCGATGCGCAGGGAGAGGGTTTCCAGACCGATGCCGATGTTGAAGGCGTTGGTCGGGGAGATGGCGGCGCCGGTGTCACGCAGCAGGGAGACGCGCGCCTTCAGGATGTAGGAGAGGTTCGCGCCGAATGCGGAGTCCTTGCCCAGGTCGCGGGCGTAAACCAGGCCGTGGTAGCCGGGGGCGGGCTGGTTGAACTTGGGGAACTTCTCGGGGTCTGCACCGTAGTCGAAGTTACCGGAGTCAACGATTACGCCACCGATGGAGGTGCCGTGGCCACCCAGGTACTTGGTTGCGGAGTGGACGACCACGTCCGCGCCGTGCTCGATGGGGCGCAGCAGGTAGGGGGTGGGTACGGTGTTGTCCACGATCAGGGGTACACCGTTTTCGTGCGCAATTGCTGCGATAGGCTCAATGTCGAGCACGTCGTTGCGGGGGTTGGGCACGGACTCGCCGTAGAACAGCTTGGTGTTGGGGCGAACCGCGGCGCGCCATTCGTCCAGGTTATCCGGGTCCTCAACGAAGGTGGTTTCGATGCCGAGGTCGGCGAGGGTGTACTTGAGCAGGTTGTAGGTACCTCCGTACACGGAAGGCGAAGCAACGATGTGGTCGCCCGCACCGGCGATGTTCAGAATTGCGTAGGTGATAGCTGCCTGGCCGGATGCCAGCAACAGCGCACCAACGCCGCCTTCCAGGGAGGCGATACGGTTTTCGATAACTTCCTGGGTGGGGTTGTTGAGGCGGGTGTAAATGGGGCCTAGCTCGGCGAGGGCGAAGCGGTTCGCTGCCTGCTCGGCGCTTTCAAAGACGAAAGAGGTGGTCTGGTAGATAGGTAGTGCCCGAGCTCCCGTTGCGGCATCCGGCGCCTGACCTGCGTGGATCTGGCGGGTTTCGAACTTCCAACCGGCGGGGTTGGCGGGAGTCGGGACGGTAGTGTTGTTGCTCATGCGTGGCTCTCCTAAGGGGATAGTTAGGGGGCCGCATGCCGAGCGGTACAGGAATCGTCGTCGAATAATCCTGTCACGATTGATGTACCGGATTCGGTCACATCGGTCCCGCGCTTGCGTCACGCTTTTGCGTGCCGCCCGGTCTTCACCCAGGGCACCCCACCGCGGAGGAGGGTTGCCGGCCAGCTAGCTGGGGCTTGTCGCTGGCGCTCTTGACCTGTCATTAGGGTGTCATAGGGCACGGGGCGGGGTCAAGGATTTTGTGGGTGCACGGCACTTTAAGACATTTCATTGCAAAGATGACGTTTTTTAACGCCCGTAACAAAAAACCGCCTGCAACAAAACGTTAGTGACGATGCCTGGGCAATCCGAGGGCGAGGCAATCGAGATGCGGAGGCGCCCCCACCACCCACATAGTAACCCTCATCACTTTTACATGTTCTTTTCGGTACACTGGGACTACACATACACTCACGCAGGGCGCGGTTCACTACACCGTTTGTTCACTACACCGTTTACCCTGCACAGTATCCCTCCGGTATAGGAGCCAGAGGGTCATACCCGAAGGTTACCTATATGTCTCTTGTTCTTGACGCCGCACAACTCAGCCGTGTCTTTGGCAAAGGTGAAAATACCTTTACCGCAGTCGACCGGGTGTCACTTCACGTTAGCTCCGGCGAGATCCACGCCCTCCTCGGTCCCAACGGTGCGGGCAAAACGACGACCGTGCAGATGTGCTCAACCCTGCTTACTCCCACCAGCGGTAGCCTCACCGTGAACGGTATTGACGCCATCGCCCACCCGCAGCGGGCGCGCCGTCACGTGGGTCTCGCGCTGGGCGGGGATAACGGCTTCTACCCGCGCGCCAGCGCCCGCGACAACCTGCTGTTCTTCGCCAATATTGCGGGGGTTTCCGGGCGGAGCCGGCGGCGCGAGGTGGACCAC
Source organism: Rothia mucilaginosa (assembly GCF_019334805.1). Lineage (NCBI taxonomy): Bacteria > Bacillati > Actinomycetota > Actinomycetes > Micrococcales > Micrococcaceae > Rothia > Rothia mucilaginosa. The sequence goes on from NZ_CP079822.1 coordinate 641,248, forward strand.
GCCCTAGCCCGCGTGGAACTCACCGATGCGGCGGCGCGCCCCGTTCAGGAGTTCTCCCGCGGTATGAAGCAGCGCCTGCACATTGCCCGCGCTACGCTCGGCTCCCCCGCTCTGCTCCTGCTGGATGAGCCAACGAACGGGCTCGACCCCGATATCGCTATGACCGTGCGTGCCCTGATCCGTTCTCTGGCAGAAGACGGTGCCGCCATTTTGCTGACGAGCCACCTGCTGGGCGAAATTGAGGATCTGGCGCACACCATCACCGTTTTGGGTGCCGGCTCCGTCGCTGTGAGCGGTAGCCTCGAGGATGTTGCCGCACACGCCGGCATTGCCGCCACGACCGTGGTTCAGGTTGACGCCAACGCAACCAAGGGTCTTGATACGCTGCGCGGATTCCTCGGCAATCAGGCGGCGGTACTTTTTGCCCCGCGCGGTTCCGGCTGGGAACTCACTCTCTACTGGCACGGCGAGCGCGCCACCTTCGAGGCGGGCGCGGCGCACCGCGTCCTGGCGGAGGGGCTTGCCGCCGCACGCATCGGGGCGCGGACCGAGCCGTACACGCGCCCGGCGACTCTGGAAGAGGCATACCTGGCAATGGCGGAGGGGCTCAAGCGATGAACGCTCAGACGCAACGCTCGGAAGAGTTCCAGCGGCAGGGTCGACGGTACGACCTGTGGCAGGAGTGCGCCCGCCAACTGCGACTCATGGGCTTTAGCCTGCGCCAGTTCCTGACGGTCCCCTACTTCATTCAGCTGCTCATCAGTACGGTACTCGGGTCGGTTATTATTCAGGCTCTTGCGGTGCATGCGGCGGCGCAGAGCTCCGCGGGTCACTCCGTTGACCCGACCCTCGCGTGGACCCGCGCGGGCATTGTGGGCATGTGGTCGGTCTGCATCGTGTCTGCGGGCATCATCAATTTTGAGCGTTTCCGCGGGACCCTCGTGTACCTGTGTTCGGGGTCGATTTCTCCGGTGCGGGTGCTGGCGGCTATCGTTTCGAGCGCCTCCATTGTGGGTTTGGCGGCTCTACCTCTGTCGTGGGCGTTTTGGGCTCTTGTGACGCTTAACCCGCAGGTCACCGACTTTTCTGCGCTCTGGCCGCGCTACATTCTGGGCGTTCCTCTGCTATGGCTTGCCTGCCTGTCGGTCACGTTCATGATTGCGGTGTTCTTCGTGGCGACGCCGAACGCTATCGCCTACGAGGAGCTGCTCCTCGTGCCGGTTTTTATTCTTTCCGGGGTTCTCTTCACGACCATTGAAGCGCCCGCCTGGCTGGATGCCGCGGGCGTGCTCATTCCCCTGCAGGCGCCGGTTCACCTCCTACTTGGGCGTACCGCCATCACTACCCCGACGGATGCACTCCTGCCCGTAATTCAGACCCTGGTCGTGAGCTTCATCTGGGCGTTGTGCGCGTTCCTCTTTGCTCGGAAGGCTCTCGCCTCCGCCCGTCGTCGCGGCACCCTGGGGGCGATGTAGCGTGCGTATTCTCTCTTCTGCCGCTCTGCCTAGCGTGGCGCGTCGGGCTCTGTCGACCGCCTCTATTGGCTGGTCATCTTCTATTACCTTCGCAACCCTCGGAACGGCCATCACGACCCTGGTTCTCGTACCCGGTCTTAACGTGCTTTTCACGGTGCTTCTGGGCGCTGATCTTGCCGCGAACGATACAGTACGCATCGGCTGCGCGTCTGCTCTGATTGCCACCCTCAGCTCCGTGGCAGCCGGTATTGTCGCGCGCGTTGCCACCGACCGGTGGATTGGCGTCTTCGAGTACGTGTGTACGGCTCGCCCGGTGGATGCTGGCTACTGGCTCGGTGCGGCGGCGGTACCCGCGTTGCTGGCATCCGTGACGGGTCTGAGCAATGTGGGCATCGTGTGGTTACTGTCCCTCACGGCACCCTCTACCGGGGCGGCTTCGGGGCTTCTGATTGGAGCCATTGCGCTGATGCCGGTTGCGGTTCTGGGCGGGGTCTGCCTGGGCATTTTTGCCGCCGGGCTCGGTCTGTACCTGTCGGATCCGTACACGGGGTCGAATTTTCTGTCGATTATTCTGCCAGTGAGCGCGGGCGTGATTGTGCCGGTGAGTACCTATCCGGCGTGGCTTGCCTGGGTATGTTCCTGGGTTCCCGGCTCCCGGCTGGTGCAGGCTTTAGATACCTCTGGCAGTATTGCGAGCAGCACTACCCCGAATTTCTTCGCGCTCCTGGCGGCAGACACAGCCCTGGCAGTACTCTACGCCGCTATCGGGTTGGGGCTGACGGTCCTTGCCGCCCGCCGCATCCGTGCCGGCGCCCGCGCCTCGCTGTTGTAAACGGTGAAACCTGAAAAAGAACGAACCTTTTAAGCGCCCACTTCCCCCCCCCGGCGCGCTATCCGGGCTCCGCAACCAACCGGGCGCCACAACCTTGAAAGGCTATTCCTGTGACCGATACTTCCGCCTCATACACCTTAGAGACCCTCGGCTTCGACCCCTCCTGGCAGGGCTCGGCAATCCGCGCCGCGTTCACCATCGGGGGTACCCTTGATGATTTCACCCTCGCCCGCGTCAGCGCCGTGCACCGCACCCGCTGCGAGCTACTGACCTGCGAGCGGGGCGAACTCGTGAAGCTTTCCGCTCCCCTGCGTCCGGTCGAAAATGACTACGGTGAAGAAGAGTACCCCGTCGTGGGCGACTGGGTGCTCGCCCAGCCCATCCCCGGGACCGGTAGCGATAGCCAGCCCGCGGAGCATAAACCCCTCGCGATTCTGCCCCGCCGAAGCTACCTCACCCGCCCCAGCGCCACCCGCGAATCCGCAGATCAGCCCGTCGCCGCCAACGTGGATATGCTCTGCATTGTTGAGCCCTGCTTTCCCGAGCCGTCCATCGGGCGAATCGAACGCTACACCGCCCTGGCGCACGCCTCCGGGGTGCAGGTCGCGCTGATTCTCACCAAGGGCGACCTGGTGACGGCTGAACAGCTCGCCGGCTACGAGGAATCCCTCGCGGGCAGCGTGGATGCGGTACTCACCGTCTGCACGGATAACGGCTACGACCCCGCCCCAGTTGCGGAGCTTGTCGCCGGGCGTACCGCCGCGTTCCTGGGCCGCAGCGGCGCCGGCAAATCTACCCTCGTCAACGCCCTGCTGAACCCCGGAGCCGACCCCCGCGAAGACGCCGCAGAGAACCAGGTGCAGGCGACCTCCGCGGTTCGCGATGCCGACGGCAAGGGGCGGCACACCACCACCAGCCGCCAAATGATTGTTCTGCCCGGTGTGACAGGCTCAAGCGAAGGAGGCTCGACCAACGCAAAATCATCATCTGGCACGGTACTGATTGACACTCCGGGCGTGCGAGCCCTCGCCGCCACGAGCGATAGCGCCGCGATTGACGAAACCTTCGACGACGTCTCCAGCTACGCCGCCGCCTGCCGGTACAGCGACTGCTCCCACGGCTCCGAACCGGGATGCGCGGTGCAGCAGGCGCTCGCCGACGGTTCCCTCGACCCCGAGCGCTTCGATCGCTACCGCAGGATGATGGCGGAATCCGCGCGCCTGCGCCTGCGTTCTCAGGAGCGCGAGTACCGGCAGAGTAACCGCGCCTTCACGAAGGCGAACAAGGCGGGCCGCCGCACGCTCATGTCCATTAAGGGACGCGCCAACTAGCCGATAAACGCGCACGCCCCGGCGAGGCTACCGCGGGGCTTCCACAGGCTGAGCCGGGCAGCCCCGCACATGCCGCAATATAGTAGCCTGCCTCACTCTTCGATACACTAGAACTAGGCGTGCCCACACTCCCCCGCGCATCCTCCCCGCCACCCGGCGGCGCAGGAACGCGGGCGCAGACGGCACACACCATTCACAAACCCATAACTCAATGAAAGAGGTGGCAGCATGGCTGAACAGAACCTCACCCCGCCCGTACCGAAGAAGGTCGAGCACCGCCGCGAACACCACGGCGACGTCTTCATCGACCCCTACGAATGGCTCCGCGACAAGGAAAGCGAAGAGGTCCTCAACTACCTCAAGGCAGAAGCCGAATACACCGAAGCTGTCACCGCAGACCAGCAGCCCCTCCGCGAATCCATCTTCAACGAAATCAAGGACCGCACCCTGCTGTCGGATCTGACCGTCCCGAACCGTATCGGTGACTGGTGGTACTACAGCCGCATGGTGCCCGGCGGCCAGTACCCCGTCTTCTACCGCTACCCCGCCCTGCACGAGGGTGACGAGGTGGTGCGCTACACCCCGCCGACCGTCACCCCCGGCGAAGTACTCGAAGGTGAAGTCGTCATCCTCGACTGCAACGAATACGCAAAGGACATGGAGTTCTTCTCCCTCGGCAGCTTCCAGCCTGCACGTAACGGCAAGCTGCTGAGCATCTCCGTGGACGAGAAGGGCGACGAACGCTACGAGCAGCGCTTCCTCAACATGGAAACCGGCTCCTTCCTCGAAGACACCATCCCCAACATTGCGGCGGGCTCCTTCTTCATCAACCACGCCGAGCAGCTCGTCTACATGGTCCCCGACGACTCCTGGCGCCCCTGGCGCGTGTACGTGCACGACGTCGGACAGGGCACCGAAGACCACCTCATCTACGAAGAGCCCGACAACACCATGTGGCTCGGCGCCGCCATGAGCTCCGACCGTTCCTCCGTGGTTATTACCAGCTCCAACTCCGAATACACGGAAGTGCGCCTCATCCCCACCCGCGAACCCAAGGGCGAGCCGACCCTGCTCATCCCCAAGAGCGCGGGCATCGAATACTATGCCGAGCCGCTCAACATTGCCGGCGAGCAGCACCTGCTGATTCAGCACGACTACAATGCGCTGAACTCCGAGCTGGTGCTTGCCGACATGCCGCGCGAGGGCGAAAGCCTCGAAGAGTACGCGCAGCGTTGGGTGCCGGTCATCCGTCACAGCGAACACGTGCGCCTGGAAGGCTTCACCTTCACCGCAACGCACCTGGTTGTTACCGCCCGCGCGGACACGACCACCCGCATCTTCCTCGCACCGCGTGAGCAGCTACCCATCCAGTGGCGCCGCCGCCGCCCGGCCGGCGTGACCTTCATGGAACCTGCCGGCTTCGACGAGGAACTGTACACCGCCTCCGTGCTGCGCGCCGAGAACTACTCCCCCGTGCTGCGCATCGCCTACACCTCGTACCTGACTCCGCGCCGCGTCTACGACTACTTCCCCATGTCGCAGACACTGCTGCTGCGCCGTGAAACCCCGGTGCTGGGCGGCTACAACCGCGAGGACTACCGCGCCTACCGCGACTGGGCACCTGCGGCGGACGGTACGCTCATCCCGATCTCGGTGATTCACCGCGCCGACCTGGACATGAGCAAGCCGCACCCGGTCATCCAGTACGGTTACGGCTCGTACGAGTCGTCCATGGACCCGATGTTCTCCATCCCGATGCTGTCGATCCTGGACCGCGGCGTCATCTACGTCATTGCGCATATTCGTGGCGGCGGCGAGATGGGCCGCTCCTGGTACCAGAACGGCAAGAAGCTCGCGAAGAAGAACACCTTCACCGACTTCGTGGACGTCACCAGCTACATTGCGGCAAAGCCGTGGGCTGATGAGGCGCGTATCGGCTGCTACGGTGGTAGCGCCGGCGGCCTGCTCATGGGCGCCGTGCTGAACCTCGCCCCCGAGAAGTACGCCGCCTGCCTGGCTGCCGTACCGTTCGTGGATGCGCTGACCACCATCCTCGACCCGGAGCTGCCGCTGTCTGCGATGGAGTGGGAAGAGTGGGGTAACCCGATTGAGGACCCCGAGGTCTACGCCTACATGAAGTCGTACACCCCGTACGAGAACATCCGCCCGGTCCGCTACCCGGCGATTGCTGCGGTGACGAGCCTGCACGACACCCGCGTGCTCTACGTGGAGCCGGCGAAGTGGGTTGCGGCGCTGCGTGAGCAGATTGATCCGTCGTCGCCGGTGCCGCTGCTGAAGATTGACATGTCGGGCGGTCACGGTGGCGGTTCGGGCCGATATACGCGTTGGCGTGAGATTGCGTGGGATTACGCGTTCCTGCTGACCAACCTGGGCGTCACTGAGTAGGCTGTAGACACGCCAACCTCACATTAAATAGAACGCTCCGTCTGTATCTGAGTGATACGGACGGAGCGTTCTTCGTTTAAGTACGTTGCTCTCTACTCGAGGGACGGCGTTCGTCCTCGTTCCTCTCCCCTTACCTAAGGATGCGGCCGGTGCGCACCTTCCTACGCTCCTACAGGGGAACCCACCCTCTCGGGCGCTCCGCTCTCTCCTTGCTTCGCTGCGGAGAGCACCCGAGAGGGTACCCTGATGTCGCTTCCGGAAGGTGCACCGGCACGCTCCAACCGTGGGGCCGAGAGCGGCTCGCTGAGCGGTCACCCGAGCACCCAACCGGAAAACGCTGCCGCCCCCGCACAGTACCCCAGCGCGGAAAGGCGGTATCGTCCGAACGTGACATCAGGGTGCCCGAAGCGAAGCGAGGGCGGGTGCCCCTGTAGGAACGAGGACGATACCCGCCTTTCCAAGCGGAGCTAACGTGCAAAGCCAAGCAGAACGGAGATAACGAAAGAGGCGCCGCCTCCCACCTCGGGAGACAGCGCCTCTTTCGTTAGAGCCGGGTCAGCAGAAAAGCTTAGCCTTCCACGCCGCACTCAGCCAGGATCAGCTCACGCACGCGGGCGGCGTCAGCCTGGCCGCGGGTAGCCTTCATGACCTGACCGACGATAGCGCCAGCAGCCTGAACCTTGCCGGCACGGATCTTGTCGGCGACGTCGGGCATTGCTGCCAGCGCTTCCTGAACGGCTGCGGTGAGCGCGCCGTCGTCGGAGACCACGGCGAGGCCGCGTGCCTCAACGATTTCGGCGGGGGTGCCTTCACCGGCGAGGACGAACTCGAACACCTGGCGGGCGATCTTGTCGTTGATCTTGCCTTCGGAGATGAGCGCTTCGAGGGCGACCACGGTTGCGGGCTCCACGCCGAGGGCGGTGAGCTCAACCTCAGCCTGCTTTGCGCGGCGGGCGATTTCACCCATCCACCATTTGCGGGCTGCTGCTGCGGTTGAGCCTGCGGCGACGGTCTCTTCGATGACGTCGAGTGCGCCTGCGTTCACAACGTCGCGGAACTCTTCATCGGAGTAGCCCCATTCGTTCTTGAGGCGGCGGCGGCGCTCTGCCGGCGGTTCGGGTAGCTCGGCGCGCAGACGCTCAATCCACTCGCTGTTGGTGACGACCGGGACCAGATCCGGCTCCGGGAAGTAGCGGTAGTCGTCGGCGTCGGACTTGGGGCGACCCGAGGAGGTTTCGCGGGTGTCTTCGTGCCAGTGGCGGGTCTCCTGGGTGACTTTCTCGCCGCGCTCGAGGATTGCGGCGTGGCGGCGAATCTCGTAGCGGACGGCGCGTTCAACCGAGCGCAGGGAGTTCACGTTCTTGGTTTCGGAGCGGGTGCCGAACTTCTCTGCGCCCTTGGGCATGAGGGAGACGTTGGCGTCGCAGCGGACGTTACCGCGTTCCATGCGGGCGTCGGAGATGCCGAGGGAGCGCACGATGTCGCGGATGGCGGCAACGTAGGCGCGGGCCAGCTCGGGTGCTCGCTCGCCGGCACCTACGATGGGTCGGGTCACGATTTCGATGAGCGGCACGCCGGCACGGTTGTAGTCGACCAGGGAGAAGGTTGCACCCTGGATGCGGCCGTCGGCGCCGCCGACGTGGGTGAGCTTACCTGCGTCCTCCTCCATGTGGGCGCGCTCAATTTCGACGGTGAAGATGGTGCCGTCGTCGAGCTCGACGTCCAGGGAGCCGTTTTCGGCGATGGGGCCGTCGGCCTGGGAGGTCTGGAAGTTCTTCGGCGAGTCCGGGTAGAAGTAGTTCTTACGGGCGAAGTAGGACTTATCCGCGATATCGCAGCCCAGCGCCAGGCCGAGCTTGATGGCGGACTCGACGGCGGTCTTGTTCACCACGGGCAGCGCGCCGGGCAGGCCGAGCGAGACGGGGGTGATGTTGGTGTTGGGCGTATCGCCGAACTCGTTGGGTGCGGAGTCGAACATCTTGGTGTTGGTGTTCAGCTCGACGTGCACCTCGAAGCCGAGGACGGGGTCGTACTTCTCGATGGCTTCTTCGAAGCTGAGGACTTCTTCACTCATTACTTGGTTCCCCCAAAGTCAAAGTCGCGGATCAGGGTTTCGGTGTCGGGCAGGCTCTTGTAGAGCGGTGCGCCCCACTTTGCGGTCAGCAGTTCTTCCAGGGCTGCACCGACGCGGTAGAGGCGTGCATCCTCGCGGGCGGGTGCGGTGAACTGGATGCCGACGGGCAGGTTGTTCTCCTCGGAGAGGCCGCCGGGCAGGGAGAGCGCCGGGACGCCCGCCAGGTTGACGGGCACGGTTGCGACGTCGCCCAGGTACATGGCCATGGGGTCGCCTTCGGTCTTCTCACCGAGCTTGAACGCGGTGGAGGGCGCGGTCGGGGAGATCAGCACGTCGCACTTTTCGAAGGCGGCGGCGTAGTCGCGCTGGATGAGGGTGCGCACGCGCAGTGCGGCGCCGTAGTAGGCGTCGTAGTTACCTGCGGACAGTGCGTAGGTGCCGAGGATGATACGGCGCTTCACCTCGTGGCCGAAGCCGGCGGCGCGGGTGGCGGCCATGACTCGCTCGATGGTGACGGGGCCGTCCTCGGGCACGACGCGCAGGCCGTAGCGCACGCCGTCGTAGCGTGCCAGGTTGGAGGAGACCTCGGAGGACATGATCATGTAGTAGGCGCTGATTGCCTCGGTGACGGAGGGCAGGGAGACCTCAACGATCTCGGCACCCGCGGCTCGCAGAGCCTCGACGGATTCGCGGAAGCGCGCGAGCACGCCGGCCTCGAAGCCTTCGCCGCCGCCGCCGCCGAGCTCCTTGATGACGCCGACGCGCAGGCCGGAGAGGTCACCCTTGCGGGCTGCTTCTGCGCCTGCCTTGGCTTCTTCGGCGAAGTTGCCGGGCGTATCGGGCAGGGAGGTGGAGTCGAGCGGGTCGTGGCCTGCGATGGCCTCGTGCAGCATGGCGGTGTCGAGCACGGTGCGTGCGACGGGACCGACCTGGTCGAGAGAGGAAGCCATGGCGATGACGCCGTATCGGGAGACGGAGCCGTAGGTGGGCTTGACGCCGACGCTACCGGTCAGCGCTGCGGGCTGGCGGATGGAGCCACCGGTGTCGGTACCCAGGGCCAGGGGCGCCTGGAATGCGGTAACGGCTGCTGCGGAGCCGCCGCCGGAGCCGCCGGGGGCGCAGTCGAGTGCCCAGGGGTTGCGGACCACGCCGAACGCGGAGTGCTCGTTGGAGGAGCCCATTGCGAATTCGTCGAGGTTGGTCTTGCCGAGGATCGGCATGCGTGCTTCGCGGACCTTGCGGGTGACGGTGCCGTCGTAGGGGCTCATCCAGCCTTCGAGCATGCGGGATGCTGCGGTGGTGGGCTGGCCCTTGGTGACGATGAGGTCCTTGACGGCGATGGGCACGCCGGCCAGCGGGGGCAGTTCCTTGCCCGCCGCGCGGTCTGCATCCACTGCTGCCGCGGTGGCGAGTGCTTCTTCAGCGTTGATGTGCAGGAAGGCATTGAGGCCGTTCTTGCCGTCTGCTCGATTGTCGCTCAGGGGTGCACCGTCGGTGGCTGCGATGCGGTCCAGGTGCGCCTGGGTGAGTTCGACGGAGGTAATCTCACCGGCGGCCAGCTTGGCGGCGGCTTCGGCGGCGGTGAGCTGAATCAGTTCGTTCACTTGGTGTGTCTCCTCTTAGTCTTCGTCGAGGATTGCCGGCACGCGGAACTTGCCGTCCTGTGCGTCGGGGGCGCCGGAGAGCGCCTCTTCCTGGGTGAGGGTCGGGACGGGTACGTCTTCGCGGAAGACGTTCTCGAGGGGGATCGGGTGGCTGGTCGCGGGGATGTCGGCAGTTGCTTTCTGCGACATGGTCTCAACGGATGCGACGATGATGTCGAGTTCAGACGCCATCGCGGTGAGTTCTTCATCGGTCATCTCAATGAGTGCCAGCGATGCCAGGTGCTTGACCTGTTCAAAGGTGATGGCAGACATGGTTCTCCCGTAGTTTTGTTTTTTGTTTCTTCTCTAGTGTAGTGGAGGTTGGGTTTCTCGTCTCTTCGGGAGGCGTTCTGCCTACCTATCGGTCGGGATACCGCCCGAGAGGGTGTGCGGCGACGGCCTTCACCGGGTACGTTCGGCTCCGCTACCGGAGGTTAACGCACAACGCCCCGCTCCTTCGGTGAAGGGCGGGGCGTTGTGGTACAGCGTCAGAACGACCGCTTCAGGGGTAAACCTTATGCGGGGATGTTCAGAACCTGGCCGGGGAAGATCAGGTCAACGTTGTAGATGATGTCGGTGTTCGCAGCGGCGATTGCCTGGTAGCCACCTGCAACGCCGAGCTTTGCAGCGATCAGCGAGAGGGAGTCACCGGGAACCACGGTGTAGGTGCCTGCGGCAACCTTGGGGGTTGCCACGACAGGTGCCTGTGCTGCGGGTGCAGCAGCGGCGGGTGCCTCAACTGCCGGTGCTGCTGCAGGAGCTGCGGGAGCCTCAACTGCTGCGGGAGCTGCCGGTGCAGCGGGTGCTGCTGCGGGTGCAGCCTGAGCTGCAGGAGCTGCGGGTGCAGCCTGTGCCGCGGGAGCGGTGTAGGTCTGCTGGGTCTGCGACTGTGCAGCCACGGTGGTGGTGGGCTCGGTGTAGGTGGGAGCTGCGCCGGTCTTGCCGTAGAGGCCAAGCTTAGCGGAGCATGCGGGCCATGCGCCCCAGCCCTGGATAGCGAGCAGACGCTCGCCTGCCTCGATCTGCTGTGCACGGGTAGCGTTCGCGGGGGAGCCGGACATGCCGACGCCGTTCCAGGACTGCTGGGTGAACTGCAGACCGCCGTAGAAGCCGTTACCGGTGTTGATGGACCAGTTACCACCGGACTCGCACTGTGCCAGTGCGTCCCAGGTAGCACCGTCTACTGCGTTTGCAGCGGGCATCGACATGGTAGCTGCTGCAACGCCACCGATGGCGAGAGCTGCTGCGGTACGACGAATGGAAGTGTTCTTCATAATGCTCCTTGGGGCCGTCCCCGCTC